>CALBZG010000001.1 GCA_937889655.1 uncultured Clostridia bacterium
ATATGAAATACCTTTTTTCACCCGATAAAAAATTTAAAACCTGGCGAAGACTTTGGCTGGCGCTGGCAGAAGCCGAAAGAGAGCTGGGATTGCCCATTTCCAAGGAGCAGCTGGACGAAATGAGGGCCAACCTTGATGATATCAATTTCGATACGGCAGCCAAACGTGAGTCGGAAGTGCGCCACGATGTGATGGCCCATGTTTTCGCATACGGAGAGCAATGCCCAAATGCAAAAGGCATCATACACCTGGGAGCGACCTCCTGCTATGTGGGAGACAACACCGATCTGATCATCATGGCAGATGCGTTGAAGCTGGTCAAAAGCAAACTGATCAATACCATCAGCAATTTATCGGATTTTGCCATGAAATACAAAGACATGCCCACCCTTGGGTATACGCACTATCAGGTGGCTCAGCCGGTCACTGTAGGAAAAAGAGCCACTCTTTGGATACAGGACCTGATGATGGATCTTGAAGATCTTGATTATGTCCTCGGATCGATCAAGCTGCTTGGATCCAAGGGGACTACAGGAACTCAGGCGAGCTTTCTGGAGCTATTCTGTGGGGACGGTGAAAAAGTTAAAAAGTTGGATGCCCTTATCGCCGAAAAAATGGGTTTTGATGAAACCTACCCGGTTTCCGGGCAGACATACAGCCGGAAAGTAGACAGTCGCGTACTTGCTGTTCTCGGCGGAATAGCACAGAGCGCCCACAAATTTTCAAATGACATCCGCCTTCTGGCCCATATGAAAGAGATCGAAGAGCCTTTCGAAAAATCCCAGATAGGATCCTCGGCGATGGCTTATAAACGTAATCCTATGCGTTGTGAGAGGATGGCCGGATTGGCTAATCATGTGATCACATTAATGGCAGACCCTGCGATCACTGCGGCGACCCAATGGTTCGAAAGGACCCTGGATGATTCAGCCAATAAAAGACTGTCAGTTCCTGAAGCATTCCTGAGCATAGACGGCATTCTGGAACTGTACATGAACGTCTCTGACGGTCTCGTGGTCTATCCGAAGGTTATAGCTATGCATCTGCAGGCGGAGCTTCCGTTCATGGCAACAGAGAACATCCTCATGGAAGCCGTGAAAAAAGGCGGAGACAGGCAGGAGCTTCATGAGAGAATAAGAGTGCACAGCATGGAAGCGGCAAGGCTGGTCAAAGAAGAGGGGAAAGCAAACGACCTTCTGGATAGGATCGCCCGGGACCCGTCCTTCGGCATGAGCAAAGAAGAAATAGAAGCCATCATGAAACCCGAAAACTTTATCGGCATGGCGCCTGAACAGACCCGGGACTACATCATGAATTCGGTGAATCCGATTCTTGATAAAAACCGCAGCATTCTGGGTATAAAAGGAAATGTGAAAGTCTGATCAAGTATTGTTATTGGACATTTCGGGAGTTGGTGCAGAGATGTCGCAGAGATAGTCAATATAATTAAAATAATCATTACGCGAATAAGCATTAAAAAATGAAAATTTAAATCGTTTATTTTATCGAATTGAGGTGATACCATGGCTAAAGCTATAGTAGGAGCAAACTGGGGAGATGAAGGAAAAGGAAAGATTACAGATATGTTTGCCCGGGACGCGGATATCGTCGTGAGGTACCAGGGTGGCAATAATGCAGGGCACACCATAGTGAATAATTATGGCAAATTCGCGCTCCACATGCTGCCTTCGGGAGTGTTTTTCAGTCATACCACAAATGTTATCGGCAACGGCGTGGCCCTTTCGATAACAGGCTTGATCAAAGAGATCAACTCCCTTGTGGAGGCTGGCGTTCCGATGCCAAGGATTCTTGTATCAGACAGGGCGCAGGTCGTAATGCCTTATCATATTCTTTTTGACGAGTATGAGGAAAACCGCCTTGCGGGAAGATCCTTCGGCTCCACAAAATCCGGGATCGCACCTTGCTACTCGGATAAATACGCCAAAATAGGATTCCAGGTATGCGAGCTTTTTGACAATGAGACCTTGAAGGCTAAGCTTGAAAATGTGTGCCTGCTTAAGAACGTTATGCTGGAGAATCTGTACCATAAACCTCTTCTTGATCCGGATAAATTGTACATGACTATGATCGAATGGAGGGATTTGATCAGACCTTATGTGGGCAACACCTCGGAGTTTCTCCGGAACGCTGTGAAGACCGGCAAGAAGATTCTGCTGGAAGGCCAACTTGGCGCCCTTAAGGATACGGATCACGGCATATATCCAATGGTCACATCTTCATCAACTCTTGCGGCTGCGTCTGCAGTGGGGGCGGGCCTTCCGCCTTATGAAATCAAGGAGATCCTGGCAGTAGCCAAAGCTTATTCCAGCGCTGTAGGAGCAGGCCCGTTTGTCAGCGAACTTTTCGGCGCAGAGGCTGATGAATTGAGAAACAGAGGGGGCGATGGCGGCGAATACGGCGCCACCACCGGAAGACCTAGGAGAGTCGGCTGGTTTGACGCGGTGGCTACCAGATATGGCTGCAGGATCCAGGGAGCTACAGAAGTGGCGCTGACCGTGCTGGACCCGCTGGGTTATCTGGAGGAGATCCCGATTTGCGTAGGTTATGAAATCGACGGAGAAGTGACAAGGGAATTCCCTAACACAACCGTTCTTTACAAGGCTAAACCGGTGTTGAAAACACTGCCGGGCTGGAAATGCGATATCAGAGGAATTCGCATGTTCGACGACCTGCCGGAAGCCTGCAGGAATTATGTTCGTGAAATCGAAATAGAGATCGGTATTCCGATCACCATGGTCTCCAATGGCCCGGGCAGGGAAGATATCATCTTGATGCCATAGTTTGACATCAGTCTTCAAAAATAATATAATAACTCGTTATGAAAACGCAAAAAGGATGGTGTATTATATGGCAGATGTTGATAACTTAACGGCGGAAGTTGCAGAAAGAAAATTCGGAACAGTAGTCAGAGGATTAAGAGCACCGATCATCAGGGAAGGCGACGACCTCCATCAGATCGTCATCGAAACAGTGATGGCTGCTGCGGACTCCGGAGAATTTGAAATACATGACAGGGATATCGTTTGTGTTACAGAGGCCGTTGTAGCCAGATCTCAAGGCAATTACGTCAGTATCGATCAGATAGGAATTGATGTCAAAGAAAAGCTCGGCGGTGAAACCATAGGCGTTATATTCCCTATCCTGAGCCGGAACAGATTTGCGATCTGCCTCAGAGGTATAGCCAAAGGTGCGAAAAAAATCGTGATGATGCTTAGCTACCCGGCAGATGAAGTGGGCAACCATTTGATAGATCTCGACAAGCTGGATGAGGAAGGGATCAATCCATACAGCGATGTTTTGACCGAGGAGGAATTCTTCGAGCATTTTGGAGAAGCGAAGCATACCTTCACAGGCGTCAACTACGTTAAATATTACAAGGAGTTGGTTGAGGGCGAAGGAGCCGAATGCGAAATCATATTCGCAAATAATCCCAGAATTATCCTGCAGCATACCAAAAGAGTGCTGACCTGCGATATCCATACCCGAGCCAGAACTAAAAGAATATTGAAGGAAGCCGGTGCTGAAATCGCCCTTGGCCTTGATGACATCATGACATCTCCAATCGAGAATTCAGGCTTTAATACAAAATACGGCCTTCTCGGATCCAATAAAGCCACAGAGAGCCGGATCAAGCTTTTCCCGAATGACTGCACGGAATTTGTCAATGGGATCCGGGTCGATATTAAAAAACGGACCGGCAAAGATGTTGAAGTCATGGTCTATGGAGATGGCGCGTTCAAGGATCCGGTAGGCAAAATTTGGGAGCTGGCCGACCCTGTAGTATCCCCCGGCTATACCGAGGGCCTTGTAGGCGTTCCGAAGGAAGTGAAGCTGAAGTACCTTGCAGATAACGATTTCAAGGACCTATGCGGCGATGAACTGAGAAAAGCCATATCCGACTACATCAGAAATAAGGACCAGCATATGACCGATGCCATGGTAGCTCAGGGCACAACGCCAAGAAGGCTCACGGATCTTATCGGGTCACTATGCGACCTCACCTCCGGATCGGGAGATAAAGGCACACCTTTTGTCTACATCCAGGGCTATTTCGACAGTTATATTAAATAGGGAAGGCAGCTGCATTCAGTATTGCATCTGACGGTCGGATATATCAAGCAAACAATTAAGCAAACAATTAAACAATTAAGCAATTAAATAAAATCGACCTTAAGACTATACCGAATAACCGGTATAGTCTTTTTACGTTATGGTGACTGCGACACCTTGCAACAAAAGGTATAAAATGAGCACTTTGCAGTTTTCTCGTACTTAATTGCTACAAAATGAGCACGAATTTGGCAACATTGCCACATTTCAGAA
>CALBZG010000002.1 GCA_937889655.1 uncultured Clostridia bacterium
TCTTCGCTGCAAACGGCGCAGAGATCCCTGTGATCTATGTCATGGGTGATGCGGACGTCATCATCGAAGGCAATGTAGGCACCATCCATGTATTATCGGACAACATCACCGTGACAGCCACCAACGCCACCATCGGCACGGCCATTGTCAGCGGCGAGGAGTCCAAGATCATCGTAGACGATAAATCCAGCATCGGCAGCATCACCGTCACCGGTGAAGGCACCGTGATCAGCGGCGAAGGCGAAGTCAAGACCGTACTCGCCAACGCCAATGACGTCATCGTCAACACCGTCGACACCAAAGTCACCGCAGGCCCAGGCACCACCGGCGTTATGGCAGGCTCCACTGCTGTCAAGGCCGGAACCACTGAGACTGTGGTCCAGGAGATCGTATTCGGCGGAGGCGGCGGAGTGATCGTACCTACAACTCCGAAAACACCAGTTATGTCCATCGCCAGTGTTAAAGTGAACGGCACAGAAATCACACCATCCGGAACCCCTGATTTGTATATCATCGGAGCGGACGCCGATAAGAATAACGCAGCGGTTGATGTTACCATCACCAATACGGATAATGTCACCTATACCGCTGAAATGTCCATTAATAACGGTACCAAAGATGTGGCTTACGCATCCACCAGCGGCATTACCAAAGCGAACGTCGATTCCCTCAGCGACTACGACAGTGTCACCTTGGGCAACCTTGCGACGATACTGGATGCTCTTGGCGGATCTGCAACAGGATGGTATACGGTGGACGGAGTAAAACAGACAGAAACCGTAGATGGCACCGGCTTGTTCGAGGATGTAATCGATGCCATGTTCAAGGAAATGGCCGCGAACACTTATACCGTCACATTGAAGCTTACGCCTGCAGGCGGAACAGCCGACACGCTGATTTTCCAGCTCAAGAGGGCGGATGTGTAGAAGCCGGGCAATATAGCTGGCTGGAAGCCAAGCAGGCTCATAAATTGAAAACCGATAATCAACCATATTTGCTAAATCCGTGTGATGTGGGCGGAGTAAAATCCGCCCGTGTTGCGCGAACCATTCGGAGTGTACATGGCCAAAAGGAAGGTTAAGACTGAGAAACGAAAAAAAAGAACACTTGCCGTGATAGGTCTTTCACTATGCAGCATACTGATTATCCTGGCAGGGTTTTTTATTGTCTGGACCCACTCCGACGAGGTCAAGGAATACGAAGCAAGGACCACTAAGACGGCTCAAGCATTCACTGAGCAGCTGGTTTCGGAGATTGAAAGCACCGACACCTCCGACGACAGCCTACAGGCCGAGGCGCCGCCGGCAGAAGCGCCGAAAGCCCTCATCACCGAGGCGGAGAAGCAGGTCATCGCCCAGGAGCTTTCCAAGCTGGAGGACGAGCGGAAACAGCGGGTGCTCCAGACCCTTTCCGTCACCTACAGCCAGGCGCTTAACCAGCAGAAGAACCAGGCCTTCGCCATGGTGGACGAGCTGTTGGCCGAAGCGAAGGCGGAATACCTGACGCTGGCAGAAAGCGGACAGGCCACAGCGGTCAACAAGGGCAAACTGGCCACGGAATTCCTGGCCAAGGCCAATGTGATGGAAAGCCAGATGGACGCCAGCTTCAGTTCCCTCATCAGCACCATCGAGCAGCAGCTTTCAGCCGAGGGGATCGATCCCGGGGCCATCGTTGCGAAATACCGGGCAGAATATAACAGCATCAAGGAAGCCAACCGCAGCGCCCTGATGGAAAAGGCGATGGCGGCATTAAACTAAACGTTGAGCAGGAGTTGTTATTATGTATATGAAGGCAAAAAAGGGCTGGCCGAAACATATAGATTTTACAATAATCGACATCCTTGGTTTAGAACTAGCATTGATCACTGCATATTTCATCCGCATCGGCATCGGGATGCCGAAGAACATCCTCCTCTACGAGACACTGGCGATACTGCTGCCACTGCTTCATATTGCCATCATCTTCTTTACGGAAGGGTACTCGGGCATCCTGAGAAGAGGATATCTGCAGGAGTTCAAAGCCGTTGCGAAACATAATTTCGTCCTGTTTTCCCTGGTCCTTTTCTTTCTATTCACGACGAAGCATACCGGAGAGTATTCCCGTCTGGTGCTGTTCATCATGGGCGTTCTAAGCTTCTGTTTTCTATACACGGGAAGAGTACTTCATAAGGGCTGGCTGTCCCGCAGATATTCACAAAGCAGGAACAAGTCGCTGCTGGTGCTGGTCACCACAAGGGCTTTACTGGAAAGCACGGTGGAGCAGCTGCTGATGGGAAAATACAACGAGTATAAGATCAAGGGAATCGTTGTCCTGGATTCCGAGGTGGTGAAGCGCAGCGTCAACGGGATCCCCGTGGTTGCTGGTGCCGGTAATTTCATAGAATTCGTCAAGACCCACGCAGTGGATGAAGTCTTCATCAATGTTCCCGGCCAGGACGAGGAACTGGAACGGGAAA
>CALBZG010000003.1 GCA_937889655.1 uncultured Clostridia bacterium
CGACCACCGAGATCTACACTCTTTCCCTACACGACGCTCTTCCGATCTGAATGGACCGCTTGGCAAAAAACGAGCCTACATTCTCCGGTACCATCGATCCCAGCATTGGTTGTCCCACAAAACTGGCAAATCCGGTTCCGAATATCGTCAGGGTAAGTCCGACCACCGTCTGATTTGCACGAAGTGTCACCGTGAGTACCGCAAATATCAAAGCGCCCCCCGCTCCTGCTGCAAGTGCGCCAAATAAGGCCGCATAAGGGCTTCCAGTATTTAATCCGGCCATAAATCCGATCACCGCTCCCATCAGCATCATCCCTTCGACGCCAAGATTAAGAACGCCGGCTTTTTCAGTGATTATTTCGCCAACCGTTGCAAAAATCAGCGGAGTCGCCGCTACGATGCAAGTAGCCAAGAAACTTTCCATATTAAGCCGCCTCCTTTCTGCTGCGTTGCAGGCGTTGTCCCGGCAGCACCTTATACTGCAGGAAAAATTCACTTCCTATGACGAAAAAGAGTATGATCCCCTGTACAACATCCGCAACAGCGCTTGGGACGTTCAGTGCGATCTGTATATATGCGCCGCCCTGTATGAGCATGGCAAAGATGATACATACGAAAAAGACCACGATGGCATTCAGCCTTCCGAGCCAGGCCGTAATAATAGCTGTAAATCCATACCCTCCGGATATGCCCACAGATAGTGTCTTCTCCACTGCCGCAGACTGGATCATCCCGGCAAGTCCGCAAAGTCCTCCGGAAATGATCATGGAAATGATGATGATCCTGTTGATGTTCATGCCTGCATATCTTGCTGTTTCTACACTTTCACCCACAACGGCTATTTCATATCCTTTTTTCGTATAATTCATGAAAAAATAAACGAAGCCCACGCATAGGATCGCGATGATCCATCCCGCATGTACGCCAAAGACATTGGGCAACAGCGCCCTGTCAGGGAAAGGTGCAATTTTAGGAAATCCCTTGGCCGCCGGATCCATCCATGCCTGATATTGGAGATACGTTACGAATTTGATCGCCACATAATTCATCATAAGCGTGAATATAGTTTCATTGGTCCCCATTTTCGCTTTGAAAATAGCGGGGATAAAAGCCCATATCCCACCGCCGATCATCGCTGCCACAGCCATGGCCAACAAAGTTAGCGCCTTAGGCATTTCCGGCAAAAATAGGGCTACATAGCTGGCTGCAAAAGCGCCCATCATGATTTGGCCTTCGCCTCCGATATTCCAGAACTTCATCCGGAAGGCCACAAGGATGCCCAACGATGTTATTATAAGAGGCACAGCCTTGATGACGGTCTGCTTGATCCGCATTTCGGAGCCCACGGCCCCTTCAATGATCGTCCTGAAAATTTCAAGAGGGTGGAGCCCGAAAATAAGCAGGATCAGACCCGCGAATACCAAAGACAATAAAACTGCTGCAATACGGATGATCCATTCTTTTTTCCGCGGAAGATCGTCGCGCTTTGCTAGTCTCAAGAAATTCATTGTGCGCTGACCTCCTCCTCAATACGGTTTGAGCCCGTCATAAGCAAACCGATCTCTTCTTTGGTAACATTACTCGGATCTACGATCCCTGTTACCTTCCCATGACACAGGACCAGTATCCTGTCACAAAGATCCATCAGGACATCTAAGTCCTCGCCCACAAAAAGTACTCCCACTCCGGCCGCCTTCTGGGCATTCAGAAGCTCATAGATCTTATATGACGCCCCGATATCAAGGCCTCTGACCGGATACGCCGTGATCAGGACCTTGGGGTTTGAATCGATTTCTCTTCCCAGCAGCACTTTCTGTATATTCCCTCCGGAAAGTTTTCTGACTGGCGTATATATGCTCGGAGTCTGAATATCGAGAGACTCCACGATTTTTTTCGCTTTTGCAGCGCTGGGTCCCCTTTTTAATAAAATCCCAGGCTGATTCTGATAATCCTTTAAAACAATATTATGGATGATGTCCATGCTCCCTACAAGGCCCATACCCAATCTGTCTTCCGGTATAAACCCCATTCGGATTCCCAGACGGATGATATCTCTTGGAGTTTTTCCGACTATGTTACCCCCTTCAAAAAATATTCTCCCTTTAGTGGATGGAACGAGGCCTGCTATAGCTTCGCAAAGCTCTTTCTGGCCGCTGTTCGCTACTCCTGCAACTCCAAGTATTTCGTAGTTGCTTAAAGTGAAACTCACGTCTTCCAAGGCGCTTTTACCTTCCCTGTCCTTCACCGTAACTGAATCCATAGCAAGCAACGGACGATTTCCTGTATACTTTTCCTTGTGAATGTCAAGATCTACTTTTTTACCTACCATCATCTCGATAAGAGAGGGGACTTCGACCTCGCTGGTTGATACGGTACCGATGGATCTTCCCTTTCTCAGGATGGTTATACGGTCTGAGATCTCCATGACCTCGTTGAGCTTGTGGGTTATGATAACGACGGCGCAGCCCTGTTCCTTCATATTTCTGATGATCTGAAACAGTTTCTTGATCTCTTGAGGCGTCAGAACAGCGGTAGGCTCATCCATGATCAAAATCCTGGCGCCCCGGTAAAGCACTTTAACGATCTCCAAAGTTTGCTTTTCACCAACAGACATATCATATACTTTTTTTTCGGGATCCACGTCGAGACCGTACTGGTCGGAGATTTCCCGCACATTCATCGAAAGAGCTTTCTCCTTGAGGAACAGGCTCGAGGGCTGTCCTATGATGATGTTTTCTTTTGCATTCAATACGTCAACAAGCTTAAAGTGCTGATGTATCATGCCTATGCCTTTTTTGATGGATTCCTTGGGAGAAGCGAAGGTCGCTTTTTCGCCGAAAACAAAAATCTCTCCGCTGTCCGGTTGGTAGATTCCCGAAAGCATATTCATCAGAGTGCTTTTCCCTGCTCCGTTTTCACCAAGCAAAGCATGCACTTCGCTTGCCATTACTGACAAGTTTACGTCTTCGTTGGCTTTTAAGGCCCCGAAAGACTTGGATATTCCTTTCATTTCTATTGCGATCTGCTCTTGCACTCCATGTCCTCCATATACGGTATAAGGGGACAGTCATAATTGAATGTCCCCTGCTCCGTAGCTTCAGTTTTATTTGATTCTTTGTTCCCGTTCTATACGATGATGCTTAATTATTTTGCTCCCTTAACGAGACCCGTGATCTGCCAAATTTCTGCAACAGTCATAGTCTGTCCTTCTTCACACATAACAGTACCGTCATTGTACTCGATGTATCCGGAGAAAGGCTTGAAAGTGCCGGCTACTATTTCTTCCTTCTTTGCATTGACCATATCCTGCACCTCTGCCGGCACGAGATCTGTCATCGGCGCAAGATCAACATATCCTTCCGCCATGCTTCCGTAATAATTTTCCGGAACGAATGTACCATCCATGATTTTCTGTACTCTGTCGATCAGGTATACATCATGATGCCATATAGGAGCTGTCAGGAAAGCTTCCGGCGCAACGTTGTTCGGGTAATTGTATCCGATGGAGAAAGCGCCACCCTCTGCTGCTGCCAATTGAGGGCCAGTTGTATCGCAATGCTGCGCTATAATATCACAGCCTGCAGCAACCAGTTCGTCTCCGGCAGCTCTTTCGGTCTCAGGATCGTACCAACTGTTGATATATACTACTTTGACCTGCACATCCGGATTGACTGACTGGGCACCTAAAGTGAAGGCATTGATCCCAATATTGACTTCTGTATAAGGATACGCCGCAACATAACCCAAAAGGTTGGTTTCCGTCATGCTTCCTGCGATCATGCCTGAGAGATATCTTGCATCCTCAATAGCGCCGAAATAATTTTCAAAGTTCGTTTCGTTGCTCTTGTTGCCTGAGAAATGAAGGAATACGGTGTCGTCATATTCTCCGGAATTGGCAAGTTCATCCAAAGCGTCCATAAATCCATAGCTTGTGCCGACGATCACATTGCAGCCCTGATCAATAAGATTCAGCGCAGCATCCTTGGAGGCCTGGATGTCGGTGTCATCAACGCCTTCGATATAAGCTGTCTCAACCTGGCCGGCGAAATGCTCTTCCATCGCTTTTGTTCCTTCATGATGAGCCTGGGTGAAACCGCCGTCATTGATAACGCCGATATAGATGAAGCCAACCTTCAAAGCTGGCTCGGCAGCAGGTTCTTCCTCAGTGCCGCCACAGGCTGCGAAGCTGAAAACAAGGGCCAGTGTCAATAAAATTGCCAAGACTTTTTTCATTTTGAAATTCTCCTTTTAATATTTGATTTTTTACAACACAGAAAATATATTAATCACAAATCAATTATATACTGCCATTTATATCCGTAAAGAATAAAGGGCGATATTTTGCCGATTATTTTGCTTAAAAAACGATAATGTTCGTATATATACGAACATTAATTGTTAATAACTTCGTGTAAATCCGTTTTAGCGAAACCGGCTTCGCGTCAGCCTGTAGCCTGTCCAGCTATTTGAAAACAATATTGCCTTCGGAGATCTTTTCAATGATGGCAAGGGACTCCACACGGTAGCCCTTCTCTTTCAGTCGGTTCGCGCCGCCTTGAAATTCCTTTTCGATGACAGCTCCAATACCGACAACCTTTGCTCCTGCCTGTCGGCACAGCTCGCATAAGGCAGCAGCCGCTTCACCATAGGCTAAAAAGTCATCAATGATCAATATCCTGTCTTCGGGTCCGAGATATTTTTTTGATACTCTTAAAGTTGAAACGATACCTTTTGTAAACGATTTTGCCGGTGCGCAGTAGCTGCCCTCCACCAGTGTGTTGGGGGCGCCTTTCTTCGCGAAAAGTACCGGCACATAGCCGAAACGTTTGGCGGTTTCGCAAGCGATAACGATACCACTGGATTCAACAGTGAGGACCTTGGTTATCTCACAGTCCCCAAAGCGGTTTCTGAATTCAATACCGATATCTTCTATGAACTGAACGTCGATTTGATGGTTTAAAAACCTGTCTACGCGAAGTATGTCGGTTCCGATAGCCTGGCCTTCCGCCATGATCTTTTCTTTTAGTGACTCCATGCCTTTCTCCTGCCTGAACTTGATATGCATATACCTGTCTCAATAAAAATACTGCGCGTAATTATTATAAAATCAGTTGCGCTTGAGTATTATAACATCTTTATTTGTTTGTATCTACCTTTGTATGTTTCATTCTCCTATTTCATGATTGTCCAGCAAAAGATAAATTATTCAAGAAAATAGGCGCAGATATATTGCATTGGATGGATATGTTGTGTTATAATCTATCTTGCGTTTCCGAAAATATATGCGGATATGGCGGAATTGGCAGACGCGCACGGTTCAGGTCCGTGTGAGGGCAACTTCATGAAGGTTCAAATCCTTTTATCCGCACC
>CALBZG010000004.1 GCA_937889655.1 uncultured Clostridia bacterium
CTCTTGCTTTTCCGGTACAGCTACTCATCATATCCCTGGCCGCTGGCACCGGTATCGGCTTCAATTCGTTTATAGCCCGTTCCCTTGGCGCTCAGCGCTTCGAGGAGGCAGACTCCGCTGCCAGTCATGGTTTCAGGCTTTCTTTTATCAACTGGTCCATTTTTGCAATCTTCGCTGTCTTTTTTGCGGAAATCTACATTGACGCGTATACCGATACTCCCGAGGTTCTGCAGCAAGGCACGATATTCCTGAAAATCGTTGCCGGCTTTTCGCTATTCAGTTTTATTCGAATCAATACAGAAAAGGTTCTTCAGGCTACCGGCAACATGGTGGGCCCCATGATTTGCAGTATAACCGGCGGTGTCATAAACATCATAGGCAATCCGATCCTTATATTCGGCCTGTGGGGCTTCCCGGAGTTCGGGATCGCAGGATCAGCGCTTGCTACGGTAACAGGCCAATTCGTATCCATGTGCATGGGCCTTTTCCTGCTGTTCGCACACAAACACGAAGTCAAGGTCAAACTGAAAGGCTTCAAATGGAGCATAAAAACAATCAGGAATATATATACTGTTGGTTTTCCTTCTATAATTATGCAGGCTATAAGCTCCGTGATGCTTTTTTCAATCAATGCCATGCTGGCCGGTGTGTCCGAAACAGCTGTGGCTATCGTCGGTGTTTATTTCAGGCTTCAATCATTTATTTTCATGCCGGTTTTCGGCTTGAGTCAAGGTTCAATGCCTATCATGGGATACAACTATGGCTCAAGAAACAGATATCGTCTGATGCAATCCTACTTTTTCAGTTTGAAATTCGCACTGGGCATACTCGGCTTTGGCACCGCCGTATTTTTGATTTTTCCCGTGCCGCTTCTATCCTTGTTCAGCGCATCTCAAAACATGATGCTTCTGGGCATCCCAGCCTTGAGAACGATAAGTCTCACTTTCATCCCAGCAGCTTTCGGCATCATGACCGCTACATTTTTTCAAGCTGTAGGCTATGGCATGCTGAGCTTCTGGCAGTCCCTCATCAGGCAGCTCATCGGCATAGTTCCTTTGGCATGGCTGTATCTTCATTTCTTTGGAGTATCGGCGATCTGGTGGGCATGGCCTTCAGCAGAGGTTTTAGCTATAATTTATTGCTTAGTATTTCTTAAAAAAGTGTATAGGACTGATATATTAAATCTTTGATATATCAGTCCTATACACTTTTTCGGAGTCAAAATAATTGACTCATATGAATTTCGTGATTGAATTATAGAGTATATAATAGAGAGCAAAAAATCTCCGATACGCGTCGGAGAAGCGTTTAGTATCGAAAAAACACGATCTGCCGCTGGATGCGTGATTGAGCACAGCTGCTTCCTGTTGATCGGATAAGTCGACAATCTATGGAACCTGTTTTGAATAAGTACTCATTAATTCAACAAATGCATCAACCTGACTTGGGTCGAACTGTGTTCCTGCACATTTTCTAATCTCGTCCATTGCTTCCTCATGAGAAAGTGGTTCTTTGTACGGCCGAGCATGTGTAATTACATCATAAGCATCAACAATACAAAGAAGACGAGAAAGCAGTGGAATCTGTTCTCCTTTTAGACCATCTGGATATCCTTTGCCATCCCAGCGTTCATGATGATGCAGAATAAGTTTTGCGATGTTTTTCAGCTCATTAGTCGATTCTG
This sequence comes from uncultured Clostridia bacterium, assembly GCA_937889655.1. Taxonomy (GTDB): domain Bacteria; phylum Bacillota; class Clostridia; order Peptostreptococcales; family Anaerovoracaceae; genus CALBZG01. Next base: position 1,685 of record CALBZG010000004.1, read on the forward strand.
CAATGCTAAATCCTTTTTCAGGATGCTTTTTCATTTGAGCCCATTCATTGATCGTGAGAGGTCCGGGTTTTAGCAGCACCTCATCTGGAATTCCTATTTTACCTATATCGTGAAGGGTTGCGAGGAGACTGAGATTGTCCATATCATGTTCTGACAATCCAATTTTAGAGCCAAGCGCTAAAGAAAGTTCCTGCATACGCTTGGCATGTTCTTCCGTCTCATAATTCCGCTCAAATAGCATTTTCTCAAAAGATGAAATAATCGCATTGCGTGCGCTCTTTCCTTCAAGCAGTTTGTGTCGGTACATTCTATCCTCTGCTTCTCTGAGAATATACTCTATTGTCTGGAAATCATTTGTTTTTGTAGCATAGCCTAATGAAATACTTGGCTTTATTAAATCTGATTTAGCTTCGCTGCATTCTTTCAGTATTCTGTCAATAATAATCGCTGCTGTGACTTCATCGGTGCGCGGTAATATGATTACAAATTCATCGCCGCCCCACCTAGCGACAATATCTTCTTTCCGGGTTGTCATTAATAGAATTTGTGCGATTTGTTTGAGCAATTTATCGCCCTCTAAATGTCCGAAAATATCATTTGTAAGCTTTAGCCCATTACAATCGCCCATAATAATTGTGATCGGATATTGCCGTTTTACATCCAGTCGATGCATCTCTTCTTCAAAGAATACCCTGTTATATAGAGTCGTTAACTTGTCATGAAAGCTGATGTAGCGTATCTTGTCATCTTTGAGTTTCTTTTCTGTAATATCACTGAAGATAATGACTGAGCCGTATATGTTGTTTTCACTATCCATGATTAGGCTTCTGTTATAAGTAATAAAACGTTCATTGCCGTTGAAACACTTTAATGAGAGATTAACCGACTCAATGATTCTTTCAGAATCATCTTGTACCTGCTCTGTAATGAAAATTTCATCAAGAGGCTTACCGATCGCTTCCATCTTTTGTATTCCAATTAGATCTTCCGCAGCTTTATTTAACATCGTAATCTGATCGTCATTGTCTACTGAAATTACAGCGTCTCCGATAGAATGAAGAGTTATTCTCAGCCGCTCTTCACTAAATTGCAGTTTCAATTCTTTTTCCTTGCTTTCCAAAGCATTAATGAAAATCTCGCCAGCTAACCGTACAAGCCTGACATCATCAGCCATCCAGTCCGGGGCATATTCATTTTGTGTGCATCTAAAAAAGCCAATGGATTTCCCGCCTGAAGTCAAGGGTATTGTTAAGATTTCTTCTCGCCGATTATCCCTGCTGCCTTGATACGAAAATTCTTTTGCAGGTTTTGAAGAGTGCCACGATTTGGTAATAAAAGCAGATTCAGAATTATTATGATTGGTCTGCGTTAAGGATAGTTGTAAAAAACTATCCTTTATGCCTACAAAGTCTTCAATCCTATTCAGCGCATTTTCAATTTCCTGATCAATTTCATTTGATGCTATTGCAACAAACTTGGTCGAAATATCAGCAATCATTTCCTCCATTGACAGCCGGTGGATCAGGGTTTCTTTTATCCTCTTGTTATTCGAGCCATCCAGGGTTGCTGACAGGCCAAGTAATTCGCCGCTTTGGTTTTTTACGGCATTGATTTTGAGTTGCACAGAAACAAAATTTCCGCTTTTGTGCAAAAGATCTATATTTAGGAACTCTGTGTCTCTATCTGCTATTTCATGAAATATATTTCTAAATTCATCTTGGTCTTTTGCATTTAGAATATGCGATATTTCCTTACCAATCATTTCATATGGTTCATATCCGACTTGCTGCGCTATAGAATCGGAAATAAAACTTGTCCTATGTTCATGATCGATACACCAAAGGCCATTTTTAATGACCTGCAATGCAAACCCCTCATTCTTTAATGAATAAGTCATGTCGACATCGAGAAATGCAATCATTAAGAAGTCGTTTCCTATAAATTCAAATGATATTGTGGGCAATGTGACTTCTGGTATTTGACGGCCGCCCTTCGGTTTAACGTGGAATCTTTGCTGCATCTGAGATTTGTAAGTTAATCCGGTATTCGTGGAATCAGATATAAATCTGTGTGCCTTTTCACTGTCTTTCAGGTGAATTAAGTCAACAATATTGGTGCCGAGAATCTTATCTTTTGAATCATACCCGTATAGGGCCATGAGTGTATCGTTAAAAGCAATAATGCTACCGCTTTGGTTTGTAATTGCGAAAATTCTTGGATCGATTGATAGTATTGTCTTTACACTTTTTTCGAAATCATCATTATAATCAAGAATCTGATATATGATAAGCCATATAAGTTTTTTTACATTTGAATTACTATTTCTGAGCTTTATCCAGAGCTTTTCATAAAATTTGTCTTTTGAAATGATCTGAATAGAATCTTCATAAAGGTCTTTGTAATAATTGTAATCCTTTTCTGTTTTCAAAAGCATCGACTTTTGTTTTTCAATTGATTGTTGAAGCAATCTGTTTTTTGAACCCAAGAGGCTTCCCAGCGTTCCGATTATAGTAAGGCTGGAAATTATGGCCAAATTGGATAAAGAAAAAAACGGGATGGAGAAAACCAGCATATTTATGCTAATTCCTACCAAACCATTTATTAACGAAAATATGATTCCAAGTCTAATAGGAAAACGACTACAAAGGACGAGCGTAAATATTGAGAAAATACATAGTAAAATATTATCCGCAAATCCAAATGCCAACGGCGTGCCCTCCTCCTATAAGATGTGTTCTCTATTGATAACAACATACATATTCCATCGCTATTACATCTAGTGTTTATTTATGTAAATTTTGCGATATTATACATTTTGATAAAAATGGACATAAACATGGTTCTTGTGCAAAAATTTCATCGGGTAGACATTGCTGAATCTACCCTCAAATCCACACACCTATGATTGTTTGCACTTTCTGCATTACCC
>CALBZG010000005.1 GCA_937889655.1 uncultured Clostridia bacterium
ACGCGGCACATGAGAACACTTATTTGAATATGATCTGCAAGCAGCTGATGGAGGATCAGTCGGATATTGCAGATAGGGAGGACCTTTGCGCTTTCATCAAAACCATTACGAAACCTGAAAACGGCAATGAAGAAAGACAGTCAGGCCCGCGCAGCATGATCGATATGTGTGAACTGGTTAAGAGGTATTATTATGATCCGGCGACAAAAGGATCGAACTCGATAAAATATGTTCTGCCCGCAATCCTTAACAGCTCGGAGTTCCTTCAGAAAAAATATTCAGAACCGATATATGGGGCAAGAGATGGCGTTTTCAGCCATAATTACCATGCCTGGAAATGGATCCAGTATGAGAACGGCAAAGTGCTGGATCCCTACAAGTTGCTTCCAAAGATGTTTCAGGACCTGACAGAGAAAGAGTGTGAACTCCTAAGTGAAAATGAAGATATTCGAAACGGAGGCGCGGCGCTGACCGCCTATGCGAGGATGCAGTTTGAAGAGATGTCAGACTACGAGCGCTCGGAGATCCGGAAGGCGCTTTTGAAGTATTGCGAACTGGACACCATGGCAATGGTCATGATTTTTGAGGGCTGGCGGGATTTAGTAAAGTAGTGGATAAGACGCGTTACAATATTTTGTTGAGAAGGGGCGGCATTATGAAAAAAGCAACCGTAGATTTGTACTATCAAGATGTTGAAGTTGGAGATGAATTTGTAACAGCGACCCGAACCATTAGCGAATCAGATGTGATGCTTTTTGCGGGTTTGACCGGGGATAACAATGAGCTGCATACGAGCGCTACTTTCGCCCAGGGGACTTCCCACGGCCAGCGGATCGCCCACGGTCTGCTTACGCTGGCAATGGCGAACGGATTGTATACTCGTTTAAATTATTTCAGCAAAAGCATGATTTCAAATCTCGAAATCAGGGACTGGAAATTTAATAAGCCAGTCACGCTTGGTGACACCATCCATGTTCGCATGGTTCTTGCCGAAAAGCATCTCACATCCGATCATGCACGAGGGATATTCAACTGGCATGTTGATGTATTCAACCAGAAGAACGAAGTTGTCTCGACCGGGACCTGGATAAAAATGATTGCCAACCGGTAGAGCCGCCTTTCTGTTGGGCTTAAGATTGTATAGATTACTTCAATCTATAGGTATCATAGCCTTTATAAGTTACCTTGGCCACCTTGCTGTCTTTTTTCAGGTCATCGAAGATTTCATCGATATTCTTGCAGCTTCTTGACTCTAAAAACCCTTTGATTTCGAATTGATTCATTGGATGCCGCTTTATAATGCTCATGATCGCTTCGTAATGATCTTCTATTTCACTATGGAAACCTTGCGAGTCCAACAAATCGATCGAAATCCCCCCAAGGACATCGACGGCATGGCTCATTTTTTCATGATCGATTGCCTTCACGAAGGTCTCCGCCGGAGGCCTCACCGGCGTGTTGATATACAATCTGTCATAATGAAGCTCTTTTAACGCTTCGGAGTATTTTCTAAGGGATTCATCATCTTCATTAATTCCATCGATCAACATAAGCTCAATCCACAGCTGCCCCTGATATTCTTCTGAAAATGTTTTCAGGCCATCGTTGACCATTTTAAAATCAATTGTACCGTGCGGGCGGTTGATTTTCTTAAACGATTCCTCATCATAAGCATCCAAGGTAGGCAATACGATATCGGCCTGATACAATTCAGATCGTAAATCCGCATCGTAAAAAAGCGCTCCGTTCGTTATCACTGCAACCGGCTTGTCCGTTCTTTTCTGAATTTCGGAAATAAGTTCACCTAACCCCAAGTACAGTGTGGGCTCGCCTTCACCAACGATCGTTACGACATCGAATTTGATGTTGTTTCTTAAGACTTCATCAAATTCAGCCATAATCTCTTTCACGGTGAAGAACATCTGTCTTGTGTTTGTCATATGGTCTGTTCTGCCCAACTGACAATAAACACAGGAATAATTGCAGGCCTTCTTCGGGATAGGGCTGACTCCTAAAGAGACGCCCAGTCTTCTGGATGGCACTGGGCCATATACATATTTCATTTCCTTCACAAAAGCTCACTTCCTTCATCATATCTGAAGATACGCCTATTCAGTTTCTTTATTTGGGTAAAACGGACATTCATTTTGAATGCACATTTGATTGCTAAATAATTGGGAACACTTGTATCTAATAACTGCATTATCGTCAAAGAAACCGAAATTCTTTTTTGCGGTCTCGATGGCGAGCATGGAATCCCTTTTGCAACAGCGGGGGCCACCATACTTGCTGATAGAGATCAGGGCAAGTGCGGTCATCCGATTTGCTTCTCCTCGAACCTCCTTCGAGTACGGGGTGACGTTATGGATAAGCGAATACGCGATACCCACACCGATACAAGCCCCGCAAGCCCCATGAGTACCGCATATCCCCCCGAATATCGCTTTACCCCGCAATATTGCTTCTTTGATGGCAGCAGCATCTTTTTTATTTATGCTATTTCCATAGGCAGACACTAAAACAGCCGGTACGATACTGTGATATTCAGGCCCGTGCATATGCAGCTGCTTCAAGTCAAAAATACTCAACGCCAACGCTACAGGATCCGTTGATTCCGAGGCTGCACAGATCCGCTCGACGATCTCCATTATATCTTTCCTGTGGCATTCATCGCATACATAGTGACCATTAAGGCAGACGACGTTGGTAATATCTTCTTTGCCACAATAATAGCATTTAGCATGGACTGAAAGGTTTGAAGTATAATACAATTCTCTGCCGCAAACCATGCAGTCAAAACTATGATCTGGATCCAAGGTATATTTATCAATATGATTCATGCCATAATCCATTCTTTATCATTTATTACGCTCCATACAGACCTCCCGCCCGCAGCGCTATGTGAAAGCACCCCGGCTATCGTGTGGATGACCATTTTATTGTCCGCATTCGTCATGATGCTGGTGCTCATGGCAAATAGAACCCGTGGATTTTAAAGTGCCCGTTAAGTATGCCTCTACCGCAGCTTCCGCATATCCACTGGCGCCGACAATTACTTCGATACCCTTTTCATTGAAAATGTCGATAGCTCCACCGCCCATACCACCTGAAATAACAACCTGTACACCCATATCATTCAAGAAGTTTGGCAGAAACCCCGGCTTGTGACCCGGATTTGCTATGGACTCGCTTTTTACGATCCGGTCATTTTGTGTTTCAAAGATATTGAAGTTCACGCAATGACCAAAATGCCCCGTCACCATTTCATTTTCGCTTGCTACTGCAATTTTTAATATATCCATTATTTCGTTCATCTCTTCCTTGTGCACCTTTTTTTCTATTTCTTCTGCTGCTGCTATAAAGAAAGTATCATCATAAAGCTCTATCAAACCTCTATCGCATGACTTGGCAAGATCTGGGTCTATCGGTAATTGAGCCAGCACCTTCAAGTTGTACGTGTCAGCGATTTCTCCGATGTGGCTATCCCCGAAAACCTTATATTCCTTATCATTATCGGGACATTTAAAATAGGACATGTTTTCTATGATGCCAAGGGTCGGTATATTCATTGCTTCTGCCATTTTGACAGCTTTTGAAACAATCATTGAAACAAGCTCCTGCGGAGATGTGACGATAATAATCCCGTCAACAGGAATGGACTGAAAGACAGTAAGCGGCACATCACCGGTACCCGGCGGCATGTCAATAAACAAGTAATCCACATCATGCCAAATTACTTCGGACCAGAATTGCTTCACAGTATTCGCAATCATCGGACCTCTCCAAACAACCGGGTCTGTATCATTTTCCAATAGAAGATTAATGGACATAATATCGATTCCGGTCTTGCTTCTGATCGGAAAAAGTCCTAATACGCTGCCTGTTGCTTTCTCTCTTATCCCAAATGCTTTTGGAATAGACGGGCCGGTTATATCCGCATCGAGAATGGCAGTATGATAGCCCATCCGGTTCATTGTAACTGCAAGCATTGAGGTGACTATCGACTTGCCCACACCGCCTTTCCCGCTAACAACAGCGATGACATTTTTTACGCTGCTTAATTCATTTAATTTCTCGGAAAAATCCATCGGTTCCGTTCTTTCTGCGCAGTCTTCCCCGCAGCTGCTGCAAATTTGATTGCAATTCTCACTCATTTAGTAATCTCCTTTACCTTTAACTTAACCTTTATTATATATTAATTGACTACTTGCTGACAGATAATTTGTATTTCTCTGCTATAGCATCAGGATCTTCATCGTCTTATCAAATACATACCGGACGGCTCTTCCTGCCGCACAATCCATATCTACAATACTCTTTGCATCATTGATCGCTTTTACAGCGTTTGAATCATAGGGGATTTTTCCGACAAAAGGTAGTCTGGACTTTTGGCAAAACGACTCGATCTGTTCTGTATTTTGAATGTTGGTATCATATTTATTGATGCATATGGCGACTTTTGTTTGAAATATTTCGGCAGTTTTAATAATGCGTTTCATATCGCTGATGCCTGAAATAGAAGGCTCCGCAACGATTAATACCATGTCCACGCCGCTTAGCGATGCAATAACCGGGCAGCCTATACCAGGCGACCCATCAATTATGGAAATTTCCGCATCTTTTGCCGCTGCCTTCATCTGTTTTTTTACCTCGGTGACCAGCATGCCGGAGGTGCCGCTTCCCATTTTGAGTTGAGCGGTTGAAAACACGGCAGCATCCGCATAAAGCATTAATTCTCCTGCTATTGCAGGTTTTAACGAAATAGC
>CALBZG010000006.1 GCA_937889655.1 uncultured Clostridia bacterium
TCGCGGGTATATACTTTACCGCTTTTGTCTAGTATAATTATAATAAGTTCATATTTCAAATATGGAAAGGTAAGGTGGTATAGATGGATAGAAATACGATTTTATTTGATGGAAATCCGGAAAAAGCCGGACAGCCTACGACCGAAGAAATTTTGAAAGCCGTTTATGACGCTCTGGAAGAAAAAGGTTACAATTCGATCGACCAGATGGTAGGCTATATTTTATCTGGTGATCCTTCATACATAACGAGCCATAACAACGCGAGAAATCTAATCAGGCATATCGAAAGAGATGACTTGGTTGAAGAACTGCTCCGGGCGTTTCTGTCGAAATAACCATGAAGGCATTAGCGCTTGATGTGGGAGACAAAACGATCGGTGTGGCTGTTAGTGACGACCTTTTGCTGTGTGCTCATGGCATTCGAACGATCGAAAGGGTCGGCATTCGCAAGGATGCCGGGGTCATCCTGGATATTATAGAAGAATATGCATGCGATACGATCGTCATCGGCCTTCCCAAAAAACTCGACGGAACAGACAGTCCGCAAACAGAAAAGGTATATGAATTCAAGTCGATGCTTGAAAACAAACTCCGATCAACGGGTAAAAGTCATATAAATATCGTTTTTCAAGATGAACGATTGACTACGGTCCAGGCAGAAAGAATTCTAATAGAAGCAGACCTGAGCAGAAAACGGCGAAAAGAGGTTATTGATAAACAAGCAGCAGTATTGATCCTACAGGGATATTTGGATAAATTATCTTTTGAAAAAAGAAACCAGCCTGGGGGGAACACTTAATAGATGAAAGCAACATCACGGTTGGATCAGGTGTTTGAAAACGCCACCCCGGTTTATTTTGACAAGACCTCTAAATTTGTTTTCTTTAGTGATCAGCATAGGGGAGACGATAGCCTGTCCGACGAATTCGGTAGAAATAAACCAATATTTAATTATGCCTTGAAATATTACTATGACAACGGTTATACATATGTCGAAGTGGGAGACGGGGATGAGATCTGGGAACATAACAATTTTGAAGTCATCAGAAATGCACATGTGACTACATTTAATCGTCTGAAAGATTTTTTTGATGATAACCGGATGTACATGCTTTTCGGCAACCACAACATTTGCTATAAGAACCCTGCCAGAGTGGCTAAGGATCTTTATAGTGTTTATGATGAATACATGGGCGAACAGGAAGAACTTTTTCCGGGCATAAAAATATATGAAGGCCTCGTCTTTATCGAAAAGAATACAGGCCAGGAAATTTTTGTGGTGCATGGGCATCAAGGGGATCTTCTCAATGACACCTTGCATTTTCTCTCTTATGGATTATTTAGATTCTTATGGCGCTTTATGCATATCATAGGCCTTAAAAATCCGGCCAGTCCCGCTAAAAGCAGAAGGAAACGACATAAAATAGAAAAAATGTATGATGTGTGGATCAAAAAAAGAAATAAAATATTGATCTGCGGACATACACACCGGCCGAAATTTGCTATTGCAGGAGAGTCAGCGTATTTTAATAGCGGCAGTTGTGTAAATCCAAGAGGCATCTTCTGTCTGGAGTTGGTCGATGATTGTTTATCCCTGGCAACATGGCGTGTCAGCACAAAAAGGGATGGAACGATGATAATAAAGCGCACTGTATTGAACGGACCGATCCCCATAGAAAAATACAATATTCAGATTGAAAATGCTTGATCAGTAGGCAGGAGGGGTGACTATGAAGGGTATTTTGGTATATTATTCATTGGATGGCAGCACAAAGCTTGTCTGTGAAAAAATTGCAGCAGCCGTCGGCATGGACACGCTGGAGCTTGATCCTGTGAAGCCTTTTCCCAACAAGGGGATCTTAAAAATGATCATAGGAGGACGAGCTGCGATCAAAGGTAAAAAGTCCAAGCTCAAGAATTATCATTTCAATGCCAAAGATTATGACTTCATCATCATTGGAAGTCCTGTCTGGGCAGCATCGCCGACGCCGCCGATCAATGCATTCCTGTTTGAAAACAGCTTGTTTGGCAAAAAGGTGGCTTTATTAGCCTGTCAATCCAGCGGTGGTTCCGACAGGATGTTTAATAAAATTCAGGATATGATCCCCGATGCAAATATTATTTCAACGATCACTCTTATCAGTCCAAAATTAAAAGATACTGATGCGCAAATTGAAAAAGCGATTACATGGGCAAAATTTTTATTGTAGGCTTAAATTGTAAAATCAGAAAAAGTTGAAGCTGTTTGTTTTAACCGTCCCCTGAGCGATATCACCGGACGGTTTTATATTTCAATAATTAATTGTTTCAAGACGAAAGAAACTTTTACGCTTCAGTAAGATAAATATTGAAACTGCTCTGCATTTTTGATATGATATCCTGAAAAGCTTGATTAGGAGGTGGAAATTTGAAAAAATTTAAAAGAGTATTGGTTGCCAATAGAGGCGAAATAGCGATACGTGTGTTCAGGGCCTGCAAGGAATTGGGCATAAGAACAGTAGCAATATATTCAGAAGAGGATCAGTATTCCCTTTTCCGTACAAAGGCTGACGAATCATATAAAATAGGAAAGGGCAAAGCTCCCGTTGAAGCTTATCTTGGCATACGTGAAATCATTGATCTCGCAAAAGCCAAGGGTGTTGATGCTATCCATCCCGGTTATGGATTTTTATCGGAAAATACCGAATTTGCAAGATTGTGCGAAGAGGCCGGCATAGTATTCATTGGTCCGACTCATGATATGATGGAACAATTGGGCGATAAAGTCAACTCGAAGCTGGTTGCCACGAAAGTTGGAGTGCCTACGATTCCGGGTGTTCAAAAAGTGATCTCGAATGAGTCAGAGGCTCTTGAATTCGCCAGTCTGTGCGGCTATCCTGTGATGCTAAAAGCATCAGCGGGCGGCGGAGGAAGAGGGATGCGTATCGTCAGGGAAGAAAAAGACCTGATCAGTGAATATCGCAATGCCCAGAGTGAGGCAGGCAAAGCTTTTGGTGTATCGAGCATTTTTATTGAGAAATACATCGAGAATCCGAAGCATATCGAAGTTCAGGTTCTTGGCGACGAATACGGAAATCTTGTTCATCTCTTTGAAAGGGACTGCTCTATACAAAGAAGACATCAAAAGGTCGTTGAAATGACTCCGGCTTTAAGCATTACTGATGAACAACGGCAAATGATTTGCCAGGACGCATTAAAAATTGCAAAAGCCGTAAATTATAGAAGCGCAGGAACCATTGAATTTTTAGTTGGGAGTGACGGCCAGCACTATTTTATAGAAATGAATCCGCGGATCCAGGTGGAGCACACGGTTACCGAAATGACTACGGGCATTGACATCGTTCAATCCCAGGTCCTCATAGCGCAAGGGTATGCTCTGGATTCAGATGAAATCAATATCAAAAGCCAGGAAGATATCGTTCCGAGAGGGGTTTCGATCCAGTGCAGAGTTACCACAGAAGATCCCGCCAATGGATTCACACCTGACATAGGTACACTTGAAGTTTACAGGACAGGGTCAGGATTTGGCATTCGTCTTGATGGGGGCAACGGGTTTACAGGCTCCACAATTACCCCATATTATGACAGTCTGTTGGTTAAAGTGACGTCTCTTGGACGAACCTTTGAAGACGCTGTCAGAAAATCCACCCGGGCTTTGGATGAATTAAAAATTAAAGGCGTAAAAACGAATGTGGAATTTTTGCTCAACGTACTGAATCATCCCGTGTTCAGAGCAGGGAACTGCAATACCGGCTTTATCGAGGAATACCCCGAACTTTTGAATATCAAGGCCAGCGGCGATAAAGAACTGAAGCTGATCCGTTTCCTGGGCAACAAATTCGTCAATGAGATCAAAGGAGCCAAACCGGAGTTCGATATCCCTTATGCGCCGGATGTGGAAAACATGGTTCCTAAAACTGGTACGAAACAAATATTGGATACCCTCGGGCCGAAAAAGCTCTCGGAATGGGTACTCGACCAAAAACAATTACTCATGACGGATACCACATTGCGAGATGCACAGCAATCTCTCGTTGCTACCAGGCTAAGGACAGTGGATATGCTGAAAATAGCTCCGGCTATGTCGGTCTATGGAAGCGATCTGTTTTCCATTGAAATGTGGGGCGGTGCAACTTTCGACGTGTCCTACCGATTCCTTCATGAATCGCCATGGGAGAGGCTTGAACGTCTTAGAGAGATGATACCAAACGTGATGTTCCAGATGCTATTCAGAGGAGCCAATGCTGTGGGCTATAAAAATTATCCTGATAATGTCGTAAGACAATTTGTCAAGGATTCTGCA
>CALBZG010000007.1 GCA_937889655.1 uncultured Clostridia bacterium
CATGCGGCTTCGTTCTTTCGAATTTCTGCTTTGCCATTTTAAATTTTCCTCCTAAAACTCTTTTTATAAAGTTTTTAATTAAAAAAATGGAGCTGATGAGCAGGCTCGAACTGCCGAACCTCTTCCTTACCAAGGAAGTGCTCTACCTACTGAGCTACATCAGCACACCACGATTATGATACTAAATATAAACCGCTATGTCAATTAAAATTCCGCTATTTTTCAATACCTAAATACAATTCCAATTTGCGTTTCGTACGTTGCAAAGCATTGTCCACAGCCTTCACGCTTCTACCAGTGATTTCAGCGATTTCAGGATACGTTCTGCCTTTCAGATACTCATTCCAGACTTTAAGCTCAAGTTCAGAGAAGATTTCCTTTCCGAGCACCAATAGCTTATCCATCTCGCAATTTAAAACAACAATATCTTCCAATTCGGGGTTCCGGTCTCTGATGATATCCCTTAATGTACTTTCCTCACTGCCTTCCATGGGTTTATCCAGGGATACCGATTCATTAAGCGGGCTATGCTTTAACCGTCCAGCCGCTTTGATCGCGTCGATGATCTGTCTATTGATGCAAATTTCAGCGAAGGTCTGGAATGACGTCTGTTTTCCGGGATCGAAGCTCTTTATAGCCTTGAATATCCCGATCATTCCCTCCTGGACGATATCTTCGGAATCCGCTCCTGCAATAAAATACATCCGGGCCTTGCCGCGAACCAGATCCTTATATTTTCTGATCAAATATTCTGCGGCATCCCCATCCCCATTTTTGGCCATAACAGCCAAGTCTTCATCAGATAAACCTTTAAACGGCTCCTTCATCTCTTTGCCTTCTTATTTCATACAAAATAATAGCCGCAGCATTTGATGCATTCAAAGAGTTGATCCTTCCCTTCATCGGGATGGAAACAATGAAATCGCATCTTTCCCTGATCAGCCTTCCAACTCCCGAGCCTTCCGAGCCGACAACGATGCCCACAGCTCCCTTTAAGTTTTGTTTGCTGTAAACCGTTCCTCCCATATCGCACGCGCCGATCCACAGACCACGTTCTTTCAGTTCTTCGATGGCTTCCGCTATGTTGGGGACCTTGACTACCGGTACATATTCGATTGCTCCCGCGGATGCCTTGACCACGGTCTCGGTGATACCTGCCGCGCGCCTTTTGGGGATTATGACCCCGTGAGCCCCTGCTCCTTCCGCACTTCTGATGATCGCTCCCAAGTTGTGTGGGTCCTCCAGATTATCCAGTATCACTACAAAAGGTTCCTCCCCTTTCATGGCAGCCAAAGCAAAAACATCGTCAAGTTCACTGTATTCGTATGCCGAAACATAAGCTATGACGCCCTGGTGCACGCCACCTCCGGACATTCTGTCCATGGCGGGCTTTTCGCTGTAGTGGATCGGGATTCCCCTGTCCTTGGCTATGCCGATGATTTTGATGATCGACCCCTCAGTTCCTTGGCCAACAATAAGTTTATCGATGGTACGCTCAGCTTTTAATGCTTCCAGCACCGGATGCCTGCCGCATATTATATTGGCATCCTCATGAGCATACTCTTTGTCGTTGTCGATCGCAGCGGGGTTGATGGCAGGTTTGGATTTGATCTTTACAGGCCGTTTAGCCCTTTTATCGGCAAGCTTTGCAGGTCTGGTTGAGGTTTTGGTTGCTGTTCTGCTTGCAGGTTTGTTTGTGGCTTTACCTGTGGATTTAACTTTGCTTTCATCTTGCTGCTTGGTCCTGTTTCCAGATTGATATTCTTTACGACGGCCCAATGCATTTTTACCTTTACCCGTGCTTTTTCTATTTTCCATGTTATTACCAATTCTTTCTTCTATATTCTGTGAAGCGATACTTAATGCCGGATTCTTCATATTCATCGCTGGTCCATACGAGCTCAAAATCAGGATCCTCGTCAAGGTTCGGGAAATGACAGTCGGCTTCGAAGACAGTGTCAATTTTTGTGACGTAGACCTTGTCGCAAAATTTGAGGAACTTCCTATATATGCTCGCCCCCCCTATTACAAAGACATCATCAGGAGCATGATGGGCCAGTTCCCGGTCCAAGGCATTGACCGTATGGCATACCAGGCATGGGGCATGAAACGCAGGATTTCTGGAGAGAATGATATTTATCCTGTCTGAGAGAGGTTTCCTGCCCGGAAGAGACTCGAAAGTAGTTCTTCCCATCAGCACGATTTTACCCTTTGTCTTTTCCTTAAAATATTTGAGATCTCCAGGGATATGGCAAAGTAAATCGCCCCGAAATCCAATGGCCCAATTTCTATCTACAGCTACTATCGCATTCATATCTCTGTAAGTCCTCTTTCCCCGATGGCTAGATCGCTATCGGAATATCCGCAATTTGAGGATTATTCCGATAATCCTCGATCTTGATATCGTTTACGGTAAATTCGTAAAAATCCTTTATTTCAGGATTTAGTTTAAACTTTGGCGCCGGAAACTGAGGGCGCGAAATCATCTCTTCAATAATCGGTACATGTCTGTCATAGATATGCGCATCCGCTATTACATGCACCAGTTCTCCGGGGACCAACCCTGCCGTTTGTGCCAGCATATGGACCAAAACAGAATATTGCACCACATTCCAATTGTTAGCTGCCAGTATGTCCTGGGAGCGCTGGTTCAGTATAGCATTCAGCTTATTACCGGTCACGTTGAATGTCATGCTGTATGCACAAGGTTCCAGTCCCATTTCCATTAAATCGCTGAAATTATATATATTGGTCAGGATCCTTCTCGAATATGGAGAATTTTTTAACTGCCAGATAACATTGTCGACCTGATCCATCTCGCCCTGAGGAAATTTGTATTTAACGCCCAACTGATACCCGTAAGCTTTTCCGATAGACCCTTTTTCATCTGCCCATTCATCCCAGATCCGGCTTTTAAGGTCTTTGATGTTGTTTGATTTCTTTTGCCATATCCAAAGCATTTCGTCAACAGCGGATTTAATGGCGGTAGGCCGTAGCGTGAGCGCCGGAAACTCTTCTGAAAGATCGTAGCGGTTGACTACTCCGAACCGCTTGATGGTATGCGCAGGAGTGCCGTCCTCCCATTTCGGGCGTACGATCTGGCCTTGGGAAGAATACCCATTTTTGAGAATATCCATGCACATGGTTACAAATAATTCATCCGCTTTACTCATGATCAACCTCGCTGTCAATAGCATTTATCGCTTTTTCTATCAATTCTTCCAAACGTTCTCTTCGGCCGGTGAGATACAGATCCCCAATCAGCGCTTCAAAAGCCGTCGCCATTTTATAGGTAACAGGGTCTGCATTTTTAGGTTTTGAAACGATTTTTCGATTTCTGGCTCTTTTCACCAGGGCTTGCTCTTCTGTCGACAATGTGTCAAAAATCTTTTTTAGAGCCGTGGCCTGGCCTTCGGCTCTAACATATTTAACTGCCGTCTTGTGAAGCACATCCACATTCACTTTGCCCGACTGGAGAACATGGAGTCTTATGTAGCATTCGTATACAGCATCTCCCATATAGGCAAGGGCCGTGGTGTTCAAATTTTTCATAGCAACTATTCTCTTATGATTTGAACTCCCTGAGGGGTATCTTTCAAAGTGATGCCTTTTACCTTCAGAATGTCCCTAATCTCATCAGCTCTCTGGAAATCCTTATTTTTCCTTGCTTCCTGCCGTTCATCCACTAATGCTTGCAGTTCAGGATCGACGCTCTCTTCATTTTCTTCCTGAAGCAGTCCCAGAACGTCGCAAAGTTCTTGTAATGAAGCAAGGCATTTCGAAGCGAATTCTGTACTGGCCCCGTTGATAACAGCTGTATTGATTGCAGTGATCATTTCGAACACGGCTGTGATGGCATCCGCTGTATTCAAGTCGTCGTCCATTGCCGCGATAAATTTTTCTTTGTATACAGACAGGTCGCCAAAGGTCTCCTTTTCAGATTCTGTCATGTGATCGCCGCCGTTGATAGCAAGATGCCTCAGGTTTGCCTTGGCGTTCAGCATCCGGCCAAGGCTGTTTTTTGCCTGCTCCATCAGAGCGTCACTGAAATTGATCGGATTTCTATAATGTCCGGAAAGCAAAAAATATCTCATGACTTCACCGTCATACTCTTTGAGTATATCGCGAACAGTGAAGAAATTGCCCTTTGATTTGCTCATCTTTTCGTTATCGATGGTAATGTAGCCGTTATGCATCCAATAGTTTGCAAAAGGAGCGCCGCTAAGGGCTTCCGACTGAGCTATTTCATTTTCATGATGCGGAAAAACCAGGTCCTGCCCACCAGCATGGATATCGATTGTTTCGCCGAGATACCTCTTTGACATAGTAGAGCATTCAATGTGCCAGCCCGGGCGGCCCATTCCCCACGGAGAGTCCCACGCAATTTCATCTTCTGATTTTCTTGCTTTCCAAAGAGCAAAATCCAGCGGATCACGCTTGATATCGCCTGTTTCTACTCGAGCGCCGGATTCAAGATCATCAATATTCTGTCCGGAAAGCTTCCCATAGTCGCTGAACATACGCGTATTATAATAAACGTCGCCGTTTACCTCATAAGCATAGCCTTTATCCACCAGCCCTTTGACAAAATCGATGATTTCCTGAATGTTTTCAGTGACTTTGGGGTGTATTGATGCCTTTTTTACATTGAGCGCTGCAGCATCCTTATAGTATTCCGCAATATATTTTTCACTGACTTCAGACGCAGAGATGCCTTCCTCTCTGGCCCGATTGATTATTTTATCGTCAACGTCCGTGAAATTCTGCACAAACTTGACATGATAGCCTCTGTATTCCATATAGCGCCTTAAGGTATCAAAAACAACAAATGGCCTGGCGTTTCCAATGTGGAAAAAGTTGTATACCGTTGGGCCGCACACGTATATCTTAACTTCATTCTTGTCTATGGGAACAAATTCTTCTTTTTTTCTTTTCAGTGTGTTATAGACTTTCATTTTATCTCCTATTATTCATATTAAACATGCACATATGAGTTATACCCGCATCCGGCACATTTTATCATGCATTCAGGTCCCAAGCCCCTCAAAAAGAAAAAGGCAGACAATAAATGCCTGCCAAGTATTATACTACTATTATTCTGCATTATCAAGGGCTTCGGTTGTCACTGACAATGCTTCCGGAGATATCGCCTCAGGAATCGATGATGCGGGTGGATTTTCCGCTCCCTCCTGCGTTTGGAGCTGTTCTGCCGGTTCAATCGTTTGCTCCGGAGCCGTCTCAATGGACGTTGTTGCTTCCGGCAATTTAGCTGCAGCTTCTTCAGTGGCCGCTTTCTGCTCAGAAACCGTTGAAACGCCTGCTATAGATATGTAGTTTGCGGGATTGACGCAAATGCCGTTTGCCCTTACTTCAAAATGTACATGGGTGCCGGTTGCATTGCCCGTCCTGCCCACATCCGCAATTTTCTGGCCTTTGACCACGTCATCTCCCGCATTGACAGACACGGAGCTGCAATGGGAATAATAAGTGGCGAAGCCGTTCCCATGTTCTATTATGACCAATAACCCGTAGGAGTTCCTGTATCCGGTGAATACCACCGTACCGCTGTCAGCAGCAAGGATATCCGTGCCGGCCGGAGCCAGCAGATCCACGCCTAAATGCATTCTGCCATTTCGCATTCCGTATTTTGAGCCAAGCTTATATGTTGCAAGGGGATTGATGAAGCTCCCTGTGCCCTGCTTGATCGGGCCATTGTAAGAAACGCTGCTGACCCTGGATGCTGTCTGCTCCTGGTTGCCCGATGCATAAGCGGTCCTTTTTGCTGTGCCTATTAAAATGACTTCATTAACCGATTCTTTTACTGTCAGGTCTGCAATCGTTTTCGATGTTACTATTATACCGTTCTTTCTCACTACATAGGCAACATTTTCTTTTAGTCCGGTGCTGCCTTGGCTGATCAGTGCGCTGACGCCTTCTGTCATATCATCGCTGTACTCATATTCAGTGACGTATCCGACTTTCTCAAGAGATTTTTCGTAACCTGCCGTCAACACTCCCGACTTCTCTTCAGTTTGCATCCCCAGTGTATAGACCGGAGATATGCATAATGTAACAAATAATACTGCTACGACAGCAGCTGTAATACCTTTTTTCATTTTTTACCTCGCTCTCTCGGAAATTTAAAACCCGCTATTTCCGACCAGCTTTTTTATAGGCTACCTTATTGCGATTATTATGTCAACCTTTTTGCGTCATTTTTCACAAAATCTACACATAAAAAATGCCCAAAAATGTTCTATAATCAACACTTTGAGCATTTTCCACCATATTGTTTGGTCTCAAATTATCTGTACTAATTTGCGGTTTTTGTCTCTATTCTTCTACGATTGTGACTTTTTTCATGCGTTGTGGATCAACGGGTTTATCAGCATAATCCCTCTTTGTATTCACGATTTCGTCAGCTACTTCAAGTCCCTCCAGGATTTTGCCGAAGGCGGCGTATTCGCCATCGAGATGAGGCGATTTCGATGTCATGATAAAAAATTGCGAACCGGCAGAATTGGGATTGGCTGTTCTCGCCATGCTCATAACACCCCTATCATGGCATAAATTGTTTTCACATCCGTTTCTTCTAAATTCCCCTTTGATCGAGTATCCCGGTCCGCCAGTCCCGTTCCCGAGAGGGCACCCGCCCTGTATCATGAACCCGGGGATCACTCTGTGAAAAGTCAGGCCATCATAGAAACCTTCTTTTGCAAGCTTGACAAAATTGGCTACTGTAACAGGCGCTATTTCGGGATATAGTTCACCTTTCATGACGCCCCCGTTTTCCATTTCAATGATAATGTTTGTCATATTGCTACCTCTACTTTCTAATTTTATATGCGTTGACTGAAGAGCTACCCTCTTCAATGGCTGTCCAAAGCTCGTCCTTCAGATATTCCGGGTAAAGGACTGATAAGTTCTGCATCTCTTCTTTCGAGACGAATTTTATTTCGCGCATGACCTGGCCGTCAACACTTCTTTCCGGGTCCCCTCCCAGTTCAAGCTCCCCTCCAACGATCCGAGCCAGAAAAAAGTTTACAAATCTCTGCCCGCGTTTTTCGGAAACTTCCTCGACATGCCAAATCAGTCTTTCGATGGCCACATCCAGACCCGTTTCCTCTTTGACCTCTCTGACCGCTGCTTCAGCTGAATTTTCGCCGGTTTCAACAGCTCCTCCGGGTACAAGCCAAATATCTTTACCGTCCTGATGTTGCCGCAGCATCAGGACTTCTTTGCCATCCTTCAGAATAACAACTCTACTGCCTCCTACCCACATACACACGCTCCTATCACCCCCATCATCAGTATAACCGTGATGGGACTCCACTTAAGCTTTCCTACCATTACTATCGTAACTGCACAGATGATGCAAGGCACGATATTGATATTGGCCATAATATCCGTTACAAATTCTTTTGTAAAAAGCCGCGAATTAAACAGTGACGTCTCTGCCAGCATCACCGCCGCCGCTGCGACCAATCCGGCAGTAACGGGACGCACTCCAGAAAAAGCCCCCTTGACAAAAAAACTTTGATTAAATTTATCCAGAAATTTGACTGTTGCCAGCATCATGATGAACGCGGGCATTGTTACACCCAGCGTGGCTATAGCCGCTCCAGGAAGCCCGGCGTAATTGAAGCCGACATAGGTTGCGGCATTCACCGCTACCGGCCCCGGAGTGATCTGGGACAAAGCTACCAGGTCAGAAAATTCTTCCTTTGTCATGATGCCGAATTCCTGGACGCTTTGGAATATGAGAGGCAACATGGCATATCCGCCTCCGAAGCCAAAAAGGCCCGTTCTGAAAAACATATAGAAGAGAGAAAAATAAATCATTTTTACGCTCCCTTCTCTGTTGCAAGCCATTGATAAATCAATCCGAAAACAATCCCCGCAAGGACCGCCCATATGGCTGAAAGTCCAAATATTACAATAAAGGCGAAGCTTAAAGCCATTAGTATCCGGGGAATCCAGCCCGGATCAAGCTGACGGCTCATTCTATAGGCCGAATATAAAATCAATCCGCAAGATGCCGCTTTGATCCCCATGAAGGCTCCCTCGATCTGGCTGCTTTCTCCGACCGCTCCCAGGAACTTAACCACAAGGATGATGATAACGAACGACGGAAGGATCACTCCTGCAGAGGCGGCAAGCGCCCCCAGGAATCCCGCCTTTCTGCTGCCCACATATGTCGCAGAGTTTATTGCTATAACGCCGGGCAAGGATTGGGATATTGCGATGCAGTCCAGCATTTCTTTTTCTGTAAGCCACTTTTTTTCTTCCACCACAGATTTATATATAAACGGCAGCATTGCCATGCCGCCACCTATGGTGAAAAGCCCTATTCTAAAAAAACAAGTAAAAAGTTGCCAAAGAATTTTCATCCCCGTCTCTCTTCGTTCACGATTTTTATTGTTCTGTTTATGGCTTCATCTATGCTTATTTCGACCTTGTCCGATTCTTTTCTCAGTTTGAATTCTACGATCCCGTTCACAGCGCCTCTTCCAACAGTTATGCGGACTGGTATGCCAAGAAGATCTGCGTCCTTGAATTTGACTCCCGGACGCTCTTTTCTGTCGTCCAGCAGCACTTCGACGCCGGCGTTTATAAGGTCTTTGTATATCCTTTCGGCAGTTCCGACCTGCGTCGCGTCTTCCGAGCCAACCAGGGTAATTATCGCGTGATAAGGTGCCGTACTCATAGGCCAGATGATGCCGTTCTCATCATGGTGCTGCTCAACGATCGCCGCCAGTGTTCTGGTTACGCCAATGCCATAGCATCCCATCACGATCAATCGGTCCTGCATGTTCTCGTCTTTATAATAAGCCCCCATGGACTCGGAATATTTCGTTCCGAGTTTGAATATCTGCCCTACTTCGATTCCTCTTGTATGTTTGACAGGACTTCCGCAAACCGGGCATGGATCTCCCTCTTTTAATGTTTTGATATCGACTACAATATCCCCTTCGTAATCTCTGCCGTAGTTGACATTTATAATATGATGGTCCTCTTTGCATGCGCCTGCACAGAGATTTTTCGCCAGCGTCAGCTCGGAATCTACGACAATGGTGCAGTTACGCAGGCCCGTCGGACCGGTAAACCCTCCCACGCTGCCGGTGGCTTCATGCATTTTATTTTCGTCGGCAAATTCAAGAGCATGTTCAGGGATCCCAAGAGCATTGACAAGCTTGATCATGTTCAATTCTCTGTCCCCTCTGACAAAAGCCGCAACATAGCCGTTTTCCTTGCCTTCGCTGTCATACTTGGAAAAAAGAAGGGCTTTTATCGTCTTTTTCTGTGGTATGCCAAGAAAATCAGCAACCTCCTCGATGGTTTTTGTGCCCGGTGTATAAACCTCCTCCATCAGGAGCATCTCCTCTGTATCGGCTTCCTGATCTACACATTGTGCCCGTTCCACTGTTGCAGCCATCTCACAGCTGTCGCAATATGCGATTTGGGATTCTCCCACTTCCGACAAGGCTGTAAATTCATGGGAGTTCGATCCTCCTATCGCCCCGGTATCCGCTTCAACAGGCCTGAATACAAGGCCGCAACGAGTGAATATCCTGTCATACGCATCATACATATCGTTGTAGCTCTTATCGAGCCCCTCAGCATCCTTGTCGAAGGAATAGCTGTCTTTCATTACAAATTCTCTGCTCCGCATCAGCCCGAACCTCGGCCGGGCTTCGTCCCGGTATTTTGTTTGGATCTGATACAGGTTCAGCGGCAGCTGCCTATAGGAGCTCACATCGTTCCTGACAATATCGGTGAAAATCTCTTCATGGGTCGGGCCCAGACAAAAGTCTCTTCCGTTCCTATCTTTCAGCCGCCAGAGTTCTGGCCCATATGCGGTCCATCTTCCTGATTCGATCCACAACTCCGCTGGCTGGACCGCTGACATAAGTATTTCCTGTCCTCCCTTTGCATCCATCTCTTCCCGGACAATATTCTCTATTTTTTTGACCGACCTTAAGCCTAAAGGCATGAATCCATAAACGCCCGAAACCAGCTTTCTGATCATGCCGGTCCTCAGAAGCAATATATGGCTTGCGATCTCTGCTTCATTAGGGATTTCACGCAGAGTTTTTAAATGCATTTGGGATAATCTCATTGGTTTGTTCTCCTTATATCGTCATATCGTCTTTATATGAAATATCGCGGCAGAAACGCCTGCAATCAATTTCTTTCTTCGTTGGTAAATGCCAGCAGAACGGAAGCCTGGCAGGCCATGCCTTCTTCTCTGCCAATCAGTCCTATTCCTTCCATTGTAGTCGCTTTGATGCTTATCCTGTCTGTTTCAGTTTCAAGAGCACCAGCCAGACTGTCTTTCATCGCATCGACATACGGCGCGATTTTGGGTTTTTCCGCAATGATGGTCAGGTCAGCGTTCTCAATTTTATAACCCTTATCCTTCATCTTCTCCATGACTTCAGCCAGAAGCTCCATACTGGATACGCCCAGATATCTGTTATCTGTGTCAGGAAAATGTTTGCCGATATCACCCAGCGCAAGGGCTCCCAGGATCGCATCCATCAGGGCATGCACGACCACGTCAGCATCCGAATGCCCCAGCAGACCTTTTTCATAAGGTATTACTATGCCGCCTAAAATCAGCTTTCGATCTTTCTCTAATCTGTGGAGATCGTATCCAGTCCCTATTTTATATGTAATTAAATCTGTTTTCGGCACTGCAGTCAAGTCGTCGGGAGTAGTTATCTTGATATTGTCGTAGTTTCCCTCAACAATCACGACGGATTTTCCGATGCGGTCCACCAGGGAAGCATCGTCGGTTCCGTAGAAATCATCATCGAACGCCCTTTCGTATGCCTCCAAAATGATATCTACCTCAAAACCCTGGGGTGTCTGCACAATATAAAGTTCATTTCTATTCAATGTCTTTTCTTGTGTCCGGATGGTGTCCTTTGGCCTAATGCCGGGTACTGCGGCTCCATTTTCCATTACTCCTCCGAGGACCCTTTTGATCAATTCGGTTTTTACAAAAGGCCTGGCGCCATCATGGATGAGCACGATATCGGTATCCCTGGGCAATGCTCTAAGCCCATTGTAGACGGAGTCCTGCCTTTCAGAACCCCCCAGTACCAGGATCGTGTCATGGGCCAGATGCTCAAGGATCCTTTCATCGTAATCACTGTTTACAACAACGCAAACATGGTCAACTAAATCGCTCTTCTCGAACGGTTCCGCTGCCCAAACTACCATTGGCTTGCCGCCTATGTCCATATATTGCTTAGGAATACCGCCGCCCATGCGTTTACCTGCACCGGCGGCGGCGATAATGGCTGCTACTTTTTTACTGTTATACATGCCTTATTTATCTTTATCTCTATCCCTTTTCATTTTTGCAAAAATCATGCGACCGGCAGATGTTTGCAAAACACTGGTTACGAGAACTTCCGTTGTCTTCCCGATAAATTTATCTCCATCCTCTACGACGATCATAGTGCCGTCATCCAGGTAGGCTACTGCTTGTCTGTTTTCCTTGCCTTCTTTAACAAGGAATACCGTCATGTCTTCGCCGGGCAATACCGCTGGCTTCAGCGTATTGGCCAGTTCATTGATATTGAGAACCCCAACGCCTTTTATGCCGGCGACTTTATTGAGATTGAAATCATTGGTTACGACTTTGCCGTTCATGATCTGAGCTAATTTGAGGAGTTTGACATCCACTTCAGGGATTTCCTCCAAAGCTTTCTCCGCAGCTGTATTGTAAATTTCGACTCCATAATCGCTTTGTATCCTGTTCAGAACATCCAGTCCCCGTCTTCCCCGGTTGCGTTTCAAACTGTCTGAAGAGTCGGCAATATGCCTTAATTCTACGAGAACAAATTCCGGGATCACCACCGGCCCTTCCAGAAATCCGGTTTTCATGATATCTGCGATCCGCCCATCTATAATTACCGATGTATCGAATATCTTAGGAGATAAATCCTGGCCCTTCCCTTTTGTTTTGCCGCCTTCCTTCCGGGAACTGCTGGCGGCCATCAAAGCCGGTATGTCAGGCCCTGCCTTGGTTGCTACGACAACACCCAGAAACGCCATGATCAAATAGGTGAATATGGTTAGAATGGTCCCCAAAAAAAATATTTCGATATTTTTAAAAATATCACTGATCAAAAAAGCGATGATCAGCCCTGTAATCAATCCAAAAGTCCCAAGAACCAGCTCGTTTGCTGCCACACCCTGCAGGTCTCTTTCGATGTTCTTTGCAGCCTTTTTGCTTTGTTTGCTGATTGTCGGCACCAATCTAAAAAATAAAATTGCGAAAATAATTGCGAAAATAATTGCGGCAACGATCTGCTGTCCTTCTGTAAACCCGATATCAGGCGGAACATCTGCGAATCCGATAAGATACCTGGCCAGGAGAAAAACCCCATAGCCGACTGCTGCGCCGACAGAAGCAAACACAAGTCTTATTAATTTTTTTATCATTTATTTCTGTTTGATTCCTCCTTTCATCTTGATGATTCGTCGCAGGCTTGATCGGCCTCCGTATGCCGAGGATTTAAATGGCATCGTTGATCAATTTAGTAGCCTTTGCAGTGTCTATATTTTGAACCAGTACGATCTCGCTGATCAGAATCTGCTTTGCATTGGCAAGCATTTTCTTCTCACCGGTGGATAATTTTTAGATCGGAAGAGCGTCGTGTAGGGAAAGAGTGTAGATCTCGGTGG
>CALBZG010000008.1 GCA_937889655.1 uncultured Clostridia bacterium
TGAACTCCAGGCTGTAGTCTGTCTGTCCGTTGACGGTGGTATTGTAGATGTTCAGGCGCCGCCCCTTGAAAATCGTCACGGAGCCGTCGCTGTTGCCGGCATATTCCTCCGGCGTCAGGGTGAAGCGGCCTTCCGCATCGAAATAGTTGCCGTAGCTGTACATCAGCACTTTCTTGTTCTCGTCCAGGATGTTGCCGCCGGCGTCCTTCTTCAGGTTGGCGACACCCGGGAAGTTGGCGTTATTGGAGAATTCCTCCTCCACGATAAGCTGCATATCCGAGTCCATGGTGGTGTAGACCGAAAGGCCGTTGGTGTAGAGCATCTGCTTGGCTTCGCTGTATTCCAGATCAAACTCCTCCTGTAGGTCCGAGATCACCTGCTGGATCACATAATCGCCGAAATAAAATGAAAGTTCGTCTCTTTCATCCAGCCCCGGGTTGATGTGGGCTGCCAGAGTGTCCTGCAGCACCGCGTCGTACTGCGCCTGGTCGATCTTGCCCTGATCCAGCATCATCCGGAGGCAAAGCTCACGCCGGTCCTTGGATACATCGCTGAATATATAGGTGTATTGAGAGCCCTTATACAGGATCCCTTCGGTCTCCTCTGTCACCGCGCTGCTTTCCAGTGTCTTGATCAGCGCATACCGGTCAGGAGCCTGAGGAAGGGCCGCCAAAGCGGCGCATTCCATCAGATCCAGGTCGCTGACGTTCTTGCTGAAGTAGGCCTGGCTGGCGGACTGGACTCCATAGGAGTTGTAGCCCAGGAAGATGGTGTTCAGATAAGCCTCGATGATCTGTTCCTTGTTCAAGTTGTTTTCCAGCTGGATCGTGTAATAGGCCTCCCGGACCTTCCGGGTGAGGCTTCGCTCGGATTTGGTATCCGCAAGGTACACGTTGCGGGCCAGCTGCTGGGTGATGGTGGAGGTGCCGCTGATTTGCCCGGAGGTGAAGGAGTCCTTGACGGCCCCCAGGATCCGCACAAAGTTGAAGCCGTTATGCTCCCAGAAGGTCTTGTCTTCCAGGGCCACGAAGGCATTGATCAGGTTCTCCGGCAGTGCTTCGTATTCCACATTGGTCCGTTTGCCCTCCGCCTCGAAAATCGAATCGATCTGGGCGCCTTTGTCATCGTACAGCACCGAACTCTCGTACATTAATTCTCTGATATTATTCGGGGCGATATCCGGCGAGGATATGACGATGGAGATCACAAAAATGAACCCGATAGCTATCAGGCCACAGACCGCGAAGGCGATGGCTTTGAATAGTTTTCGGCTCAATAAAATATATTTTTTCGAATGCTCTTTTTGTAGTTTGCTCTTGATGATCCCATTCATTCAAGTTAACCCCTTGATTCCCGCCTGTATGATAAGCAGTAATATTGGCTGCCTTCTCAAGTGCTTTCTTATTTTTCCCCTGGTTTTTTTCTGACTACAATTTAAATCTATTCTCTTTGCTATTTTCTATTGTTTCTATACCTGGAATTTTATGTTATTTGGACTTCTACTGATCATATTCAGCCATACAATAGCAATTACGATCAATACGCCTCCAAAAGTCGATCTTAATGAAATGATATCCCCCATCAGGACGATCCCGGTAATATACGCGAACATCGGCTCTGTGGTATTGATCAGCGCTGCATTGCCGCTGCCGATATGCTTTACCGCGATAATAAAACACAAGCCAGCAACAAAAGTCGATATCACCCCAATGTATGTAGCAACCATCCATTGCTCAAATCCCACGGGTAAAAGCGGCTGATCAGTCACCATACATCGCACGATATTAAAAACGCCCGGTGGAATCAAGGTATATGCGGTAACGATTTCCGGCGCTGTTTGTCGTGTTCCTTTTGCTCCGATCCCGATCGTATAGAAAGCGTAGCATACTGCTGTAAGTATTGCGAAAACAATACCCCAGATGTGAAAGGAAACTTCCCCCTCCGGAACCCAGACGATGATGATCAATCCCGTCAAAGCCAGGGCAACGCATCCGAACTTGCTGATTTTCAGTTTCTCCCAGCCTATTAGAATATCAATGATTACCACCAGAACAACATAAAGGTTAACCAACAAGGATACTATCGCTCCCGGGACATATTTATAGCTCTCGTAAACAAATGTGCTGCCGCCTACCATCAGCATGCCTAAAAACAATAAAAAAAGGATAGTTCGTACAGGGAGTTTGAATGGGATTCTTTTATACCATACATACATCCAGATCAATATGATCGATACAATGTATCTGAAAGCCAGCATTGTTTCAGCAGATATACCTGCTTGAAAACCCCGCTGTGCGATAGCCGGCATCGTTCCATAGCCGAAGCTGGAAATCAGCACCAATATCAAGCCTAATTTTTTCTTGTCATGAAATGTCATCGGTTCTGCGATGTCTCCTTTCGCCGATTTTACCGGTTACATAGGCTATAACGCAGGATGTCGCCAGCAGCACAGCTATATAAACGAGATAGAATATATTGAATTCGGATCTCATATATAAAATCAGCATCAATACTCCGGGAATGCATAGCAGCAATCCCCATAGCCACGAATATTTGGGCATAAAAAATCCAAGAAGCCCGCTCAAGATCGCATAGATCCCCACTATTACCACGATCGTGCCTATTCGCTCAGCGATCCCTCCGTCAGAAAAAACAGAATTGATCACGCCAAAAAAACCGATGATGGTTCCGACAACTACAGCTAATATCATACTGATAACGTATTTCATGGCTCTACCTTGCCTTTCATTTATTCTTCCTATTTGTTATCATCATCGTTATTATATGAAGCAT
Organism: uncultured Clostridia bacterium; assembly: GCA_937889655.1. Lineage (GTDB taxonomy): Bacteria > Bacillota > Clostridia > Peptostreptococcales > Anaerovoracaceae > CALBZG01. The sequence continues at coordinate 2,794 of CALBZG010000008.1, forward strand.
TAAAATCGGTATGACTGGATAAATAGCTTTTGTATGCAGCAGGAACAAGTTGGTCTCCGGGAATAGCAGGATGCCGATGCCTGTTTTTACAAGAATGGCTAATATCCCTGAATATACAAGGCTGATAAGAAATAGCCATGCAACGATTTTTGCTGAAGCCACTTTCCAGTCCCCGAGGTCCTTGTCTTGTATGGCCAGCCTGAAAATAAGAGCTTTCCAGATCATTTTGCGTTCTTTAAACATTATGAGTAAAAGGACAGGGGCGGCGAAAATCAAAATTCCGGAGATGTAATGAAGAGTCGCAGCAGGTTTATAATAGCCGATATTGGCCGCCAGCCCAAAGCCCAGCAGAATATTGGCCGCTGCAAACAAGGCAATGCCCAAGTGGAATTTAGAAAACTTGGATTTGAAGAATGCCAATGCTATCCACTCCTTTCGATTCATGGAACTATGATCCCAAGCTCCCATGGCCCCATTGAGTATATGTCAGGTTGCCCGATCTACTCTGCAAGAATACCAACCACCGGGGCGTCTTGAAGCAGGGAAGCACTATGGGGCGCCTGGGTTTTCAGTTCGTTGGTGTAATCTAGATCGGAAGAGCACACGTCTGAACTCCAGTCACGAGTGGATATCT
>CALBZG010000009.1 GCA_937889655.1 uncultured Clostridia bacterium
CGAGATATCCACTCGTGACTGGAGTTCAGACGTGTGCTCTTCCGATCTTCAGACAGCCACGGAAGCCTCTTGCGGCGTAATAGGAGTCCGCACCATTGTGGTATACAAATACAGTATCATATCGACGATCGCAAAAGAGCGCGCCTCCAAGTTTTCTGATTTTATCCGGTGTTTTGATCCAGCTTGACGTTTTAAGATCGAAGCTGCCAAGCGTTTGAAGCCTCCGATATTGCTCTTCCGTTAATAGTTCGATCCCCATGGCTGATGCCATGTCCATAGCATTATTTACAGGCCTATGTTCCTTCCTGGCTTCCATGGCTACCCGGTCATAGCAGATATTTCTGCGACCAATGGGGCTTTCTTGCGAACAATCGTAAAAGATATATCCTCTGGTTTTAAAATCGTATTCAACCAAATCCGGCTCCCCGCCCGTTCTTTCCATTTCGTTGAGAGACCAAAGTTTTTCGGGATTCTCCTCAAGCTTGGCTTCAATTTCCGACCACGCCAACTCACGGTGGCGAAGAAGCATGTTGTTCTCGAACCTTTTTTTCAAGGTTAAAAGTAATTCTTCGCGATGTTTAGGCAAAAGAACCTTTTTCTCAAAGGGATCGCTTTTTTCCCCCATTTTATAGTCTCCTTAATGTTGACCTATTTTGATAGCAGATTTTTCATTTTTCATTTTCGGGCTTCCGTCCATTGCCTTTTAAATATGCTCGCTTATTTCTTCAATTATACGCGCGCTGATTCATTTCTGCAATTTCAATCCCTGCTGTCTTAGTAGTATATAAAGCAAAAAAATATGTTGACAAATTACTTATTATTACTTATTATTACTTTTAAAGTAACAATAAGGAGTTTTAAATGACAAAAGATTATTACACAGTAGAGCAGATTTCAGATATGCTGGACATTCATACGAAAACGATACAGCGATATATTCGGGAAGGAAAACTTCGCGCAACGAAGATCGGAAAAAGCTGGCGGATCAATGGGCATGATTTGAGTGTTTTCGTAGAGAATAATAAAAACAGCCAGCCGGCTTCAGAGCGCAGAGCAGCTCAAGATGTGATTGCTTCATCAGTAATTGATATCGTGACTGATGGAAAAGAGGACGCCATCAGAATCATGAATACATTGACAGCAGTTCAAAATTCCAAGCCACCGGAGTACGGCCAGTCCTCTATGCAGTCGCAATTTATCGAACGTGATAACATGGTGCGTATTACCCTTTGGGGCAATATACGATTTATGGCTGTCATGATGGACACCATTGCTTCCCTTACCGAGGCAGACACAGAGGAGTGATTTGCGATGAAAAATAGCGTTTTTAAAACTGAAGCCGGACGTGATAAGATTCGATTCCGCTACAATTCGATTATTGAACGGTTTCCTTTCGAAAAGAAATATGTAGAAACATCTATAGGACGGACATTCATGCTGGTAGCCGGGCAGGAGTCGAATCCTTCTGTTGTTCTGCTCCATGGTTCCTGCAGCAACAGCGCATTCTGGTTCCCGGAAATCATGATTCTTTCCAATAATTACAGAGTTTATGCCATTGATATCATCGGCGAAGCCGGGAATAGCGAAGAATACAGACCCGATCTCCGTTCCGATGCATTTGCAATTTGGATGAAAGAAGTTTTCGAAGCCCTGGGTATACAAAAATCGGTTGTAATTGGCAATTCTCTGGGCGGCTGGATGGCGCTTAAGTTCGCCACGACTTATCCGGAATACGTATCCGGCCTTGCTCTTATTGCGGCGGGGGGGCTTGCCGGGATCCGGAAAGAATTCCTGCTAAATGCGGAGCAGTCAAGACAGGCGAACGGCAATGTTCCGGTAAATGCCTCAGTGGTCGGAGCAAATGAGATCCCGAAAGAAGTTCTGGATTTCATGAGTCTTATCGTTGAGAATTATGATCCGATTCAGGATCTGCCCATCTTTGAAGACGCTGCTTTGGAGAGACTAAAAATGCCGGTCCTCTTGATTGTCGGAGAAAATGATGCGATCATCGATGCTGATCAATCAGCAAAGCGACTTTCCGCACTTGTACCGTCAGCTGAAATCTGCCTGCTGCCGAATTGCGGGCATGTGGTAACTACTTCCATCGAATTGATCATCCCGTTTTTATCGAAGGCATCTATTCTTCTGCGCGATTAGAATGAAATACATAAGTTTTTATTGTCAGGCCTTCATTGATAGCTTAATTGATG
>CALBZG010000010.1 GCA_937889655.1 uncultured Clostridia bacterium
TTATGTCGATCCGGCACGTGATATTTTTACAGGCCACTTCCCGGATAATCCGGTGCTTCCCGGCATATATATTGTTGAAATGATGGCACAGGCCGCTGATATTATGATGCTGTCAACAGCTAAATATAGAGGGAAAACCCCCTATTTCCTGGGTATAGACAAAGTTCGGTTCAAATCCAAGATTTTACCGGGTGCTCAGATTACGATCCATGCAGTCATCCAGTCGGAGGTCGAGGCAAAGGATATCATTACCTGTGAAGCTGAAGTATACAACGGGGCCGAACAGGCTTGCACCGGCATAGTGACACTGGCGATGCGATGAGCGGCGCCCTGAGCATGAAACACAAAAACAAGGGACAGACGGGTAAAGGATCCCAACAGATAAAGGCTTTTGCAGGAAAGGACAGGATCAAGATGATCATTAAAACGGAAAGACTGATTTTAAGACTATGGAAGGAATCGGATGCCGCGGATCTTTTTGCTTACGCAGTAAACGAAAACGTAGGCCCTCCTGCGGGCTGGAAGCCCCATGAAAACATTTCGGAATCCCTCAGTATCATAAGGGAATTGTTTATTCCGAACAAGGCCTGGGCGATCACTGATCGGGAAAATGGAAAGGTCATCGGGAGCATTGGTCTCGAAAACGATAAGAGGCGGCCAGGGCTGGCCAGCAAAGAGCTGGGCTATTCCCTGGCAGAGGATTACTGGGGACGCGGCATTGCGACGGAAGCAGCTAAAGCGGTCATCCAATTTGGCTTCCGGGTGATGCAGCTGGATATGATCTCGGTTTGTACAGGAAATGCCAATAAACGTTCTCAGAGGATCATTGAGAAATGCGGATTTGTTTATGAAGGGGTATGCCGCCGATGCTATAAGATTTATGATGGTACTGTGCGGGACAGCCGGTGCTATTCACTATTTCGTGAAGAGTGGGAAATTCAGAATGGTTCTGATTCAGATGCTTCTGACCAGGCCCTGTTGCAAATCAAACCCAACCCAAGGCACCAGGAAATAAAATAGACCCAGAACATCAAGGCGACGATTGCAGCCAGAGCTCCATATACAATGTTGTAGCCGGACATATAATTTGTGTATAGCGCATAGAGGAAAGTCACTAGAATGATGCCTACCGATGCAAAAACAGCACCCGGAACCACATCTTTCATAGGGATGCGCTTATAAGACATCAGCGAGTAATTGACCCAGATGACCAGGAAATATACAGCAAAAGCGATGGGCCATCTAATAAAGAGCCAGATCGTGCTGAAGGTGGCATCGATGTTTAAAAGGTGGGTCAGGGTAGCCAGCACCACTTTAAAGATGATTTCTCCATAAACAAGAACAATCAGCCCTGCAGTGAAGGTGACAAGCGTGACAATGATCGATAACAGAGCCCTCAGACGTGCTTTGATATAGCCCTCAATAAAACCGTATCCTCGATATCCGGTATCTCTTCCTCCGGACATCGTGTATGAACCCATTCGTATCAGCGCAAACTGCGCCCTGGAAGCCGACCAAAGCGCAATCAATGTAAATAATATGTTCGATGTGACTCCTGTATTGAATTTCAACAGATCCATAGCAAAGGACAATACATCAACGCTGATATACTGGCCGAAAACCTTTTCCAATTTGTCAAAGGACAAGTCGAAAATGCTGAGCAGTTGAGAAAGAAGCATTAGCATAGGGACTATGGAAAGAATAATGAAAAAAGCCAGCTGCGCGGCGAATCCTTGATAATAAGGATCACGGAAAAGAATAAACCCTCTGGTGAGAGTGTTCTTGTATTTTTCCCTCATCAGGAATTTCCTCCCAGCAAACGGGCCATTTTTTTAAGCGCGTTTGCCCTGTGACTTATTTTGTTTTTTTCATCCGGATCAAACTGCCCGAAGGTGATGTCATAGCCAATAGGCTGGAACATACAATCATAACCGAAGCCGTTTTCACCTTTTTCCTCCATTGTAATATGCCCTTCGCATTCACCGCGAGCCACTAATACTTTACCATCAGGATAAACAAGGGTAATCACACAAACGAAGCTACCGGTCCGATCCTCCATTTCGAGGCCCTCAAGCTCATGCAGAACCTTCTTGCGGTTGGCGGCATCCGCATCTTCACCATCGACCCCTGCATAACGAGCAGAAAAAACTCCCGGAGCCCCTCCCAATGCATCGACTACCAGACCGGAATCATCTGCCACCGCCG
>CALBZG010000011.1 GCA_937889655.1 uncultured Clostridia bacterium
TTCAAAACGAACTTAAAGAGTTGAAATTCAATAATTCTCTTCTTTCAGTCCATTTTTCTGAAAAATCCAGAGAATATTCCGCTAACGGAACGGATATCATAGAATTTTTAATAAGTACCAATAAGGGGGAGCCTCTTAAACCTCTATCCAAAATTGCATCGGGAGGTGAATTGTCCAGAATCATGCTGGCTTTTAAAAAAATCATCGCAGACTATGACAATATAGGAACCTTGATATTTGATGAAATCGACTCAGGGATATCCGGGATCGCAGCCTCAACGGTAGGGAAAAAGCTAAAACAGATATCCCGGCATCACCAGGTCATATGCATCACTCATCTTCCGCAAATAGCAGCTTGCGGAGATCATAACTTCAAAATAGAAAAGGTCGAAGATGACACCAACACCTATACAACGGTCGTGCCGTTGAAGCCAGACTTAAGAGTTCACGAAATCGCAAGGCTTATCGGCGGCGACAATGTGACAGATACGACTCTTAAGAGTGCGGAGGAACTTATTTCTGCATCTTCCCGAGAAAAAATAAATGCCATGGTTTAAAAACTCCATGGCATTTTTCTTGATAATTAATCTTCCTTCTTATCAGCTATATCTTCTTTGACCTCTTCAATAGCTTCTTTGACATCATCCATCGCTTCTTCCGCGACTTCTTTGATTTTTTCGATGATTCCTGAAGCGGCCTCTTTGATTTCGTCGAATTTTTCTGCAGCTGATTCCTTGATTTCTTCTAGTTTGCTGTCGAAGATCGGCGGTTCCAAAGTTTCTTTTATACTTAAACTGATCCGTTTCTTGTCTTTATCAATTTCAAGTATTTTAGCTGTCACTTCCTGTCCGAGAGTTAATTCACTTGAGAGATCAGTAACTCTTTTATGGGCAACTTCAGAAATATGAACAAGTCCGTCAAGACCTGGTTCCAATTCTACGAAAGCGCCATATTCTTTTATCTGTACAACTTTTCCAGACAAAACTTGTCCAACCTGGTACTTCTCATCGATTACTGACCATGGTTCCGGTTGTGTCTGTTTCAATCCCAATGAGATCTTGCCTCTTTCGGAATTCATCGAAAGCACCTTTACCTTGACTTTCTGCCCGATTTCAAGAACTTCCTGAGGATGCTTCAATTTGCCCCAGCTAATTTCAGAAATATGGAGAAGACCGTCGATCCCTCCTATATCAATGAATGCACCGTAATCTGTGAATCTCATTACAGTACCCTCGATGACATCTCCAACACTTAGCTTATCCCAGACTTCAGCCATTTTCTTCTGTCTCTCTTCAGCAAGATAAGCTTTATGGGAAAATACAGCTTTACCTTTATATTTGTCAACTCTACTGATTTTGACAGGCATTACCTGGCCAAGAAATTCATCTGCGTTCTCGACAAATTTATCAGAAAGCTGAGATAATGGTATAAATCCTGCAACTTCTTTGTAGCTGGCAATAACACCGCCATTAACTACTCTGACAACCTTGACATTAATTGTTGATTTATTATCAAGAGCTTCACCGATTTCTTCCCAATTTTCATTGACTTCCAGCTTCTTTTTGGAAAGCATGATCGTCCCATCGCTATCGTCTGTCTTTACAACTTTGGCTTGTATCGGATCTCCCACTTTAAATACATCAGTTATTTTCTGATCGCTTTCCAGCGTAAGTTCGTCTTTAGGAATCACGCCGTCCTTTTTGCAGCCAAGGTTAACTATGATTTCCTTGTCTGTTACTTGATGAATAGTACCTTCTACGATTTCGCCCAGTCGTGGTAATCTTAAGGATTTTTCAATTGCCTCAAGATAATCTTCCATCTCATTTCTTTCAGTGATAACTTCACTCATGCTAGAAATAACCTCCTCACTATCTGACACAGGTGTCGATGCACCTGCCGCAATGCCAATTCTACTATACTTTGACAGGTTTTTCAACGATAATTCATTAATATTTTCAATGAAAATGGTATTATTGCAGTATTTTTGTGAAATATCGAACAATTTCCTTGAATTTGAACTATTACGTCCGCCTATTATAACCATGAAATCCGCTATTTGAGCCAGAACGGATGTTGCATTCTGTCTTTCTGAAGTGGCATTGCATATCGTATTTTGAATCCTGACGAATTCGTTGTTCTCTCTGATTACGGAACAGATTTTATCAAATAGTTCCTTTGTTATCGTGGTTTGCGCAACGATAATAATATCCTCACCCCTGATCGAATAAGCGTCCTCTAAAGTTTCCACAACGGTAACATTCTGTTCATTGCTGCACCAGCCAACAATCCCGGTTACTTCAGGATGATTCCTGTTCCCTACCACTACAACTGTTTGTCCGACCTCAGATGCATTTTTGACCAATTCATGTATCTTTTTTACAAAAGGACAGGTTGCATCAATTATATCCACGCCAAAATCTGCTGCCTTCTTAAAAAAGTCGGCCGGTGCACCGTGAGATCTAACGATAATAATATCCCCAGGACTACATTCCTCCAGAGATTCGATGATGTGAAGGCCCTTTTCTTTCAAACGATCAGTAACACCCTTGTTATGTATCAGCTGTCCTAACGTATAGATTCTTTTATCCGGATTCTCTGAAATTACTTTTTCAGTAAGTTCCAATGCAGATTTGACTCCAAAGCAAAATCCCGAGGGATCAGCCTTTATTATTTTTGTCATATATTGTATTCAACCCTTCCAAGAATTTTTTAAATTGTGCTTCTGAACCGTTTTCAGTAGGTTCGTAGTACTTCACGCCCTCATTATATAGGCTGTCCGGTAGATATTGCTGTTTTACATATCCTCCGAAACTATGTGGATATTGATATCCTTTCCCTAACCCTCTGTCAGCTGCTCCTTTATAATGATTGTCTGCAATATGAGCCGGCACATCATCAATTTTTTTATGGCTTAGATCGCTTCTTGCCTTCCAGATGGCTTCAGCTGATGAATTCGATTTCGGGCATGACGCCATTAAAATGACCGCTTGACTAAGATTTATCTGAGCCTCGGGCAAGCCTACCATAAGCGACGCCTGTACACACGCTGTAACGATTGATATAGCGCTTGGATATGCCATTCCTATGTCTTCGGAGGCGATCACCATCAAGCGGCGCCCAACCATCAGGATATCAGCCCCCCCTTCAAGCAGCCGGGCTAAATAGTGGGCAGAAGCGTCAGGATCAGATCCTCTGATGGATTTTTGAAGAGCGCTGAGGAGGTTATATTTATCTTCACTTTTATCATAAAATGTGGTTTGCCGCTGCATAGCTTCTCCCACCAGCTCCATTGTAATCTTCTCTCCCGGATCAATGTTGTCTGCTAAGAATCCAAGAGTATCAAGGGCTACTCTCGCGTCCCCGGCGCTCATATCAGCTAATGCCCATAAAGCTTGTTCATCATAGCTGATGCTTAATCCGCCCAAGCCCTTATCATTATCGGAAATGGCACGTTTCAATATCGATAAAATGTCTTTCGTTGATAGTCTTTTGAATTCATAAATATTTCTAACCCGGCTGATAATAGCATTATTAACAGCAAAATACGGATTTTCTGTCGTCGATCCAATGAACTTGATGCTGCCATCCTCCAGGGCTTTTAAAAGGCTGTCTTGTTGCAGTTTATTCCACCTATGAAATTCATCGATGTAAATGTAGGTCGTTTCTTTTTGCAGCCCAAAAAATTTGATTTTTGATTTATCTAAAATCTCTTTCAATTCTTTTATGCCTGTTGTAGAGGCATTTAGTTCGTAAAAATCCGCATCCATTTCTCTAGCTATCAGTCTGGCCAAGGTGGTTTTTCCTGTTCCGGATGGCCCATAAAAAATAGCCGATTCAAAGGTCTTTTTTTTGATCGAATTATACAGCAGCGAGCCTTTATACATGAAATGTTCCTGGCCTACTACATCTTCCAGTTTTTCAGGCCGCATTTTTGTTGAAAGTGGAATCATTGATTTCTCCTGATTTAGTAATGATTATATAGTTTTTCAATATTATAACATGAATCATCATATATAAAAACTCCTGACAATCGATCATCTGATCATGATAAATTAACGTATACCACAGATATGCGCATCTCTTTTCAGTTCGGATATTTTTAAAGACAAATCCTCCAGTGTCTTGCTATTTTCATCAATATAATTTGTTAATTTCTCAAAGTAAACATTTATGTCTCGGTTTTCATAAGCATCATTGATACGAACGACTAATCCGCGAAAAGATTTTAACCAATAAGAAGGTTCTTTTGAAGGCTTGTAAAAAAATTTGATGAGATTGTTTGTAGGTTCGATGTAAATGTGGTCCGGGTCCAGACAGATGTTCCCGATATCTACAAGATACTCTTCTGACTTCATCAAAGCATGCAAAACCATTTCCAAAAAATCCATAGCATTATTAAAACTTAGCACTTTATATTCCGAAAGAACCTCAAGACCTTCAATGCAATAATTCACAACATCACTACCATGTATATTTATAAATTCCATCTTGACGAAATTTCGAACTTCACCACTTGCAAGTACTTTTTTCTGATACTCCGATAATATTCCTTTTTCATAGCTGACAACTAGTCTTCCGGCATTATAATTTCTTACAACTTTCACTTCAGATTTCAATGATTTGAACCTCCTCCACATGTTTTACATGCCGTATATCCTTTGCTCTTCGCAGTCTCAATGTCCATGGATACGACGTAACGGTCCACAGTAAAGCAACTGCCGTTATGATAAATGCCTCCTTTTTCATTAAAGATATAGACAATGCTTCCATAAGGGGATTTTTCGTGGTTGCAGTGACTGCAAGATTTATATTGATTCGTGATTGCTTTTGTCAAAACAACCTGACGCGGATAAACCTTAATATATCTGCAGTTTTCCCCATGATACTTTTCACCTGCTTTCGGGAAAACCCATACGGTCACTGATTCATTCTCTTTTTCCATCAATTCATAATCAAAGGAATCCTGATCATAATCAGCTCCAATAAAACCTCTGAATATCAACTCTTTATCATGGATTTTGCTGGTAAATAAATGAATAGGCAAATTTACATCGTATGTATAAGCTAGATTGTAAGTAATAATACCACTTATACTGTCTTTTTCAATCAAATATTGATAATCTGTTATACAGCACTCTGTTCCGTGCTTAACTTCAGAATTAAATCGTTCTTTCAAATGGATCCCAAGGATAACACTTGTTTTCAATCCGGAGGCATAGTTCATATTGTCATAGGCTCTTGTAGATATGTAT
>CALBZG010000012.1 GCA_937889655.1 uncultured Clostridia bacterium
CAGATGGCCCTCGCCTCTGCTGTAGATGATATCCGCCGGCGTTTCGGGTACAGGATCATCCAGCCTGGAGTTGTCCTTCAGGATGAATCTGTCGCCCAAATCAACACCAAGGAACATACCCTGCATCCAGTGCCACTATATAACGGAAAATGAGGAGGAAATTCTGTGAAACAGACAGACGAGGTTATGCTCAAAGCCATCCATGTGCTGGAGAAAGGCATCATCCCGCCGTCCAGGGGTTGGACAGTCGAAAAGGCCGGTGAACTGATAGCTGCTGTGGCAGACCGGCCCAAATTGGCTTTCCCGCCCAACATCACCGATGAGATGGTGTATGAGGTAATAAGGGAGGTCCTCATGCAATTGGAGGATGCCGAAGAGCAATATGTCCCCAAGTGGGCGAAGCTTCTGCGGTCATAGAAAGGGACAGGATATGCCGTACAGGAAAGTTTTCGTCGCCATGGATGTGCGCTATACGCAGGATGGAAAAATCGTCCCCATGGTGCTCCACTGGCCGGATGGTTCCGCCTATGTGATCGCCAAAGTGCTGGACATGCGTCTCGGCGCCAGCCTCAAGGTTGGCGGCGCCGGTACACGCTATCGTGTGCGCATCCTGGGGGAAGAGAACACCTATGAACGTGACCTTTATCTGGTGGACAACCGCTGGTTCGTGGAGGCAGAAGCCTGAGAATCGTAGCTACTGCACGCAAAAGGTATCAAATGTTCTTCCCCAGCAGCCCAAATTGGCACCAATTTTGACATTGACACGAATGTTTGTTCCCTTTATACTATCAAGACAATCACATAATGAAAGGAGGGAAGCATGTGGACATCAAGCAGAGCTTTGGGGAATTCATCGTGACCAAGCGAATGGATCAGGGTATTTCCTTGCGAAAAATGGCAGAGCAACTCCAGATCACTCCCGCCTATCTCTGCGACATGGAAAAAAACCGCCGGCAGCCGCCAGAAAAACCTTTGCTGGATAAGATGGCGGAAGCACTCTTTTTGACAGATGCAGAGCGGCTCTATCTATATGACATGGCTGGAAGCCTCCGCGGCGAAGTTTCACCGGACTTGCCTGAGTACATCATGGCAAACGATGTCGTCCGGGTGGCGCTGCGGAAGGCCAGGGACAAGCATGTTAATGAGGAAGCCTGGCTGCAGTTTATCCGGCAAATGGAGAATCAGGTATGACAATCTTTCCGGTACCATAAATAGGTGCCATTGATTACCGGAGGACAAGCCATAATGAAAAGCGTATACACCGACAAAAGCAGCCTTTCCCTAAGCCAAGAGCTTGATGAAACCCTGATAGAATATAATCCAACGACCGAAGTGGCTACGGAACCGGATGACCCCTGCCATCATGACTCGCCGGAAGAAGCATTCCCCGAACTTTTGGGCAATCGAAAGACGGTACTTGTCCCCGTGGTTCAAACTATGAAACAGTATATTCTGCTGCATTACAAGCGCGGGATCGCGGCTGAATTATGCCGTCAGATTACGGACGGCGAGGTAGCCACAGGATACGATATCGATGATATTCAGGTGGTTCCCCTGACGAATACATGCCGCTTGCGCAATATGTCGTTTTGGCGGAAGTCATCTTCTTCCATCATCGCGGATATCGATGTGGGCATTGATCTATTCCTGAAGGACGGTATCATAGACGATACGGTGAAGGCTTCTTTCCGGGTGGCGCTGGATATCGATATGGACGAGGGCGAAATCCTCGAATGCAATATATATGGTGAATCGGGCCATATGCCCGGGCGTGATATGTGGCTGCTCAGCGACTATCTTGTGCCTATACTCCGCAAGGACGAAATCGAAGCCGGCACCGAGGCATTGCTGGAAAAATACCATCCGGAAGCATTGTACGATCTCAAAATACACAATGCGGTTGATATGGCTGAGCGAATGGGTTTGCAGGTTATGACGCTTCCGCTGTATAAGCGTCTCAAGACAAAAAGCATCCTGTACTTTCAGTCAAGCGAAATCGCCGTTTGTACGAATCCGGAGGATATATCCCAAGCGAATCCCGAGCTTATCCGCATCCCCGGAAATACGATTGTCATCAATACAAATATCGTCCCCGAGGATTCCTGCAAGCTGAGCATCTACCACGAATGCATTCATTTTGACTG
>CALBZG010000013.1 GCA_937889655.1 uncultured Clostridia bacterium
ATTTTTTCTCCTTGCATATAAAAAGCCCTGTACCAAAGGCACAGAGCTACATAACAAATTTAAAAATAATTTGGTCAAATCAATTATTTCTGTTCATTCGCTATGACTTCTTGCCTTTTCAATCGGGGCGAACCCTTTTGGTTAGTACAATCTATCATTTGCTATCATTATAAATTATGATTGTGATATTTGCAACAATATTTTGATATATTTTTAACAAATATTTTTTCTAAAATCTCGCCTATTTCTAAACAGTTTCCCTATATCGTTCAGCCCGCCTCTTTCTCCAGCATGCTCATAAATTCTTCCCCTGAGATGGTTTCTTTTTCAACAAGATAGTTTGCAAGTTCGTGTAGCTTCGCCTCATTCTCCATTAGAATACTTTTTGCTTTCTCATGGCATGACTTAATAATGCTTAAAACTACATCATCCACTTTGGCAGCCGTTGCATTGGAAACCAGCAGCGTTGTGTCGGTGCCCAGATATGGATTTACCAAAGTTTCCAATGCCATCATATCAAATTCTTCACTCATTCCGAGCCTTGTAACCATAGATCTGGCAATCTTGGTCGCTTCTTCAATATCATTTGCAGCTCCCGAAGTAACGGTTTTCATGATGATCTCTTCAGCAGATCGCCCGCCCATATATGTCGTGATTTTTTCCATAGCCTGCTCTTTTGTTAGAAGGACCTTTTCATTTTCCTCCACTTGCATCGTGTAGCCCAAAGCCCCTGAAGTCCTTGGTATGATGGTTATTTTATGGACCGGCGCGGTATGGGTCTGCTTCGCCGCGACGATGGCATGCCCGATTTCGTGGTATGCAATGGTCAATCTATCTTCCTTTGAGATGATGGCGTTCTTTCTTTGGTACCCGCCGGTCACCACAACCTCAACCGCGTATTCCAGATCGCTTTGAGTGACGGACTTGCGGCCTACCTTGACAGCATGCAGCGCTCCCTCGTTGACGATATTCGCCAGGTCTGCGCCGGACGCTCCGGATGTAGCTTTTGCAATGTCAGTGAGATCAACCTTTTTATCCATTTTGATGTTCTTCGAATGAACTTTAAGAACCGCCTCCCGCCCCGCCAGATCGGGAAGTTCCACCGGTATACGCCGGTCAAATCTCCCCGCTCTTAGCAGTGCCCTGTCCAAGGTCTCAGGCCTGTTGGTCGCTGCCAGTATGACCACGCCTTTTTCCGAAGAGAACCCATCCATTTCGTTCAGCAGCTGGTTCAGAGTCTGTTCCCTTTCGTCATTGCTGATCATACCAAGGTTTCTGCTTTTTCCTATCGTGTCTATCTCATCGATAAAGACGATGCATGGTGCTTTATCCTGGGCTTGTTTGAACAAGTCCCTTACCCTTGCCGCGCCCACACCAACAAACATTTCGACAAATTCAGATCCTGAGATTGAAAAGAAAGGTACTTTTGCCTCCCCTGCCACAGCCTTGGCAAGAAGTGTTTTGCCGGTTCCCGGAGGTCCTACTAAAAGAACGCCTTTCGGTATTTTAGCGCCTATATCCTTATATTTCTTTGGATTGTGAAGAAAATCAACGATTTCCAAAAGCGCTTCCTTGGCTTCGTCCTGGCCGGCCACATCTTCAAAAGACTTTCCTGTTTCTGCTTCAACATAAATCTCGGCGTTGCTCTTGCCAAACGTCATAGCATTGTCCACGCCGCCCATCCTGCCTGCAACTCTGCCCATTAAAAAGCGCCAGAGAAAATAGAAAAAGGCGAAAGGCAAAATCCAGGTCAAAATGAAATTCACGAATGGCGAATTTTCTTTCGGAATGACTTTTTTAAACTTTACATCCGCCTGTAAAAGCCGGTTTGTGAGATCAGGATCATCCATTCGGCCGGTTATATACAGACTCTCCGTGCCGTCTTTATTCTTTATGGTGAATCCGATTTGGTTTTCCTGCACTTCAACAGAATCGACCTTATTCTGCTCGATTTTGGCGATGAAGGTCTTGTAATCCACCTCTGTTACGCTCGTCTGCATTATTTCAGGGAAGACCAGCAGATTCAGAACAATTATAATGATCATAATGGCTGCATATAAATAAATCAGCCTTTTATCTATCTGCGGTTTTTTCTTGACTTCTTTCATTTTTTTCTCCTTGATTAAAGGGCTGCCGACGATGATTTAAGGTCCCAGTCCCGCAGCATTCCTTTGGTTTAAAGAGCGGATTCATCGATGCTGAAAGTATCCCACTGATCAAGATCACCCTCCTGATACCCCTTTATAAACCATTTCATCCGTTGAGATGAGGTTCCATGGGTGAAACTGTCTGGTACCACATAACCCTGAGCTTGCTTCTGAATCCGATCGTCTCCCACGGCGCTGGCAGCATTCAAGGCTTCTTCAATGTCGCCTTTTTCCAGTATATCCATCTCTCCGGCATAGTGTGCCCAGACTCCCGCAAGGTAATCCGCCTGAAGTTCTAGACGAACAGACAATTCATTGAATTCCCCCTGGCTCAACTGTGGTCTCAAGCGCTGAAAATCATCCATGATGCCTAATTGATTCTGAACATGATGTCCAACTTCATGAGCGATGACATAAGCCATGGCGAAATCTCCGGGAGCATCATAATATGTCTGTAGCTGCTCGAAAAAGCTAAGATCGATATAAACCTTACTATCCCCGGGGCAATAAAACGGACCTGTCGATGCTCCGGCGGTTCCACAGGCTGATTGCACATAACCCGAATACAAAACTAAAGTCGGCTCCTGGTATTCAAGGTTTTCACTGCTGAAAATTTCTTCCCAGACATATTCCGTATCAGCCAGAACAACGGAAACGAACTCTGCCATTTCCTGTTCTTCAGCGGTTTGTTCATAAGAAGAGCTGTTATTTTGATTGGTAATTTGCGACTGATTAATGATTTGACCCGGATCTCCGCCAAGCAGCATAATTATGATAACAACTATGATTCCGAAGCCGCCGCCAAGGATCCCTTTGCCACCCATTCCCATGCCGCCGCTTCCGCGCCGGTCTTCCACGTTGGAACTCCTGGTCCTGCCTTTCCACTTCATTATAACGAACCCCCTTTCCAACTATCGACTATCATCCGCAGAAAACATAATCTCTTCGATCGATTTTCTTGGTGATGGAATTTCTCGTTCCTGATTTTCGGGGCTCAATTCCTCTTTATTTCCATAATACCCGATCGCTACGATAGCTATTATACTAAAATCGGCAGGTATATCAAAAGTTTCCCGGATCTTCTCAGTATTAAAGCCACCCATTGCGTGGGTTACGAGTCCCCTTCGCTGCGCCTCCAGGTTTAAATACGCCCACGAAGCGCCCGCATCGAATAAATGCCAACGGTTATTTTTTTGATTATAATCAAATAGCTGTTTCGACAGGATCACCATGAGAACGGGAGCATTTACTGCCCATTCCCTGTTTGTGTCTGCTAATGCAGACAGGATTTTATCATACTTATTCCCTGAAGTTGCAACGATATAACGCCACGGTTGCTCATTAAAGCATGATGGAGCATACCTTGCAGCCTCCAATAATGCCATGATATCTTCCCGAGTTACTTTTTGCTCCGGATCAAAAGCCCTTGGTGACCAGCGCTTTTGGATTTCATCCAGGACCACATAATCAAACACTCTGTTTTTCATCCTGCATACCTCCTAGTATCCTTTGCATATTAATGCGTCTTAAATGACCATTTATGTCTTTAAAAGGTTGAACATTCTATTGTTTATAATTATCTATTCAAACAGGCTAATAATATCTTTTGTAAAACTCATTGTGGCCATTTCGATTTGCATCTTGAGCCCCTCCGGAGCATCAAAATCCGGCTGGGCAACCAGTACTGCTTGAACGATAGAATCAACTCCCGGAGACACTGCAGATACTTTATATTCTCTGACTTCCCTCTTGTTTAATATATTAATATAGTCCGCCTGAATTTTTCTATTATTCGCAGCCAGCCAAATTTCAAAAGTGCCTTTTTCGTGCAGATAGACAATAGCGATCTTAAGGCCTTTATTTTTTAATCCGGAGGGAGTAAAAGCAAAATACGTCATGTCCATATATCCGTAATAAATAGTACCAAGGACATGCTCGGGATATTTATTTTCAAGATCTGATCTCAATCCGAGCATGAACGACATTATCCCTCTATAGGCTTTTTGAATATCCCCTTTTATCAGTTGCTTTCTATATTCCAGAATATGTTGATTTAGAGAATCCATCAATTAGGCCTCCCATCTGTAAAAACGCTGCTGATCAACCGGATACCCTGATCTTTATCCCTAACCATTTCATCCAGCTAATCATTTGTAAAAAGCTCGGGTACATGGACTTATCTATGACTATACGTGCGAATTCAAGGCCCATTTCTCTATCTTTTCTTCTCATATCATTCATTTCCTATCAGTTTCGATCAGGTTAAATTTTTTGACAAACCGTACATAGATATCGTAAAGTCGCTGGTCCAGATGGCCAAATGCGGCTGTTCTAATGCTTTCCGGTATCCCGTACGCCGCCTCGGCAATGCTCCCTGTGATGGCGGCCAGCGTATCGCTGTCGCCACCAAGTGAAATTGCATTTCTTATTGCGTCCTCAAAATCCATGCTTTCAAGAAAGGCTGTGATGGCTTCAGGTACAGTTCCCTGACAACTCTCATTAAACCGATATGTAGGGCGTATCTCGTCTATAGTTCGGCTCAAATCATAGCCATATTTGTTTTCGATATAAGCTTTTATCTGCTCTTTTGATTTGCCGTTCCGCGCGAGAAAAACAGCAGCGGCAGTAGCTTGTGCACCTTTGATCCCTTCCGGATGATTGTGGGTTGTAGCGGCGCTTATTTCTGCGATCTGTTCCACCTCAGTTAGTGTATCAAATGCCCAGGCTACTGAAGAAACCCGCATCGCCGCCCCGTTGCCCCAGCTGTTGTATGGATCAGTATTTTCGGAAAACAGCCATCTGAAAAATCGTCCCCCGTATCCTGCATCGGGATATAAATGGCCGTACTTCTTCATGGCTGCAACAAAGGCATCCGCGTCAGCGCCGTTCATAAGGCCCTCTGCAATTGCCAAAGTCATCACCGTATCATCTGTAAAAAAGCATCTCGGACCGAATAAAGGGAAGTCCTTTGATTTTAAATTGTTCCATTCATAAACAGACCCCACGATGTCTCCAATAATCGCACCCAGCATGGTTATTTCCTCTCCCTTCTTTTCTCATAGTCCTCATCGATGCGCCGCTTCCAGTCTTTCGGTATCGGCCGGCTGGCTCGAAGGCAGCTGACGGTCTCGCTGATCACTTCATAATTGAGCAAGGTGCCTACACTGTCCGAATTGTAATTTGCTGCTCTGCTCCCGTCAATTCCAAATCTTTCAGCTGTTTCTGCGGCATCGATGTTTGCTCCCAGGAATATAAACTCCCATTTGTATCTGTTCTTCTGGTGCTCTATCATCTGCCGAACTTTTTCATAGCTGAATTCACAGCTTGCATTTTCCATCCCATCCGTTGTGATGACGAACATCACGTGCTCCGCGCGCTCGTCTTCCGATGTATGCTTTTGAGCATTGCCGATTTTGTTGATAGTTTTCCCCACTGCATCCAACAACGCGGTAGTCCCGCGTACATAATATTCTCTTTCCGTTATCGGAGCGATACCTTGGATTTTGATCCTGTCATGAAGCAATTCATACCAATCGTCAAACAGAACAGTTGTGATCAGAGCCTCTCCCGTTTCTTTTTTCTGTTTTTCCAGCAATGCATTATAGCCTCCAATGGTGTCGCTTTCAAGTCCGCCCATGGATCCGCTCCTGTCAAGAATGAATACCAGTTCAGTTAATCCTTTTTTCATCGTGTGTTCCTCCTGTCATTATCACCATAGCTCTGATTCCATTTAATGATCATAGATTAACACATTGTTGTTTTAGAGAGGTCGCATGACAGGCGACAAATTATAATGCCCCCAGTAAATGCTGATCAAAATAAAAGAGAGCGTCATTGATCTCAAATACATTATAGTTTCTGTCTTCAATGAAATAGCGGATGATCACATCGAACAAGTTGCTGTTTGAAAGTGCAAAGCCGGCTTTTTTAAGCAATTCAGCTGTTTCTTCCATGTCCAGCCTAAGTGAAATCGCAAAAGCGATCGCTGTTTGTTTGCTGGGTTTGTAATAGATATCGTTTCGGATTTTTGAGAATAATTTGCGGTCGATGTTGGCCTTTTTATAGGTTTCCGCATCGGTCATTCCCTTTTTGTCGATCATGCGCAACAACATTTGCGAAAATGTCTCATCCAGATGTTTCGTTACATCCTCCAGACTATATCTGCTTTCGTTTTCAGCTGTATGGACATTCATCGATGAAATCAGTGATTCCTGCGTGCAAATCGCTGCTTGCAGTCTTCTTTCATTCATATCTCGGATGTTTCTGTTTTCATCAACATAATTATCATCAATAAATTGCTTGATAGATGAAAATAATTTCTCTGAGAGAGCAAATGATTTTTTATCGAATACTACCAAATACACAGTCATATCGTTTTCTAAAAGAAATCCGCCGATAACCGATATCGCTGTTTTTAAGGCTTTATCCTTGGGATAGCCAAAAGTACCTGATGAAATCAGCGGGAAAGCAATGCTTTCAAGTTGATATTTTTTGGCTAGTTCAAGAGAATTCAAATAGCAGTCTGCCAGTAATTTTTCTTCATTGCCATGACCCCCCTGCCAAACCGGGCCGACGGTGTGGATGATATATTTGGCGAGCAACTTATATCCTTTTGTAATTTTCGCCTG
>CALBZG010000014.1 GCA_937889655.1 uncultured Clostridia bacterium
CTGATGAAATATGTTCCGGAGTATTTCGAGAAACGAAAAATGAAGAGATCAGGGACCGATGGCGGCAAACAAGCCACAGCCGGTGCCGGCAAGGAGGTGATGTAGCATGAATACAGCGATCATCCTTGCTGTTGTAGCCTCTGCAATAAGATTAGCCACGCCTCTTTTGCTCGCTGCTCTGGGCGGCGTTTTCTCCGAAAGATCCGGAGTGGTGAATATCGGTCTGGAAGGGATCATGATTTTTGGAGCATTCTTCTCTGTCTGGTTCACACATATCACCGGCAACGCATGGATCGGTGTTGTTGCAGCCATGCTTTTCGGCGTCGTCGCCGCTTCGCTTCTTGCTGTGATTTCCATTAATCTCAAGGGAAACCAGATCATAGCAGGTACCGCCATCAATTTATTGGCAGCTGCGTTGACAGCGTTCCTGTTGGAACTGATATGGCATCGTTCTGGATCGACCCCGATCTGTCCCGATATGCTGACGTCGAATCCTTTAAAATTCCTTGAGCCGATTCCTATATTGGGGGATTTATGCAGGCAGTTCACACCGTTTGTATATCTTTCGTTTATATTGGTTTTTGTTACTTACTATATTCTTTGGAAAACACCTTGGGGACTTCATGTAAGAGCAGTAGGCGAACATCCGAGAGCCGCTGATACGGTGGGGATCGGTGTATATAAAACCCGTTGGACATGCGTTTTGATATCCGGCGTATTAGCAGGACTTGCCGGAGCTTGCCTTTCGGTGGGAACCGTAGGGTTATTCAGGGAAGGCATGGTTGCCGGTAAAGGTTTTATTGCTTTGGCAGCTATGGTTTTCGGCAAATGGCACCCTGTTGGCGCACTGTCCGGATGCCTGCTGTTTGGGCTTTGTTCGGCGATTCAAATCCAAGCACAGTCATTTGGCATCGATGCACCAAGTGAATTCTTGGCGATGGTGCCTTATGTGGCTACTATCATCGTTTTGATCGGCGTGGTGGGCAAGGCTGTAGCTCCAAAGGCGGATGGGACGCCTTATGAAAAAGATTGAGCCTGGAAAGGGTAGATATGAGTTTGATTTACGCATTGTCATCGATTATAGAAGACAGCAGAGCTGCTTTTAAAGACATCATGTCTGAAGTTGAGGAAAATACTGAGGATCGGCATTTCATAGCGGCCGAACTCGTTAATACCCATGATAAAGAGCGCTTTGATGGGGCAACCCTTATCCACGGCGAAAATCTGGTAGCAATGGGAGATAACATTGTTTTCATGGAGGAACTGCTGAAAAGAGGCTTCAAAGGGAAGCTGGCGTTAATATACATAGACCCTCCATTTTTTTCAAAAGCCAATTATGATGCTGTATTGAGGCTTTATTCCGAAAAATTGAAAGGCTCGGAGGCGATCAAAGTATTTGCCTATAATGACATCTGGGAGCATGGTCTGGAAAGCTACCTGCGGATGCTGACCATACGGTTTCTGATTATGAAGGAGCTTCTTTCAGATGACGGATGCTTTTGGATCCACCTGGACTGGCATGTGGTCCACTATGTTAAAATCATCCTTGATGAAATATTCGGCGAAAAAAATTTCGTCAATGAAGTGATATGGCAATATAAATCCGGAGGCACCAGCAAAAGACATTATAGCAGGAAGCACGATACGCTTCTTTTCTATGCCAAGACTGATAAGTATTATTTTACACCACAAACAGAGAAGTCCTATAATCGTGGATATAAACCCTATCGATTCAAGGGAGTGAAGGAATTTAAAGATGAAACCGGCTGGTATACGCAGGTCAACATGAAAGACGTATGGCAGCTTGACATGGTGGGGCGCACTTCGGCGGAAAGAACAGGGTATGCAACGCAAAAGCCTGAAAGCCTTCTTGAGAGAATTATTCAGAGTTGCAGCAAACCAGACGATATTTGTGCAGATTTCTTCGGAGGATCAGGGACCTTGGCTGCAGTAGCAAACAGAATGGGCAGGAAGTTCATCAGCTGCGACAGCGGCACCGTTGCAAGTGTAAGTTCTGTTAAACGTTTGGCAGGCGCAGGGGCATCCTTTGCCTTCTGTATGGCTGACCCAGGGAAGTCAACGGGACAGGCTTCGGGATTGGAAGTCTCTGCAGAGGTATCACCGATAGAGCTAAGCGACAAATGGATGCTGGAAATCGAACTGAAAAAATATAGCCCGGCTAATCGGGAATTTCCGACGGACGAAAAAGGGAAAAATATACTTTCAATGCTGATCAAAGAAGACTCATTAAGTCTCATAGAATACTGGAGCATAGATTTTGATTATGACGGAGTGATGCACAAGGCAGATGTTTTACTGGCCAGAGATAAGAATCACCTCGAAACGCGTTTTCGTAAAATTGCGAAAAATTTTGGTCGCATCAGCATCGTGGCCGTTGATGCTTTTGGCAACAGATATTATAGGGAGTTTGATCCAAGTGGGAAAAATACTTAAACCCTCCAGACAAAAAGTTAAAGTAGCAGTCATCGATATTTTAATCATCGTATTCGCTTGTGCGGTAGGCGCTTTTTCCTTAGAAGCAGTCATGCTGCCAAACGGACTGACAAGCGGTGGATTGACTGGCGTTGTAAGGATTGTCCAGAACTTCATCGATCTGGATTTCAGTATCTTATATTATGCAGGATCCCTGGTTATCATAATATTGGTAGGAGTATTTCTAGGGCTGAGGGAATTGAGAAAATTGCTTTTTCTGACGATTTTATATCCTGCAGTCATCTTTGTATTTGAACAATTTCATTTCGAGCTGCTCGAAGAACATGATGTGATCCTGGCGGCGATTTTTTGCGGGGTTTTCGGCGGGATTTGCTCGGGGCTGGTTTTCTGGCGGGGCTACAGCTTCTGCGGCACGGACGCTATCGCGAAAATCGTCAAAAAACGCTTATTGCCCCACGCTCCCATAAGCAAGATTCTTCTTGCCATCGATGCCACTGTGATCATTGCATCAGCTTTTATTTTCGGCCGGAATATTGCTCTTTATGCATTAGTGACGCAAGTCATCATGGCAAAAACCATCGACTATGTGATGTTTGGCTTCGAAACAAAAATAGTGAAGCTTGAAATCATCACAGATAATAAGGATATCATTTCCGATTTTATTATAGAAGAAGTTAGAAGAGGGGTTTCCTGCTCGGAAGTCGTGGGCGAGTATACCGGCAAAATACATAATAAGCTGGAAGTCCTTTGCTCGCCAAGAGAGAGCGTTTTAATCAGAAGATTTATTGCGCAAAACGACCAGGAAGCCTTTATCACGGGTATTCATGTGGATACCGTATGGGGTTCCGGATCCGGCTTTGCAGACATCACGAAAGAATAAATAAATAAGGCAAAGGTGACAGCATTGGGTACAAACAAGTTTATTAAAGAATTTTGGCCATTCTTCCCCACAGATTTTACGGTTGCAAAGGAGTATCTCAAGGAAAAGGCCGGCAAAGGTTATTATCTGGTTTCCATTGATCAGAAGTATCTCCAGGCGACCTATAGAAAAGAAAAACCCGTAAAGGCATATTATCATATCGGGTTTTTCAGCGTAGAGGAGGGACACATATATGACAGCCAGCATACCGACCTGATGGAGAAAGGCTGGGAGACCGTCTGTACATGGGGCGAGGCTACGATCCTGAAAGCTCTCCCTGGTACGGAAGCTGAGGAGATGCCCATGAGAAGGGATCTGGCAGAAGACGAAAAGCAGTATAGGAAAGCGTTGATGCGATCACAGACGATACCTGCAATGTTGTTGACCGCTGTTTTCATGCTCATATCCGTGACCATGGCTGAGGAGCAGCCTTTACTGTATGCTGGAAATCCGATCCAGAAACTCATTGCGATAGCTTTCGGATTGGCGATGGTTTTTACTTTTGTTATTTTGCTTCAGTGCCTGTATAATGCTGCGAAAAGCAGAGGACGTCAGAGGGATGGACAGGAACCCAAATACGCATGGGCGGGCCGAGCAATGAGTCGGACAAAATGGTATCTAATTTTAGCCGCAGTGGATGTCGCCTGTATTCTTATTTTTATTTTTGCCGGAAGCTTCGTATAGTATCGCTAATATATTGATAATAGTTGATAATAATCGATTAATCTTAACAATTTTTGCCTGAAAGGAGGAGCATATGAGCACACACATCAATGCAGCGAACAAGGGGGATATCGCAGAATCTATATTATTGCCCGGAGACCCTCTCAGGGCGAAATACATTGCCGAGAACTTTCTGGAGGGCCCAAAATGCTTCAATGAGATCAGGAACATGCTGGGCTACACAGGAACTTACAAGGGTGTACCTGTTTCTGTGATGGGCACTGGCATGGGAATGCCTTCGATGGGGATCTATTCCTGGGAGCTAATGAGTGAATATGGCGTCCAGACGCTTATACGGATCGGGACAGCTGGGTCCTTCAGTGAAGATATCAAAATCGGAAACCTTGTGGTAGCATTGTCGGCGTCCACGGATTCCAACTATGTCCACGCTTTCGACCTTCCGGGCAATTTCGCTCCCTGCGCAAACTGGGATATCCTGCAGAAGATCAGGATCGCTTCCGAAGAAAACAACATCAGTATATTCCCCGGCAATGTAGTCTCCTGCGACGTGTTTTATGAACTCGGAGACGATTGGTGGAAGAAGTGGTCAAAAATGGGCGTACTGGCTGTTGAAATGGAAGCGGCAGCCCTATACATGAATGCGGCCTATCTGAGAAGAAATGCTGCCGCTATCATGACCATCAGCGATCATTTCATAACGGGAGAACGATCAACAACGGAAGAACGGCAGGTCGCATTCACCGACATGATGAAGCTTGCCCTGGAAGCGGCGATAAAATAATTTGGGACAGGGAAATAAAAGAAAATAAAAAAGGCCGGGAGACACTCCAGCCTTTTTTTGATTTGCTTTTTTGTGGCGCATTTAACTTATACGCCTTGTGGGGACGGGTGAGATTATTCGGCTTTCGCCTTGTTGAATCTACGAGTCAGTCTGGATACTTTTCTTGATGCAGCGTTCTTGTGGATCGTGCCTTTGGCAGCTGCCTGCTTAAGCTTCTTTTCTGCCATCGCCAGCTTATCCTTAGCTGTGCCCAGATCTCCTGCAGTTAAAGCCGATTCAAAATTCTTAAGGATCGCCTTAAGGTGATTTTTAACTCTTCTGTTTCTTGCAGTCTTTTTGTTGATGACCCTGATTCTTTTTTTTGCGGATTTAATGTTTGCCATAATTTTTTCCCCACTTTCTATATGGTATTTTTCACGCAACAATTAGTATATATGAAGAAAATTAAAATTGCAACGAGATTTATTGATTTCTCCTTGCAATTTTTACGCAGATTTAGACATTTTTCGATTTATAGCGGTTAAAATAAGAAGTTCAGATGGTATTAATAGTTCTTCGCCCTGATCTGGAAAAACGCTTTCGGATGTGAGCAAACCGGACACACCTCAGGAGCCTCGGCGCTTACCATCACATGACCGCAGTTGCCGCAATGCCATTCCACATCGGAGACCTTGTTGAACACTGTAGCCCCTTTAATATTGGCTGCCAGCTTTCTGTAGCGTTCTTCATGTTCTTTTTCAATATTGGCAACGCCCTCGAACAGAGCGGCAATTTCATCGAAACCTTCTTCTCTGGCGGTTTTAGCCATTTCAGAATACATTTCAGTCCATTCATAGAACTCTCCGGCTGCTGCGTCCAGAAGATTTTCGTAGGTATCTCCTAAACCGTGGAATGCTTTGAACCAGAGTTTTGCATGTTCCTTTTCATTGAGAGCGGTTTCATCAAATATATTGGCGATCTGCTCATACCCATCCTTGCGCGCCTTAGACGCATAGTAGTTATATTTGTTTCTTGCCTGGGATTCACCGGCAAACGCTGCCATTAAGTTAGCCTCAGTCTTGGTGCCTTTTAAATCAGCCATCATTATACCTCCTTGAAATATTTGTAATTGCCGTTTTCGGCATAGTAACTTT
The DNA here is from genome assembly GCA_937889655.1 of uncultured Clostridia bacterium. Classification (GTDB taxonomy): domain Bacteria; phylum Bacillota; class Clostridia; order Peptostreptococcales; family Anaerovoracaceae; genus CALBZG01. The sequence continues at coordinate 5,972 of CALBZG010000014.1, forward strand.
ATACCCAACATTTTATTCCTTCTAAACACAAAAATCGAAAGAAGGTGGAAATCCCTTGATTTCGAGGCAAAAATGTTACAATCATAGCAATTATCCTGTATAATCATGATTGTATATTGAACAGCCACTTTATATACAGTAAAATGAATCAATTAAAAAATAACGCAAGTGAGGAATATATGAACGAATATCAGGAACGTATCAGGAACTTTTGCATTATTGCCCACATCGACCATGGCAAATCAACGCTGGCGGACCGTATTATCGAAAAAACCGGTCTGGTAGCCCAAAGAGACATGAAGGAACAGTATCTGGACAACATGGATCTTGAAAGAGAACGGGGAATCACCATAAAGCTGCAGACAACGCGCTTGGCTTACAAAGCCAGGGATGGCAAAGAATACATCTTTAATCTGATAGACACCCCGGGTCATGTCGACTTCACATATGAAGTATCAAGAAGCCTCGCAGCATGTGAAGGGGCGATACTTATTGTGGACGCCACTCAGGGCGTGGAGGCTCAAACCCTTGCGAATGTATATCTTGCGCTGGATGAAGACCTTGAGATCATACCGGTGTTGAATAAAATCGATCTGGCAAGCGCTCGTCCTGAAGAAATCAAGCTGGAGATCGAAGAGATCATAGGCATCGACGCTGAAGAAGCGCCTCTTATTTCTGCAAAAGAGGGCATCAATATAGAAGACGTGCTGGAAGCCGTGGTACAAAAAATTCCGGCGCCAAAGGGAAATGAGAACGGCAAGCTGAAAGCCCTTATTTTTGATTCCTATTACGACAACTATAGGGGTGTGGTGATCTATACAAGGATATTCAACGGTCGAGTAAAGAAGGGTGACATCGTACGCCTCATGAATACGAAAAAGAAATATGAGGTGACCGAGGTGGGCTATCATGCTCCGGGTCCAGTGCCTTGCGAAGAATTGAAGGCCGGGGATGTAGGCTATATTTGCGCAAGCATCAAGCAGGTGTCGGATGCAAGAGTGGGAGATACGATCACCCTTGATGCAAACCCGACAGAAAATCCGCTTCCGGGATATAAGAAGGTTCAATCCATGGTGTATTGCGGAATATATCCGGCCGAAGGCGAAAAGTACGAAAATGTCAAAGACGCGCTGGAAAAACTCCAGGTCAATGATGCGGCATTCAATTTTGAACCTGAAACATCTACAGCCCTGGGCTTCGGATTCCGCTGCGGCTTTTTAGGGCTTCTTCATATGGAGATCATTGTCGAAAGGCTTGAAAGAGAATTTGATCTTGGCGTCATCACTACCTCGCCGAGCGTTATTTACAAGGTTGTTATGAATAATGGCGATATTCAAATGATCCAGAATCCAAGCAATCTCCCGAATCCGATGGAAATCGACCATATCGAAGAGCCTGTCGTAAAAGCGAACATCATGATCCCAAAGGAATACGTGGGAAGCATTATGGAAATCTGCCAGGATCGTCGGGGCAAGATGCTGCACATGGAATACATCACCCCTGAAAGGGTCCATCTCCATTACGAAATGCCTTTGAATGAGGTCATCTATGATTTTTTTGACGCGCTTAAGTCGAAAACCAGAGGATATGGATCCCTGGACTACGAATTTGACCGATACGAAAAATCGAAGTTAGTCAAGCTCGATATCCTGCTGAACAAGGATTTAGTTGACGCTTTCTCCATGATCGTACATGAATCCAAAGCTTATAACCGCGGTCGTTTCGTCTGCGAAAAGCTTAAGGAGATCATCCCGATGCACCAGTTTGAAGTGCCGATACAGGCAGCCATAGGACAGAAGGTCATTGCCAGATCCACCGTGAAGGCCTATAGAAAAGACGTTATCGCCAAATGCTATGGCGGAGACATTTCGAGAAAGAAAAAGCTCCTTGAAAAGCAAAAAGAAGGTAAGAAGAGAATGCGCCAGTTCGGAAGCGTGGAAGTGCCGCAGGAGGCATTTACGGCCGTCTTGAAATATGATGACAACAAGTAATCTGGGCTTATATATCCACATACCGTTCTGTGTGAAGAAGTGCAGTTATTGTGATTTCGTTTCCTTTGAGGGCTGTGATGACAGACTGCAAAGGGAGTATGTCGCTGAGTTGGTCAAAGAAATTAGGCGCTGGGGGCTTTTGTACGAAAAGCGTTTTCAAATAGACACGATCTTTTTCGGCGGCGGCACCCCTTCTCTTATGGATGAAAGACTGATCTGTGAGATTATTGCATCGATCCGGGAGAGCTTTCCTGTGGAAAGCGATACGGAAATCACACTGGAAGCGAACCCGGGGACTCTGAAGGCACGCAAACTGGAAGCCTATAGAGCGGCTGGCATAAACAGACTAAGCATCGGTGTGCAGTCGCTTGACGATGGCATGCTCAAGAATCTGGGCCGGATCCATAGCGTTGACGAATTTTTGAAAAATTATACTCTTGCCAGAAAATACGAATTCAATAATATAAATATAGATTTGATGTTTGCCATCCCCGGCCATTCTTTGGAAATCTGGGCGGATACCCTTCGAAAAGCACTGGAGCTGGCCCCGGAGCATATTTCGTTTTATAGTCTCCAGATCGAAGAGAACACCAGATTTTACACTATGCTCAAAAGTGGCGAAATACAACAGATTTCCGATGTACTGGACAGGGAAATGTACCATATGGCCATTGAGGCGTTGAATGCGGCGGGCTACACGCATTATGAGATATCCAATGCCTGCAAGCAAGGGTATGAGTGTCGGCATAATCTGAAATATTGGTCAATGGAAAACTATCTGGGGCTGGGATTGGGAGCCCATTCTTATATAGATGGGCTGCGGTTCAGTATGACTCAAGACTTGCAGAGCTATCTTAATGGAGAAAAGATCAATTGGCAGCACAAGAATGATCTGAAAGATGATGTATCCGAATATATTTTCACCGGTATGAGGAAGACCCGGGGGATCAGTTTTGAGGCCTTCCGCAAGCGCTTTGGAAAGGAACTCTTTGAATTCTACCCTGAGCAGAGGGGTCTGATCGGGCAATATGAACAAAACGGCTTCATAGAGGTTCGGGATGGGTTTATGAGATTTACCGTCAAGGGTTTTGACATTTCAAATAGAATTTTATCCGAGTTTGTCTGAATCTTAACAGCGAAGTCCGAAGATTTTAACTATGTACAGATTCGGCTGAGAGAGGAGAAGATCCATGGGAAAGTATGTCATGGCATTGGATCAGGGCACCACTAGCTCCCGTTGCATTTTATTCGATAAAAACGGAAGAGCCATCAGTATGTCTCAAAAGGAATTCCGCCAGATCTATCCTGAGCCTGGCTGGGTCGAGCACGATGCTGAGGAAATTTTCACTACTCAACTGGAAGTGGCCAGGGAAGCCCTGGAAAAAGCCGATGCATGTCCCGGCGACGTGGACTCTATAGGCATCACAAATCAGCGGGAGACCACGGTTTTATGGGATAGAAAAACTGGAAAGCCTCTCCATAATGCCATCGTTTGGCAATGCAGAAGAACCGCAGCTTATTGTGATGAGTTGAAAGCCCGTGGGCTGACGGAATTCATTCAAAAAAGAACAGGACTCCTGATCGACGCGTACTTTTCGGCCACAAAATTAAAATGGATCCTTGATCATGTGCCTGGAGCACGTGAAAAGGCGAAACAGGGCGATTTGCTTTTCGGCACGGTGGAAACCTGGCTGATGTGGAAACTTTCCGGCGGGAAAATCCATGTGACGGATTATTCCAATGCTTCAAGGACCATGATGTTCAATATCCATACATTGGATTGGGATCCCGAAATATTGAGCATCCTTGATATCCCGAGGTGTATTCTGCCCGAGCCGTCAGAATCCTCAAGGGTCTATGGGGAGACCTCGCTTGACATTTTTGGGGATCCTGTCAAAATATCCGGCGCAGCTGGGGATCAGCAGGCGGCTCTTTTCGGACAGACATGCTTTCAACCGGGAGAAATCAAAAGCACCTACGGCACCGGCGGCTTTCTCTTAATGAATATAGGGGACCAGCCGCTTTTGACAGAAAGCGGGCTGCTGACAACGATAGCCTGGGGCCTGAATGGAAGGATCACTTATGCGCTGGAAGGTTCGATATTTATCGCCGGAGCAGCGATTCAGTGGCTCAGGGATGAACTGGGCATCATTAAAAGCTCTTCGGATGCCGAAGCGATGGCAACGTCTGTAATGGACAACGGAGGGGTCTACATGGTACCGGCTTTTGTAGGGCTGGGAGCGCCATATTGGGATCAATATGCAAGGGGGGCCATCCTGGGAATAACGAGAGGGACCAACAGCAACCATCTGATCCGGGCAGCGCTGGAATCCATCGCTTATCAAAACTATGAACTTTTAAATGTTATGGAAAAAGATTCGGGCATCACGATACCCAATCTCAAAGTGGATGGCGGAGCCTCTGCCAATAATTTCCTTATGCAGTTCCAGGCCGATTTGCTTGGAGTGCCGGTGATCCGGCCATGTTGTACGGAAACCACAGCATTGGGCGCGGCTTATCTGGCGGGCCTGGCTACAGGCTTCTGGAAAAACAGGGAAGATGTACTGAACAATTGGCAGCTTGATAAAAAGTATGATCCCTGTATGGAGAGTGAAGAAAGAGAGAAGTTGCTGAAAGGCTGGCATAAGGCTGTGAGATGTTCTCTAGGCTGGGCTGAATAAATATTTATAAAGAAAGCAGGCGGGTTATGACAGAACGAAATTATATGTTCGATACCTTCAGAGGGCTTCTGATTGCCAGCATCCCTGTTTCCCATTTCACCAGGGTGGCCGGGGATTTTTCTCAGGGGTCACTGAGCGGAGTTGTTTACATCACGATCAATGTATTCGTTATGCAGGCATTTATGTTCCTTTCAGGATATTTTTCCAAGAAGCCTCAGCGAGCCAGGGAAACAGCCTTTAAAACCTTTATGCTGCCTTACCTGGTTTTCACTGTGATATTCTACTTTTTCAGATACCTGTATTTCGGCGCAGCTAAGCTCAATTTTTTGATGCCTCCTTTTGCGCTTTGGTTTCTCTTTTCTGTATTTTTTTACAGATTTTTTCTGAAAGACCTCATCCGCATCAAACATCTGCTGCCGCTTTGTATCCTGCTGTATTTTGCTGCGGGGCAGGTCCCGGTATTTGATGAGTTTTTAGCGCTGGGAAGAACTGTTTCCTACTTCCCGTTCTTCATGCTGGGATATTATTGCTCCAAGGAAAGACTGGAATCGCTCCAGCATCTTAAAACCTGGCAGTCCATGAGCTTGGCTGCTATACTGATCGGAACATCCTGCCTTCTGGCGTTCAATAAAGTGGTTCCGGTAGGCTTTTATCTACTCAAGACGACAGCTGACGAAATAGGGGTGCAATGGTGGCTGGACGTAGCCATGAGAATTTTGATTTTTATTCTGGCTTGCGCGTGGATCGTTTTGATGATCAATATCATTCCTACAAGACGGAGTTATCTTACCTATATTGGAATGAATACGATGCCGATTTATATTTTTCATTTATTTGTGAGGTATGTTATAAAAGTCAATGGACTTCCGAATCCAAACGTATTTGTTTATTACCTATGCATTTTCGGACTTGCCGCCATATGTGTCCTGGCTCTGTCCAGCCCGCCGGTGGCAAAGGCCTATGACAAAGCCTTTGAGAAATTAGATGAGATGTATGTGGCACTGAAGCACCTGCTATTCTACTATCCTGATGAAAAGGCGAAATAGCATTGTTAATTCAAAGAATAATAGAAAAAAACTTTAAAAAACACTGTTGACAATATCTGCCTGCAGTGTTATTTTATTAATGGAGTTAGCACTCATACACAAAGAGTGCTAACAATGGAGAACGATCTTAATTTCAATGCCCGAAGGAGGGCGGAATATGGATTTAAATGAAAGAAAACTGCAAATATTGCAAGCAATAATAGCAGACTTCATACATTCAGCAGAACCTGTGGGTTCAAGGACACTTTCTAAAAAGTATGACATGGGCATTAGCCCGGCAACGATTAGAAACGAGATGAGCGACCTTGAAGAAATGGGGTTTTTGACACACCCTCATACTTCGGCAGGACGTGTACCTTCAACAAAAGCATACCGTCTATACGTAGACGGTCTTATGAAAAAGAGCGAGCTGCAGCCTGAAGTCAAAAAAGTCATATCAGAAAGACTCTCCAAAAACATGATGGAGTTCAATAAGCTGATCGAACAGGCAGCAACAGTGCTTTCTGAAATAACGAACCTTACTTCGTTTGCGATCACCCCTAAGCCTGACGAGGACAAACTTAAATATGTCAGGCTTCTGCCCGTTGACGAAGAAGCTGTGGTGCTGATGATCGTGGCGGATAGCGGCAAGGTGTCGAATATGGCGCTAAGGCTCAAGACAAATTATACCGAAGATGGCCTGGAGCTGCTCAGCAAATGCCTGACATACAATTTCAAAGGCAAAACGATCAGCGAGGCATTGACCTACGACATTATTAATGCTGTAAAGACCGATGCGATAGCCCTTTGCGGATTGGCAGAGAACATCATACCAAACTTTATGAAAACCCTGGAAGACATGTTGAATGTACAGCTCTATATGGATGGTTTGACCAATATATTCAACATACCGGAGTACAATGATCTTGACAAAGCCAAGGCGTTTCTTGAAATGCTCAATCGTAAAGATGATTTTACAAAGACTCTGGTCAACAGAGGAAACGGTGTGATCATAACTATTGGAGATGAAAACACTGACGAAATAATGCAGGATTGCAGCCTTGTCACTGCCACATATCATGTGGACGGTCGCATGGTTGGCAAGCTGGGTGTTATCGGGCCTACCAGGATGAAATACGGAGAAGTCACATCAGTCATTGAATTTTTAACGGAGAATCTTGAAAATTCATTCAAGCTGACTGGAGGATATGATAACGATGAGTAATAGCAAAGGGGATAAGGATTTGGAAAAGAATACTGAAAAGAAGAAAAGCACGGCCGAAAAGACGCATCATGAGAAACCGCCTGTAAATGAAAGCGCCGTGGAAGATATGAAGAATCAAGCATCAGTAGGGGAGGCGTCACAGGACAAGAGCCAATTCGAAGAAATGGAAACCAAGTATTTAAGATTGGCCGCTGACTTTCAAAATTATCGGAGGCGTTGTGAAAAAGAGCGCAACGATATTCACTCTTATGCAAATGAAAAACTCGTGACAGAGATGCTTGATGTTCTGGACAATTTTGAGAGGGCCTTATGCCAGGAAGGCAACGGCAGCGACGGATTGCTGGAAGGCATGAACATGATCTATAAACAATTTCGGAGTGTACTTGAGAGAGTCGGACTGGAAGAAATCGAAGCGGAAGGCAAGGAGTTTGATCCCGGCTATCACAATGCGTTGCTCATGGAGGATTCCGACGCTCATGAAAGCGGCATCGTAACCGCTGTGCTTCAAAAGGGGTATATGCTCAATAAAAAAGTGATCAGACATTCACTGGTCAAAGTTGCAAAATAAAAAACAGTTTTCAAAGTATATAAACAGATTTAAAAAAGGAGAATAAAAATGAGTAAAGTAATAGGGATCGACTTAGGAACTACAAACAGCTGCGTTGCTGTGCTGGAAGGCGGAGAGCCTGTAGTTATACCTAATGCAGAGGGAAATAGAACCACACCTTCCATCGTTGGTTTTGCAAAAAACGGAGAAAGACTTGTAGGTGAAACGGCCAAGAGGCAGGCAATCACCAACCCGGACAGAACCATAGCGTCCATCAAGAGACATATGGGATCCTCACATACTGTAGAAATAGACGGCAAGGTTTACACACCTCAGGACATATCGGCTATGATCCTCGCAAAGCTTAAAGCAGATGCAGAGGCTTATCTGGGCGAGAAGGTAACAAAAGCTGTCATCACAGTGCCTGCATATTTTACAGACAGCCAGAAGCAGGCGACAAAAGATGCAGGTAAAATCGCAGGTCTTGAAGTAGAAAGAATCATCAATGAACCGACAGCGGCTTCCTTAGCTTATGGTCTGGACAAAGAGATCAGCTCCCATAAAATATTGGTTTATGACTTAGGGGGAGGCACCTTCGACGTTTCAATACTGGAACTGGGCGACGGGGTTTTCGAAGTTCTGGCTACCAACGGAAACAATAGACTGGGCGGCGACGATTTCGACGAAATTCTTTTGAATTTCATTGCGGACAGCTTTGGCAAAGAACATGGAATTGATTTAAGAAAAGACAAGATGGCTCATCAAAGACTGAAAGAGGCTGCTGAAAAAGCGAAAAAGGAACTTTCAAGTGCACAGTCCACCAATGTCAATCTGCCGTTTATCACGGTAACTTCAGACGGTCCGCTCAACTTGGACATGACCATAACCAGAGCAAAATTTGAACAGCTCATAGCGGAATTGGTTGAAAAGACCATTGAACCGATGAAGAAAGCCATGGCTGACGCAGGCGTGACCAATTCCGATATCGAAAAGGTGATCCTCGTCGGCGGATCCACAAGGGTCCCACTTGTTTACGAAACAGTTAAGAAAATCACCGGAAAAGAGCCTTTCAAAGGTATCAATCCTGATGAATGCGTCGCTGTTGGCGCCGCGATCCAGGCCGGCGTTCTGACAGGCGAAGTGCACGATGTACTCTTGCTTGACGTAACACCGCTTTCGCTCTCGATAGAAACTTTAGGCGGTGTTGCAACGAGACTCATTGAAAGAAATACTACCATCCCGACCAAGAAGAGTCAGATATTCTCCACAGCAGCGGATAATCAGACCGCTGTGGACATCCATGTAATGCAGGGTGAAAGAGAAATGGCTGCAGGCAATATCACGCTGGGAAGATTCCAGCTCACCGGAATCCCGCCAGCCCCTAGAGGCATACCGCAAATCGAGGTCACCTTCGATATCGATGCAAACGGCATCGTGAATGTATCCGCCAAAGACATGGGCACGGGCCGTGAACAGAGGATCACCATCACTTCTTCCACAAAGCTGAGTGAAGATGAAATCAAAGCAAAGGTTAAGGAAGCTGAAATGTATGCTGCCGAAGACAAAAAGCGCAAAGAGGAAGTGGAAACAAGAAACAAGGCTGAAACGCTGATTTATGAAACTGAAAAATCATTGAAGGAACTCGACGCATCCTTGACAGAGGATGAGAAGGCTAAAATAAACGGGGCCAAAGAATCTCTTTCAAAAGCCCTTGAGACAGGCACGACAGAAGAAATCAAGGATCTCACAGACAAGCTTACAGAAGAATTCCATTTGATATCATCCAAGATGTATGAAAAAGCTCAAGGTGCTCAAGG
>CALBZG010000015.1 GCA_937889655.1 uncultured Clostridia bacterium
TCTTGATCATCCACAACTCGAATTTTCCTTTTTCGTACGTCTCAGCCCCGGGTCCGTCATAGGACTCCAGAACATCAGCGGAATACATGATAGTTTTGGTCCCCTGAATGAGAGATCCGACGAAGATCGCTACGCCTCTGATAAACGGGATCCGGGCGAGCCGACTTTTGCCCGGTACATTTTCCGACCTTATATGCATCGTTTTATTGGGAAGGCGGATCACCGTCGCGGCGCGATTTTCTCCCCGCATCATGATCCCTTCCATGACAGCCTGGCCTCCTATTTTAGTCGGACAGGCGTCTTTCACAAATATTTTTTTAAAATCCATTAAAACATACCTTTCCGGGACTTCCCCGGCATTTTTATTTAATAAGACTAATCGATCATGGTCTTCTTGATGATCTCAATAAAATCCTTATTGGTCTTCGTGTGGACCAATGTGTCAATGATGCTTTCCGTTACCTCTTGCGTATCCCTGTTCGAAAGGGCTCTTCTCATAGCCCATACGGCTTGCAGCTCGTCCTGGTTCATCAAAAGGTCTTCGCGCCGCGTACCGGATTTGTTCAAATCCAATGCCGGGAAAATCCTCCTTTCGGACAGTTTCCTGTCCAGATGGAGCTCCATGTTGCCCGTCCCCTTGAATTCTTCAAATATAACATCGTCCATCCTTGAACCGGTTTCCACCAGGGCTGTCGCTAGGATCGTGATGGATCCGCCCTCCTCAAGCTTCCTTGCTGCTCCGAAGAACTTTTTGGGTTTGTGCAAAGCTCCAGGATCGAGGCCGCCGCTGAGGGTTCTCCCGGAAGGAGGCACCACCATATTATAAGCCCTTGCAAGCCTGGTGATGGAATCCAGCAGGATAACAACATCTTTGCCATGCTCCACAAGGCGCTGGGCTCTGGAGAGGACCATTTCAGCAACCTTGACATGATGCTGTGGCAGTTCGTCGAATGTTGAGTATATCACTTCGCCTCCCGATAGCGATCGCTTCATATCCGTCACTTCTTCAGGCCGCTCGTCGACTAAAAGAACGATAAGCTCTATTTCCGGATACCTTTTTTCGATGCTGTTGGCGATTTTCTTCAGTAGTATGGTTTTCCCGGCTTTTGGAGGAGCGACGATCAGCCCCCTCTGTCCCTTCCCGATAGGTGCCACCAAATCGATCAGACGCATGGACGTATCCCTGCTTTCGGTTTCCATGGAAAGCCTCTGGTAAGGGAATACCGGTGTCAGGGAATCGAAATCCGGACGTCTGATGGCCGCTCCCGGTTCATCGCCATTGACTGACACAACATACAGCAATGCCCCAAATCGTTCACCGGGATTCGGTTTTCTGGCGATTCCCCTTATTTTATCGCCTGTCTTCAAATTGAACCTTCTTATTTGAGATGGAGATACGTAGATGTCCTCCGCCGAAGTCAGAAAGTTGGAAAACCGCAGAAATCCAAATCCGCCTTCAGCCAGGTCCAAAACGCCTTCCATTTCAGGTCTGTCTTCACTGGGGCCCACTTTTGTGCCGCGTGAGGTTTCAGCTTTTACAGCTTCCTCCAATGCTTTGACCTCTTCCTCCGGAACTTCTTGATCCAGAGAGAGTTCTTCCTGAGGGATCAGAACGAATTCTTCCTCCTCCTTCAGCAGAGGGACCGCCTTTTCTGCAATTCTTACCTTGGAAGCAGCAACAGCCTGGGGTGAAAGCTCTTCATCCGTTTGTTTTTTTCTTACCATACCAAAACCACACGCGAGTGCGCTCCTTTCTTTTGGGCAACCTATTATCACTATTACAACGAATACTATATTGGAATAAAACGGGGCGGAGACTGCCGCCCCTCAAGAATCTAACTAATTATCAGATGTTACGGCGTTATCGGTTGTTACGGCGCCGTCGGTGGTTGTTTCAGATTGGATCGTATATATTTGCGTTAACATTTGTTCAATTCCTTCGCCGTCCGCAATTACATACCACGGCGATTGGTCATAAAGGGTGTGAGGCATCGTATAGGTGGCCATATCTTCAGCACTCATCCCCAAAGCTTTGGTAGCCAGGGAGATGCAGGTCCTGAGCTTCAGATCCGAGTCCACCACTTCGAAGCCGGTCTTCACTACCTTCATGAAGTCAAGACCGAGAGCCTGCTTAAAGGCTGCTTTGACAAATTCCTGCTGGGCTTTGACCCGTCCAATGTCAGCATCGCTATAGCCTTTTCTGTATCGCAGAAACTGAACGGCATGGTCCCCATCCAGTACCTGATAGCCTTTATCGATATCGATAACCAAAGGAGGCTTGTCATAAGGATCAGAATAGTACATGTCCTGTTTGATGTCCATCGGAACGCCTCCCATGACATCAACGATTTCCTTGACCCCATCATATTCTATCGTCATATAGTAGTTGATCGGGATACCCAGGAGTGTTTCGCTGACAGCCTTGGCCATTCCAACGGCACCGTCCGCCGGCATGACGGCGTTGATCTTATGAGCCGCCAGATCCGCATGCCCCTCCCGATAATAATAGGTGTCCCGTGGGACACTTATTATATCCACATGTTTGGCATCCATATCAAAACTCACAAGCATGATCGTATCCGCCATATTGCTGTTGACACCGAGGCAAAGCACATTGACTCTGTTGGAATTGGTAAAAGCGTCAAAAAATGGGCTGTCAGGATCTACTATAGTATCCAGTTCCTCTGCAAGCACTGGGTTGTCTCCCCCGAAAATCGCAACATTGCCTGCTCCGGTTACCAGAAATATCCCTCCTGTGATGGCCACAGTCAGAGCCAGAAAAAATATGATGAAAGTTTTTATAAAAGCCGGTTTTGTTGACGGTTTATTGCCGCTGGCAGTTTTTCTCATTCCTTTTCCTTCCAAGGTCATATGTCATAGACGCATTTCAATACGTCTTCATAAAACCGGTGCTTATTATATCACAGTAACAGCAGCGGTACAATATTGCGGTATAAAACTCACATAAACTTTACAATGGATTAAAGAAAGATTTGGCAATATCCACTGCTTCCTTGGCATCTCGGGCATAATAGTCAGCGCCCATTTTTGTTGAATATTCCGCGGTAAGCACCGCCCCGCCAACCATGACGGAGCACGGCAGATCATTTTTTTTCAACAATGCTATGGTTTGCTCCATGCTTTTTAAGGTGGTGGTCATCAGTGCTGATAGCCCAACTAATTTTGCATCTTCCCGGACGACGGCATCGACAATTTTTTGCGGCTCGACATCCTTGCCCAGATCGATCACCTGATATCCGTAGTTTTCCAGCAGCACCTTGACAATGTTCTTGCCAATATCGTGTATATCGCCCTTAACCGTGGCCAGTACAATTTTGCCTTTGCTTTCCCTGATATTGCTGTCCGCTGCCAATTTGGCTTTGATCAGATCAAAGGCGCCCTGGGCGACGCCCGCAGAGAGAAGCAGCTGAGGCAGAAAAATTTCTCCTGACTCAAAGTT
>CALBZG010000016.1 GCA_937889655.1 uncultured Clostridia bacterium
CTGCCTTCGTACCGGCCCGTTCGATGGCCTGTTCAATATTTTCTGTAGTAACCACTCCAAACATCACCGGAATATTTGTTTTCAGGGTTACATTGGCTATACCCTTTGATACCTCGCTGCAAACATAATCATAGTGAGAGGTGTTCCCTCTGATGACAGCACCCAGGCATATCACGGCATCATATTTTCCGCTGCTGGCCATCATCGATGCCACTAATGGTATTTCAAACGCTCCAGGCACCCATGCGATTTCTATATCTTCCTCTTTTACATTATGACGGCTCAGTCCGTCCAGTGCTCCAGCCAACAGCTTCGAAACAATGAACTCGTTGAATCTCGCTGCCACAATACCGATCTTTACATTTTCCGATACCAGTTTGCCTTCATAAATCTTCATCTTATTATCTCCTTTTTTTATTAATAATTCAATATATGTCCCATTTTTTCCTGCTTGGTTTTCAAGTAAAAAGCATCATGTTCGGTTGCTTCCATTTGTATTGGAAGACGCTCGATGATTTCAAGGCCAAAGTCAGCAAGTCCGTAAACCTTTTGAGGATTATTTGTAAGCAATCTTAAGGTTTTTGCTCCTATGTCTCTGAGGATCTGGGCGCCGATATAATACTCTCTTAGATCTTCTTCGAATCCCAACGCCAAATTTGCCTGGACGGTGTCCATGCCGTCATCCTGCAGCTCATAAGCTCTGAGCTTGTTCATCAGCCCGATTCCGCGGCCTTCCTGCCTCATATATAGAAGGATCCCACGGCCTTCTTTTTCGATCTGCTTCATGGCGGCGGCAAACTGTTCGCCGCAATCGCATCTGGAAGAACCGAACACATCGCCTGTCAGACATTCAGAGTGGACCCGGCATAAGATATCCTTTCCATCGCCGATATCACCTTTTACAAGGGCTACGTGATGTTCTCCGTTCAGTTTGTTGATATATCCATAGGCAGTAAATTCTCCATACTTTGTAGGCATTTTGGTTACTGCGACACATTCTACCAACTTGTCATGTTTTTTCCTGTAGTCCTGAAGATCTTTAATAGTAATAAATTTCAATTCAAACTCTTCGGCCAGCTGGATCAACTCCGGAGTCCTCATCATCGTACCGTCTTCTCTCATGATCTCACAGCAAAGACCGCATTCCTTCAAACCAGCCATGCGCATCAGGTCAACAGTTGCCTCGGTATGGCCGTTTCGTTCCAAAACACCGTTCCTTTTCGACAATAATGGGAACATATGCCCAGGTCTTCTAAAATCCTGGGGCTTTGCATCATCCTCAACGCATTTGAGAGCAGTCAGGGAGCGTTCCCGAGCCGATATGCCTGTGGTGGTATCGATATGATCGATGGACACTGTAAAAGCGGTCTCGTGATTGTCTGTATTATATGAAACCATCTGAGGGATCTGGAGCTTCTCCACCAATGCTTTGCCCATAGGCATGCAAATCAGACCCTTTCCATAAGTGGCCATGAAGTTCACATTTTCTGTGGTGGCAAATTGAGCTGCACAAATAAAATCCCCTTCGTTTTCCCGGTCTTCGTCGTCCGTTACCAAAATGATCTTTCCATTTCTTAATTCTTCCAGAGCTTCTTCGATCGTGTTGAATTTGAACATTTCTTTCACCTCTATTTCTTAAAATCCGGCCTTCGCAAGGAATTCATAAGTTATACCGTTTCCTTTTTGCGTATCTGCCTTATCAAATGATAAAAATCTTTCTATATATTTGCCGATAATATCGTTTTCCAGATTAACACTATCACCTATGCCTTTATCCAGCAGGGTCGTGGATTTCGCTGTGTGAGGGATGACTGAAACAGAAAAATTCTGATCTGTCACCTTTGCTACCGTCAAACTTATTCCATCGATGGCTATGGATCCTTTTTCAATGATATATTTCAACAAGCCTTTTGGCGCCGAAACCGTGATCCATACAGCATTATCATCTTTTTGCCTACTGATGATCGTTCCTGTACCGTCGATATGCCCGGATACGATATGGCCGCCAAATCTGCCGTCTGCACTCATGGCGCGTTCTAGATTTACGGGGCTTCCCGATCTTAAAGATCCCAAATTGCTGCGGCTCAACGTTTCATTCATAACATCAGCTTTAAACGTGTTGTTGCCCAATTCCGCCACCGTTAGGCATACGCCGTTGACCGCCACGCTGTCTCCCAAGTATAAGCTTCCGAAAATCTTTGAGCCTTTGATCGTCAAAATAGCTGATTTTGAACCTTTTTGATTTGAGATTATTTCTCCTGTTTCTTCAATGATGCCTGTAAACATAACAACTCCTCATATTAATTTATATTCCAATAGGATATCATCGCCTATCATTCTACATCCCATTTTTTTAAACATATAAGCATCCGACGGATCGTCTATCCCTCTACCGCCCACAGGAGATTTTGCCTGGTTTCCTCCAAATATTTTAGGTGCCATATAAACAAAAGCTTTATTGACTATTTTGCTTTTCAGCGCGGAAGCATGGAGTTCGGAGCCTCCTTCGAGCAAAATGCTGTCAATGTTTTTTCCACCCAGGATAGCCATCAAATGCTGTAGATCGATCCTGCCTTCTTTTTCATTTACATGGATGATATGTACACCTTTATCTTCAAGTCGTCTGGTTTTTTCGTTTTCAGGAACAAGCGTTGCTACATAGGTTTCAACATCTGCTGCTGTTTGGACTATGTTGGAATCCTCAGGTATCCTTAGCTTGCTGTCGCAAATGATCCGAACTGGATTTCTGCCGCCGGGGCTCCGGCAAGTCAATTGAGGATCATCAGCCAATACAGTTCCTATCCCAACCATTATGGCCGAGTAACGATTCCGTAGTGTATGGGTGTGTTCTCTTGCGGGCCCATCGGTTATCCATTTTGATTTCCCACTATATGTCGCTATTTTGCCATCCATGGTCATCGCATATTTCATCGCCACAAAAGGAGTTCTTGAGGTTATGAAGTGGAAAAAGACTTCATTCAAATCCTTGCATTGTTCTTCCAATACACCCAGGACCACATCGATGCCATGGTCTTGAAGGATTTTTATGCCTTTCCCTGCGACTTTTACATTAGGATCTTCAGCACCGACCACCACAGTAGCTATTCCACTTTCGATAATCGCATCTGTGCAAGGCGGCGTCTTTCCGAAGTGACAGCAAGGTTCCAGGGTAACATACATGGTAGCGCCTTTGAGACTGCGATCAGATGCCATGATGGCATTTCTCTCGGCATGAAACCCGCCATATTTTTCATGGAATCCTGTGGCAATTATTTTATCTTGTTTAACGATGACAGCGCCAACCATGGGATTTGGGTTCACCCGGCCACAGCCTTTCATCGCTTCATTCAGTGCAATTTGCATGAACTGTTCATGAGACATATACATATCCCCTTTAAAATTAATGGAAATAAAAAGCTCTGGAATGATTACATCCAGAGCATCAAAACAATAAAACAAAACTAAACCGTTCTAAACAGTTCCATCTTCTTCCATCCAGACTATACTGTCGGCTTCGGAGTTTCACCGAATCATACCTTGCGGCTCGTGGGCTATAACCACCGGTAGGGACTTTCACCCTGCCCTGAAGATAATTATTCAATTTCATTAATATTATCATCGAGGATTTGCACTGTCAATAGAAACCGGCATCAAACCTTTGTTAAACTCTTGAAGTTTCTTCTCAACCATGCCGAAAACACTATTCTTTGTGTATTTTCCACCTTTTTCTATTTTCCCCACCGGAAGCCCAGTTAATATCTCAATACCTTGTTCAACATTTTCAACGGCATAGACATGAAACTTTTGAGCCTTGACCGCATTTAAAACCTCATCCTTCAGCATCAAATTGCTTAGATTCTGTGCAGGTATGATCACTCCCTGATCTCCTGTCAAATCCATTTCATTGCATAAATCGAAAAATCCTTCGATTTTTTGCGTTACACTTCCGATCGACTGTACAGTTCCATGTTGATCGATGGACCCCGTAACTGCAATACCTTGTTTCAGAGGTATGCCGGAAATACTTGACAGGATCGCATATAGTTCCGTACTTGATGCGCTGTCGCCTTCTACTCCTAAATAATTCTGCTCAAAAGTGATCTGCGCTGTCAGGCTCATTTGCTTTTTTCGTCCGAATTTACCACCCAGGTATCCAACCAATGTCAGAACACCCTTGGTGTGTATATTGCCGCTCATTTCTGATTCTCTTTCGATATCGATAACACCGTCGTGTCCGGCATATGTTCTGGCGGTTATTCTCGAAGGGATCCCAAAAGTGTGCCCATCAATTTCTATAACCGAAATACCGTTGATCTGTCCTACTTGAGAGCCTGTCGTTTCGATACGTATATTTTTGAGCTTCATGTCTTCCCGAATCTTTTCT
>CALBZG010000017.1 GCA_937889655.1 uncultured Clostridia bacterium
GTTTCCGGAAAAGAACAAATCTTTACAGAACTCCATGAATTCCTTATCCATGTCTTTAGACGGATCGGGCATGTGCTTCAGGATGGAACTGATATTGGGGATTGTGTCTTTTCCGCTTTCTTTCACGTGCCTATTGTAAGAATCAAAGCTGTTATTCTTGTAGCCTACAAATTTGCTTGGGTAAAAACGAAACTTATTGTCTTTTTTAACAGCAACAAAACATGTGCCTTCCTTGATCAGGCCGACTGCAAATTCATGCATTGCCGGATCCTGAAGATACTTATCGAAGGTCTCTATGTTTTCTTTGATTTCATCCAATCCTGCTATAAAATCCATCGTATTGCCCTCCTTTAAATCTACATAAAATGTTTTAGTTATATTTGAATTTACCCCTCAACGCAGCATGACAAACATTATAACCCGCCCGTCAATATGATCGCCATATGCTCGATCACGATGACGCCCAATACAAGGTCGATCAGAAAGCCTCCAACGATCGGCACGGTAAAGAACGCTTTCGGCGACTGCCTCCCGTATTTTTCTGTCACGGCATTCATGCTGACAACCGAATTCGGCACCACTCCAATGGCATAGCCGTAAAATCCGGCACAAATAACTGCACTGTCATAATCCTTCCCTAGAAGGTTGAATACGACAAATATTGTAAACATAACCATAAGGATCACCTGTCCCAGCAATACCACCATCAACGGCAGGGCCATTCCGGCTATTTTCCAGACCTCCAACGACATGATCGTCATGGTTAGGAATATGTTCAAAAAAACCTTTCCCATGGCATTTATCGCATTGATAGGCAATTCGACTTTTCCTGCATCAGCGACATTTCGGACCACTGCTGCAGTGAATATTGCACCTATATACTCAGGCAATAGCATCCCGACCTTGTTCATGAGCATGGAGACCAATGATCCAACTGTCATAACGATCATCATATAGAAAAACCCCTTACTGAAATCTTGTATGCTGATTTTATCCTGCTCATCGGTTTTGATCTGGTATTTGGAAAAATCAACTTTTGCTGTTCCCTCCGCTCTGTCCGCCTCTTCGGCCTTCTGTACGAGCCCTTTTTTATCGATCAAATATTTTGCAATAGGGCCGGCTATCAGATCAGCCAGTATGATTCCGGCCACCGCTGAAGCAATCGCTATGGTAGTGGCGTTGTCCGCTCCGTTAGCTTCCAGAATAGGCGCCAATGCAGCAGAAGTGGCAGGCCCTCCCATAAGCGATATGGATCCGACGCTCATACCCAGCAGCGGGTTCAGCCCAAAGGCACTGCAAACGGTGGTTCCCCATATATTCTGCAGAACCAGCATGATCACAGAGCACAGCAGCAATAGCGCGATGGCCTTTCCCCCTTGTTTAACGATCCTGAGGCTGGCGGCAAAGCCAATGGTTGAGAAAAACCCAACCATAAAAAAGTTCTTCAACGACATATCAAAGACGAACGAAAATGAACCTGTATAGTGCCCTGCCAAATGTATCAGGGTAAATAAAAGTCCGCCTACTACAGCCGCCGGAATGCAATATTTTTTAAGAAACTCCACTTTGTTGACAATGAAGTTTCCGGCCAGAAATACTACAACAGCGAATCCTATCATCTGGATCATATTGACTTGAATATCCATTATCTCAACTCCCGTTCAATACCTATCAGTTCGCCTTCTGTATTGGCTTCTATAAAATTGAGTACGTGATCGATCACGCTGTCCGCAACAGCTGATTCCCCAGCTACACAGGCAAATCCGAAAACTATGCGCTGATGAAGGTCCTGATCTTCGATTTCCGCTATTGATACATTGAATTTGTTGCGCACTTTTGCACTAAGGCTTTTGACGATCATGCGCTTTTCCTTCAGAGAATGTACCCATGGCGCATATATCGTTATTTTTGCTGCTCCGATAACCATTTGCTGCCACACCTTTCTGCGCCTCTTTTATTTTTATCATCACTTTATTTCTTCCAAAACGGCATTGCTTCCGGCAATATATCCAAATGTTATAGCCGGACCGATGGTGCTGCCCGCTCCCCAGTAGGCGTTCGCTGTCGGCGAAGCGATGCAGTTGCCCGCCCCGTAAAGACCGCGTATAGGATTTCCATGAACATCCAATATCCTTGCATATTTATCTATCATCGGTCCGCCGTTGGTGTCCAGCGTTCCGGCTGCCAGGATGATCGCGTAGTACGGACCGGTGTTGCTGAGGGGATACATGGTATAATTCGGACTGCCCTCCGGTGGCCAGGCAGCGCCCGGTATCGTAGGCGGAAAAGTCGTCCATTCCTTGTCATAATTAAAATCACCACGTTGAAAGTCCATGTCTTTGCCGGTCTTGGCAAATATATTGTACCGTAATATGGTCTCTTTTAAATTCGGGAGGAATTCGTAAGACAATCTAAAGCCTCCCGTATGGGCTTCCAGCGATTTGAGCCGGATTGACAGAGCCTCTGCCAAATCATCTATGGTATCGGCTGCAATGATATAAGAAGATAGTCCATCGCTTAGGACCGGATACGGTGGGAATCCCTGCCAAAGCTCTGCTGTACGTTTGTCATAGATCATGAAAACCAGCATATTGGTCCATTCAGCTTTTTGAGGGTCCCAGACAAAATGCAGCATCGTCCTATCTGTATAATTTCTCTTTTCATCCATGATGCGCTTCCCGTATTGGTTCACTTCTATTACACTGTCTCCAGGGATATAAAAAACGTTATTCGAACCTCCCGGATAGGCCAGCACGTTTTCCAGGATGCTTTCGGCTCGGAAAGCCCCTGCCATATTCCCCATCTTTGCGCCGATCTCAATAGCCATAGTGATAAAATCTCCTGTATTGGTTGGTGCTGAACATCCTCCATAATGCGGCCCTCTTTGAAAATGAAGCATCAATTCAGGATTATGCGAATACCCGCCACTGCCAAAAATGACGGCCTTATTCGCTTTGGCTCTGACGATCTCTTTCCCTTCCCTGACAACTTCCAGACCGGTTATTTCTTTTGCATCGTTCTGGATGATTTTCATGACCTGATGATTCGTCAGTATTTGGATCTGATTGGCTCTGGCCCAGCTTTCCAGCTGCCTGATCATTTCAAATCCATAGCTTAGTTTTCCCTCTGGATTTTTGGAGAACAATACTCTTCCTCGAACGCCCTTGTTTTCAGGCAAATGGTCCATATAATCGACCTGCGGTTTTCCTGTCCAGTTGATATCCTGAATGCTTTCCAAGGCACCGCAATCCGATAGAAATTCAACAGTTTCAGAAGCCTTGTCATAAAATGCTTCCATGATTTCATATTCATTGGCTGGGATACCGAACATCGGCGCATCAGGATTATAGAGATGAGGATATGAATACCTTGCCATATACCTCAGTGCGTCTTCCTTTTTATCTTCGATCCCCAGTTCTCTTTGAAAACTGTTGTTAGGCGTCCAATAACCCCCTCCTGATCGTATGGTGGTTCCGCCTATCGTTGACGCCTTTTCAAACATGATGACGCTGGCGCCCTTTTTTCTGGCGGTTATCGCCGCGGAGAATGCTGCTGCACCGCTGCCCACGATCAAGACATCCGCTTCATATTCGTAATTCCCCAGCTTCTTTTGATTCTCAGTTCCTTGGC
>CALBZG010000018.1 GCA_937889655.1 uncultured Clostridia bacterium
CGAAGGTAATTGATAGCGGACATTTCGATGCATGGCGATCCTTACATTGTCAAGAACCGATAAGTCTTTAAAAAGTCTGATATTCTGGAAGGTCCGGGCAACGCCGGTTTTTGTTATATTGTAAGGCTTCAGTCCTCCGAGCTCTTTTTCTGCGCCGTCTTTTTCCAGCTTGATGCTGCCGGAGGTTGGAACGTATACGCCTGTAAGAAGATTGAACAGCGTGGTCTTGCCTGCGCCGTTAGGACCGATAAGTCCCACTAGCTCGCCTTTGTCGACATACATGCTTACATTGGAGACAGCTGTCAATCCGCCAAAGGATTTTGTTAATTTATTAATGGTCAAAAGTGACATTTGCTTCTCCTCCTTTACTCGATCTTCTCATTTTTGGGGCCGAATTTTAGCAGATCGTTGATCTCCTTATCTCCCATAAGCCCTTTCGGCCTGAATATCATGATCAGCACAAGCAATGCTGCATATACGATCATCCTCACTGCTGTAAAGGATTGCAGGAAGGTGGTCATCACCGCCAGCAGCACCGCTGCGACTACAGAGCCTGTGAGGCTTCCCAGGCCCCCCAGAACAACGATGACCAGGATGTCCACAGATTTCATGAATCCGAACAGATCCGGCTTCAGGAAATAGAAATAGGATGAATAAAGAGCTCCGGCAATGCCTGCGAAGAATGCGCCTATGGCAAAGGCCATGACCTTATATTTCGTGGTATTGATGCCCATGGACTCCGCAGCTATTTCGTCTTCACGTATCGATATGCAGGCTCTGCCATGGGATGATTTGATGAAGTTGTTGATGAAAACAACACTGATCACGGTGAAGAAAAACAGCCACAACCAATTGGCGAACCGTGGGATCCCGTTGAGGCCGGCGGCTCCATTGGTGATTTCCATATTTAAAAAAATGACCCTGATGATTTCAGCCATGCCTAGAGTGGCGATAGCAAGGTAGTCGCCTTTTAGCCGCAGGGTCGGGATGCCGATCAGGACCCCCACGAAGGCGGCCGCAATGGCTCCTGCAAAAAGTCCTAAAAGAAAGCCGCTCGTGGACTTCATATTCATATTGATGATGGCGCATACATACGCCCCGATAGACATAAATCCCGCATGCCCCAGGGAAAACTGGCCGGTGAATCCGGTTACCAGGTTAAGACTTACTGCGAGAATAATGTTGATGCAGATCGTTGCCAGGGTGATTTCATAGAATTTGCTGAGTATGCCTGCGGCCAGCAAACCCTGGACGATAGCAAAGGTCAATATAATTGAACCCAGAATCATAAAATTCTTTTTCGTCAATGCTCTCATATATCACACCTTCTCTTTCGTATTCTTGCCGAGTATGCCCGTCGGCTTCACGATCAGTATGACGATCAGGAAAGCAAATACCGCCGCATCCCGATACATGGAATTGCCGTAGCCGGAAACCAGAGTCTCCATTATGCCGATGCCAAGTCCGCCGATCATAGCGCCCGGGATGCTTCCTATCCCGCCGAATACTGCTGCGACGAAGGCCTTCAAGCCCGGCATCATGCCCATAAGCGGATCTATGGAATTGTAATATATCCCCACTAAAACCCCGGCTGCACCTGCAAGTCCGGAGCCCAGAGCAAAGGTGAAGGAAATGGTCCGGTCAACCTTGATCCCCATCAGCTGAGCTGCATCCTGATCGATGGAAACAGCTCGCATGGCTTTGCCCATTTTAGTTTTATGCACAATAAACTGAAGCAACACCATTAAGACAATGGCAGTTGCAATAATATATATCTGCTGCATATTCAGCATGATTTCGCCCAAGCGAAACGACTTGTCCGAAAGGACCTTAGGATAGGATCTGACTTCCGCTCCCACGAAAAACATCATAACGTATTCCAGCAGAAACGACATGCCTATGGCTGTTATAAGGACTGCGATTCTGGTGGAAGCTCTGAGTGGCTTGTATGCGACTCTTTCAATAATAACACCCAGCAGGGCGCATGATAATATTGAGATGATGAGCGCCGGGAAGAATCCCATCTGCGCGTAGGTGGTAACAGCAAACCCAACATAAGCACCCACCATATAAACATCTCCGTGGGCGAAGTTTATAAGTTTAATAATACCGTAAACCATGGTATATCCCAAAGCTATCAGGGCATAGATGCTGCCCAGCGATATGCCGTTTACCATTTGCTGCAAGAATTGATCCAAGGTTTGCACCTCCGTTTTAATATGGCTTGTTTTGTTGCCTTAACGCATTAGCGCGATTTGGCACTAAAACAATTAAGTTAGAGCAACCCAATGCCCTAACTTAATTGAAATATTTATTGGTTAATAATACTTATTTGTCCGGCTTATTCTGCGTCTACTCTTACAGTGTTTGCCTGAACTCCGTCTACAAGGCCGATTACAACGATGGACTTGATAGGGTTATGATCTTCGCCCATGCTGAAAGATCCGGTTATGCCTTCGAAATTCTCAGTTGCAGCCAGCGCGTCCTTGATTGCTACAGGATCAGTGGATCCAGCTCTTTGGATAGCGTCTACGATGAACATGCCCAGGTCATAGCCAAGAGCGTTGAATGCATTTGGCTCTACTCCATACTTTTCAGTATAAGCCTTGATGAAATCCTGAACGATAGGGCTCTCATCCAGCGAAGAGTAATGGTTGGAGAAATATACATCATTCAGTGCTGTTGCGCCTGCAAGCTCCAAAAGAACCGGAGAGTCAAAACCGTCGGCTCCAAGGATCGGAGCAGTGATGCCCAGATCGCGGGCCTGCTTGATGATCAGTCCGGCTTCCTGATAGTAGCCCGGCAGGAAGATCACATCGAATTCCTGGCCCTTGATGCTTGTCAAGATGGCGTTGAAGTCCTTATCCTTTGCAACATAGCCTTCCTGTGCCACGATGGTCCCGCCGCTGGCTTCAAATGTTGCTACAAAGTTCTTGGCAAGGCCCTTGGCGTAATCGCTGGAATTGTCCTGAATGATTACGGCTTTGGTTGCGCTCAGATTCTTTGATGCAAAGTTAGCCATTGTTATTCCCTGGAATGAATCATTGAAGCAGATACGGAATACGAAATCATTCACGTTTCCGTCAGCATCTGTTGTGATTCCTTCGTCAGCTGTTGCAGAGTTTGAGATGACTGGAATGGAGTTGCCCATTGCCACTGGGATCGTAGCCATGAAATCTCCGGAAGTTGCAGGTCCAAGACAAGCTACTACGCCTTCTTGAGTCATAAGTCTTGTAGCCAGCGTTGTGGCTTCTGCCGCATCGGATTTGTTGTCAACGATCACAGGTACGATCTGCATTCCGTTGATGCCGCCTGCTGCGTTGATTTCGTCAAATGCCATCTGAATGCCGTTTACAGAAGCTTCGCCGTAAGAAGCAACCGCTCCTGTCAGTTCGTAGTTCACGCCGATTTTAACTTCAGTTGCCGCTTCTTCCTCTGTTCCTCCACCGCAACCGGCAAAGGCTCCCACTACTAATACGAGTGTAAGTAACAATACTAAAAATTTCCTTGTTTTCATAATACACCACCTTTTTTTATTTTCGTCAATTTATGATACTTTTTTATCATGTCTCTGTCAACCAATTTCTGTATGTAAAATTTGTGTTTGCGAACAACATGCCATATATGTATCAACGCACAAAAATGCTGATATTCCAAGGCTTATAATTGTGGGCAGGCACAATTATTTAATGCCAATATTCTGTCATCAGCATGCGTGCCGGGCTCTTCAGTCAATCGAACATATTATATAGTTCCTCAAGTTGAAAAATGCATTCCATCTGTTTTTGATGATGAGCTCTTCTCCTTCTGCAGGAGCCAACGGCGGTATGATTTCGGCATCTGGTGTGCCCTGTATGAAATGTTTGTACTTTTTGACTTCAAATCTTTTATCCAGCATCTCCCAGTCACTGAAATCTTCCTTATATTCTGTTTTGATGTTGATGACCATCATACTATTCTTATTGAAATAGTCTTTTAGTCCAATGATCGGGGTTACGATATCCTCCTGCTTCGAAACATCGACATTCAGCATTTTTACCAGAGAGCCGTCTGGGGCTCCACCGCCATACTGCATATCTACAATTAGCAGGGCTGTTTCTTTCTTGCTCAACATATTTTTGCTCCTATCTTTAATAATCCGCTTTTCCTCTTTCGATACGCTTTAAATCAAAAGGTCATACCTTACTCATTATACTACAAAATCAAATATGGCGACACATACAAGCTATCCGGTCCCAATGGGCACCGACAAGCACCGATGAGCAACCATGGACCGAAGAGAAAAAATAGTCTATAATTGAACTGCGGTCTACTATAATTAAGAAGCAATCATAATCGAAAAGGAGACATATATAATATGAATGAAAAAATCCCTGCAGCACACTCAAGAACGGTCATGGCTCAGATGGCTCTTCCGGATCAGGCGAATCCCGCCGGCAATGTCCATGGCGGAGAAATGATGAAAATTATGGACAATACGGCATATGTGGTGGCTCAGAAGCATTGCCATATGAACAATGTCACAGCAGCGGTGGATCAGATCACTTTTCACAACCCCGCTTATGTAGGCAATCTGATCACGAGCTATGGAGAACTGATATACACCTCCAACTCCTCTATGCTGATCAGTGTAACGATCAATGTTGAGGATCTGGAAAAGCGCGAAGAAAACTGCGCTTTAACGGCATATTTTATAATGGTCGCCATAGGCAAGAACGGAAAGGCAGCGAAAATCCCGCAGCTGGAGCTGAATGACGAGATGGCTATAGCAAAATACGAAGAAGGAAAAAAATTATATGAAGGAATAAAATCAAGGCCGAGAGTTTGCTGGCTGCCTTTTAAATAGGAATATATTAATCAAATTTAGAAACCTGTCGAAACAACAGATGGCCCCGGCATGCCGGGGCCATCTTGCTATTTTGATCTTAATGTGTATCTGTTCAGTCTATTGAGAGCGATTCTTATTTGCTGAACTCACTTGTTGCATTGATTTCGACTTTACTCTGGACAGGCTCTTTCGGAGCTCTTGCCAGCAGCGCCATGACTGCTCCGACGGAGCAGAGTACGCCGGTGATAATGAAGGCCATTTGATAATCACCATTGTTTGTCTCAACGATGACCGCAGCAAGTCTTGGTCCTACGATAGCTCCGATACTGTAGGCCAG
>CALBZG010000019.1 GCA_937889655.1 uncultured Clostridia bacterium
GTCATTGGGAATGGCGGCGGTTTCACGGGGGAAGATGCTATAAGCATGATGGAAAAGACCGGCGCAGACGCAGTGATGATCGCCAGGGGGGCAATGGGCAACCCCTGGATATTCAGGGAGTGCCTTGCTCTTTGGGAGGGCCGGGAAAAACCTGAACCGCCTGAGCTGCCGGAAAGAGCCGCAATGATGATCAGGCAGCTGGATATGCTGTTGGAGCTAAAAGGCCAGTATGCAGCAGTCAGGGAAATGAGGAAGCATGTCGGATGGTATTTGAAGGGAGTGCGGGGCAGTGCGGAAATCAAGCGGACGGTAAATGCCATTACAGATGCCGATGAATTCAAACAGCTCCTGGAAACTTTCTTGCATAATATGTAAATACTGAACATCAATACACTTTAATGCACTTTACTTTTTACCAAAAAACTATATAATATAAAGGTGTTTTGCTATATATTATACTAATGCAAAAATCTAAGGAGGAAGAATTATGAAGAAGATTTCATTGCTGCTGGTACTGATCCTTGTGGTATCCGTATTTGCAGTAGGTTGCGGCGGCGGCGAAGAAGCTGCGACAGAGAACGTGATCAAAGTTGGTGTGTTCGAGCCTCTTACCGGTGAAAACGGCGGCGGCGGACAGCAGGAAGTTGACGGTATGACTTATGCCAATTCCGTAAGGCCTACAGTCACTATCGATGGTGTTGAATACCAAATCGAATTGGTTGTATCCGACAACCAGTCCGACAAAACCGTTGCTGTTACATCTGCGAATTACCTGATCGATCAGGGCGTTGTTGCAGTTCTGGGCTCATACGGATCCGGCGTTTCCATCGCTGCTGGTGAAGTATTCTCAAGCGCTGGAATCCCGGCGATCGGAGCTTCATGCACAAATCCGCAGGTTACCAATACAAATGACTGGTATTTCAGAGTATGCTTCCTGGATCCTTTCCAGGGAACAGTAGTTGCAAACTACGCTGTGCAGCACGGCGCTAAGACCGCTGCTGTGATCACTCAGCTTGGCGATGACTATTCAACAGGCCTCGGCAACTTCTTTATGGATTCGTTCAAAGAACTGACAGGCGATGAGAATTCCATCGTTGTAGCTCAGACTTTCCAGCAGAATCAGGCTGATTTCAACGCCATCCTGCAGAACGTGAAGGCAGCAAATCCAGACGTGATCTTTGCTCCTTCTTCCATCACCACTGCTCCGCTGATCATCAAGCAGGCGAGAGCCCTTGGAATCACTTGCCCGATCATGGGTGGAGACACTTGGGAAAACATTTCCATCGTTGAAAATGCCGGCGCTGACGCTGAAGGCATCGTTCTTTCAACATTCTTCGATGCAGGCCTTGCTGACAGCAGCCAGATCGCAAAGGATTTTGTTGACGGTTTCTCCGCAGAATATTACACACCGGTTCCGGCCGTATCCGCTTTAGGATATGATGCTTACATGGTTCTGATCGATGCTATCGAGAGAGCCGGAGCAACTGACGGCGAATCCATCCGTGCAGCACTGAATGAAACAGACGGCTTTGAAGGCGTAACCGGTTCGATAACCTTTGACGAATTGGGCGATGCTCAAAAGAACATGGCTGTAATCAAGACCGTTGAAAATGGCGAGTTCGTATTTGTGGAAGCTGTAACAGTTCAGTAACAGCCCTAAAAAAAATATCATCATGAAGGCGGGAGGAGGATCCTTCTCCTGCCTTATTTATGAAATTATTAGAATCGAAAAGAATAAAGCCTATAAGCTTATAACATCAAAGCTTAAAAAATACACCGATGGGAATTTGACTAAATTTTAATATTGGAGACAATAATGGACGCTTCAACTTTTCTTCAGAATTGTATAACAGGCATATCCCTGGGGTCGGCCTACGCGCTGATCGCCATCGGTTATACCATGGTATACGGAATACTGAGACTGATAAACTTTGCCCATGGAGACATCTTCATGATGGCAGGGTATTTTACTATTTTCGCCATCGCGAATTTTCGAATGCCATGGTACCTTGCAATAGTCTTTGTGATCGTGGCCACGGTTCTTCTAGGAGTAGCAATAGAAAAAGCTGCATACAAACCTCTCAGGGATGCTCCGAGAATGTCGATCATGATATCCGCCATAGGGGTATCTTTTTTACTTGAAAATTCTGCAACATACTTATTTACAGGTCTGCCTCGCGCGTTCCCTCAGCTTGGGTTCATGCAGAAGGTTTTAAAATTCGGCGACATCTCAGCGCCGATCGTGACCTTTATAACACCGGTCGTTACGATAGTTATGTTGATTGCACTTATATACCTGGTCAACCATACCAAAACCGGCATGGCCATGAGGGCGGTCTCAAAGGACTTTGAGGCAGCGAAGCTGATGGGCATCGAAATCAACCGCATCATAACCGTCACCTTCGTGATCGGTTGTTCACTGGCGGCGATCAGCGCTATCCTCTACTTCTCGCCGCGCCCGATGGTCTACCCGTTCAGCGGGTTGATGCCTGGACTGAAATGCTTCGTGGCAGCTGTCCTGGGCGGCATCGGCAACATCCCCGGCGCCGTGGTGGGAGGATTCCTGATAGGTATAGCTGAGACCTTCCTGGTAGCATTGTTCCCGTCCATGACGGGCTACAGCGATGCATTCACTTTCGTACTTCTGATCGTAATGCTGCTCTTCAGACCGACGGGACTCCTCGGCGAGAAGATCGCAGAGAAAGTGTGATGCCATGGGATATACGAAAAAAACACTCAACAAATCTACGAAGATGATCCTGACGGTGCTTTTGATCCTGGCCAGCCTGGCGCTGGTCTATATGCTGGACAAGGGCATCATAGGGACTTCCTATACGGTAAGGATCGTGCGGATCGCCGTGATCTATGCATTGATCGGCGTTTCCATGAACCTGGTGAACGGTTTCACCGGGGTATTCTCACTGGGTCAGGCGGGCTTCATGGCTATCGGAGCCTATAGTGTTGGAATCTTCACTATACCGATCGAATCCAGAGCCAACGTCTACTACCTGATACCAATCAGCGAAAAAATTGCGAATTTTGAACTTCCTTTCGGGGTAGCCCTGATCATGGGCGGACTCTTGGCCGCGGGCTTTGCGGCCTTGATCGGTGCGCCGGTGTTGAAGCTGAAGAGCGACTACCTGGC
This sequence comes from uncultured Clostridia bacterium, assembly GCA_937889655.1. Lineage (GTDB taxonomy): Bacteria > Bacillota > Clostridia > Peptostreptococcales > Anaerovoracaceae > CALBZG01. Next base: position 3,146 of record CALBZG010000019.1, read on the forward strand.
CATCGCGACTCTGGGCTTTTCAGAAATCATCAGAGCCATCATCGCCAATGACCAGATGTGGCCTGTTACCAACGGTTCCCTGGGATTGAAGAGCATACCGGGATTTGAGTCGCTGTTCACCCCTGTGCTGATATCCGCAGGATGTATCGCGTTGATCGTGCTCCTGATCAATTCCTCGTACGGCCGGGCTTTCAAGGCCATCCGGGAGGATGAGATCGCTGCAGAGGCCATGGGGATCAATCTTTTCAAACACAAAGAGATGTCCTTCGTTATTTCGGCATTTTTCGCCGGAATCGGCGGTGGATTGCTGGCATGCCATCTTACGGCCATTGATTCCAACCAGTTCAAGATCGCGGTGACTTATGAACTCCTGCTGATCATCGTTCTGGGAGGACTGGGAAGTGTAACAGGCACAGTGATATCCGCTTTCGTCATTTCCTTTGGAAAAGAATTGCTAAGATGGTTCGACGCCAGCCACTATATCGGAGCTTGGCAGATACCGATTTTCAGACCGGGCCTCCGGATGGTCATCTTCAGTTTGCTGCTGATGGCCGTTGTATTGTTCTGGAGCAGGGGACTGATGGGCCGTAAGGAATTCTCCTGGGACGGCATTTATAACTTCTTCCGAAAAATTTCCTGGCGAATTAAAAATCCGTCAAAAGGCGGCAACCGATCCGCAGGCAAGAAGAAGGAGGTGAATGCAGATGCAGAATAACGCTGAAGTAAAACCAAACGTTCTTCATGTCAGCGATGCAACCATGCAATTCGGCGGCGTAGTGGCGCTGAACAACCTGAACCTGGATGTCAACAAGGGCGAGATCGTAGGGCTGATCGGTCCAAACGGCGCTGGCAAGACCACTGCCTTCAATGTGATCACTGGTGTCTATCCGCCTACCAACGGAGCGATCCATTTTAACGGGGAAATGATCGTCAGCAATCATCCACAGGGCAAGATGAAAAAGCTGTATGCCGGTCAGAATGATGGAAAATATGAGACCGTAAAGGTCCTTACTCCGGACAAGATCACAAAAATGGGAGTAGCCAGGACCTTCCAGAACATAAGACTTTTCAAGGAACTGACCGTCTACGAGAATGTTCTGATCGCACAGCATGTCAAACTGAAAGCTAATATATTGACAGCCACGCTGAAGATCAATCGCCAGGAAGAAAAGGCCATGCATGAGGAAACTCTGCGCCTTCTGGAAATACTGGATTTGATCGATGTCAAGGACGATATGTCCACCTCTCTTCCTTACGGGAAGCAGAGACATCTTGAGATCGCCCGGGCCCTTGCTACAAATCCTGAGCTGCTGCTCCTGGATGAGCCTGCAGCGGGCATGAACCCTCAGGAATCAGATGAGCTGATGCATTTTGTAGGCCGCATCAGGAAAGACTTTAATTTGTCCATCCTCATGATCGAGCATCACATGCAGGTGATCATGGGCATATGCGACAGGATCTATGTTTTAGATTACGGCTCCCTTATCGCGGAAGGAACTCCGGTGGAAATTCGGAACAATCCGGAGGTAATCAAGGCTTATTTGGGGGTGGATGACTGATGTTAAAAATAACGAATCTTCACATACATTATGGTGGTATCCATGCGCTTCGGGGCGTCAGCCTCGATGTGCCGGACCGTCAGATCATTTCCCTGATCGGTGCCAATGGGGCCGGGAAAAGCACGACACTGAAGGCAGTCATGAGCCTCATCCCGAAAACCGAGGGGAGTATCGAGTTTGACGGCACTGACATTACGAAAATGCAGACCAGAGATGTGGTCCGCCAGGGCGTGGTGCTTTGTCCTGAAGGCCGCCGGGTATTCCCGGACCTTACCATCGAAGAGAACATGACCATGGGCGCTTTCCTTCGCAAGGATAAGGAAGGCATCGCTAAAGACACAAAA
>CALBZG010000020.1 GCA_937889655.1 uncultured Clostridia bacterium
GCTTAACTTCAGAATCAAATCGTTCTTTCAAATGGATCCCAAGTATAACCCTTGTTTTCAATCCGGAGGCATAGTTCCTATTGTCATAGGCTCTTGTAGATATGTATCTGCCTTCATCCGTTGATACATGTGCAATACGTTCCTCAATACATATAAACCTAATAACATAGGCTAGTGTTATCAATGCAATAAGGAATATTGGAAGGAAAATCGCTGCTTCGATTGTGAAATAGCCTTTCTTAGTATATTTCATCATACTCATAGCATTTCCCGTTAATAACAGTCTCGACTTTAAATCCGACATATTGTTCTTTGACTAAAAAATTTCTATCGATTCTACCCATCATATTGATTTGAATTAGATCCAGCATCCTTAGGAATTTTATCTCTTCTTTCTCAAAATATAAAAATACACGTAAATAGTCTTCATAGGTGAAATCCGACTCTTGTTCAGGTACTATATATCCTTTTCTTTTGTAGTCTTCCGATATTGAAGAAATATCCAGGGCCCAATCGGCCCGTTTCTTAAGGAAAGCGACTCCATGTCCATTATTTATGAGATCCCAATCGTTTTCCGCTTCGAGTCCCGCCCATATTCCAGCTAATACAAGCTGTGTTACAACAGCCTCAGGACCTGGGGTCAAAATTGATGCTGCCGACAGCAGCCCTTCCATTTTCGCGGCATCCGATTTTATATGCGCAAGGTTCAATATTGTTCGAAGAGTTATAAAGTCAAATCTGAGTCTTTTACTATTGTCTAAATCACTTTTTCTGCCATATAGAATATACTCCGCTTCTTTCTGAAAAAACGTTGGCATATCAATATTTGCGCTATTACCATATTTAAAATAATATAGTATATATTCATTTGTTATTACTCGTTCGGAAGCGCCTCTGATGATATCTTTTATCGTTGAAGTCTCGCCTGCTATCAGAGCGATATTGAAAAACCCCGATGAAGCACCATTTGACGGTAGATTATTGATGATAACTTCATTTCTTAATTCTCTATTTTTAGTTTCACCTTCTGTGAACGATTTAATATTGCTTTTCTTCCCAATCAGGAATTCCCCCGCTTCGAGAACTTGTTGTTTGAAATTATCCACCGACGCTAAAGAATACTCGCTTACATCGGTTTTAACTGAATCCAGTTTCATCTTAACAAAGCCTTCACCAGGCATGTTTCGATCCAGATAATATGCTAACCTTGCTGAAATATCATCTTCTTGAAGGCTTGTTGCAAAGATGCCGTAGTTTTCTTTAAGCTGTATGTTGAATTCCGATAGAACAGATCTGCTTGCCAGATTTATATAGGATTGACTCATACTATCAACAGCTGTTCTTTCAGCTGCGAATATGAAAACGATTACAACGCCGGATAAGGCCGCCATTATCATCATCAGGAATACGGCGGTCGATCCTCTTTTTTCAGTAAATCTATACATCTTATATATTCCGTTTCCTCAATAATATAGTAACTGGCATCATTTTTCATATTCATATCTCTCCCCAGGATCCCAGGGAAAATCGCCCTTAATACATTGCTTCCTTTTACACTATCAAAAAAGAGCCCTTTAGATATGTGCTTCAGACTATCCACATTATATGCTTTTTCTCCATAATTATCGGCCGGGCTGAAGTACTGAAATTCATGGTTTCCGATTTCAGTACCAGCTCGTTCGGCCGCTTCGCTTCGAACAGAGATATGTAGTGAAACACTCCCGGCAATTTCCATATACAATGCAATAACAACATAGAAAACGATCATCACCGCTGCAATTACAATCGGCATCACCAGCGCCGCTTCCACTAATGTGCTTCCCTTTTTATTATTATTGACCATTATATTTATAGAGTGCTCTCGGAAAGGGCATCAAAGGTGTCGTTTAAAAACGATGTCGTTTCACTCTTGAAAATGAGACCCAATACAACCGCGATGCCTACTAAAATTGCGACTTGCACCATTTCCATACCTCGTTTGTTGTTGTTGAATAATTTTTGCCTTTTCATTTTTTAATCCTTTCTTTTTAAATGTCCATCAACGCAGGCGCTGTTGTAACCATAACCAATGATAAAAGCAATAACATGAGAGGGAATATCAATTTGGTTTCTGCCATTCTTCCTCTTTCAACCGCTTTCTTTTTTCTGGAGAACCATAGCATTTCACTTTCCATGTTGAGCTTTCCAGCCAACGCTGCTCCTAAACCAATATTGTCTGCAACGATATTCGTAAATCTAACAAACTCTGGCACACCGCTTCTTTTTGCAAAATCTCTTAGTTCGGGTACTAGAGGACTGTTTGTTTTAGTGATCCTGATTTTGATCTCATACAATTGATTGTAAAAATAACTGTCATGTTCCATACCTCGCTTTCTATTTTCAAAATAATCATCAATGGTTTTAATAAATGCTGTATGTACGACCATTCCGGCGTTAAGCAAAAGCAATATTTTATTAATAAAATCAGGCAAATCGCAGACGATTGAATCTTTAGCCATTCGGCACTCGTTTTTAATCGAATAGTAACGTTTTGAATACAGATAAAACAAAACTCCTAAAAGTATTACTAAACCTGCGACGGGTTCTGGGTCCTTTTGCTTTTTCCAAATCACTGTTGCACTGTCACCCAGAGTTGCAGGCAGACGCACATTAGGCCCTTCTGTATCCTTGTTCAGCTTATTAACCGATAATCTGAAATCTCTTAGGGTTTCCTCCCATCTTTTTTTCGGATCCTTTCTTAGACTTTTCTTTTCTTTTTCATATATTTCGATCATCTCTTCTTCGCTAAGCTGTTCCTGTTCGGGTTTAATAACCAGTGTGACAGGTATGGTTCGAGACTCCCGATCATCTTTTATGATCGCTTCCATTTCCAACCTTTTTTTCCCTTCTTCAAAAGATGGTCTTGAGATGCTTATAATATGATCCTTGCTCACCTGGAGTCCTTGATCCTGTGATGCTGAATTGTATAATGAAGAAGCAGCAAGCAACGGTACAATCACCATGATGGAAATGAGATATTTTTTTAAGTTTCTATAGCGAGTGGACTGAATTTGTGTCGAGTGGTCTTTCAGACCGTATAGTTTGGTATAATGAGATTTGAGTTCCTCTTGCCGACCTAAAATATTTTCCGGCAATTTATCGACCAGCCATTTCATCATCATATTCATTCGCCTTATAATATTATGAAATTGATTGATTTTTTTCATATTACACCTCGATAAAGGTAATTTTTCGAATCAGGTACCCAGCATATACAATACAGGCGAGAGCCACTGTCATTAATAATCTCCCTGTTACTGTTTCATACATAATTTGCAAATACTCCGGTGAAACAAGTCTAAGAAATAATATGATCCCTATAGGCATCAGGCTGATGATACGTCCTTCAAATATTTTCTGCACGGTCATGACACGGATTTCTTCATCGATTTCTATTTTTTCCATCAATATCCTACTTACTGACATAACAGCTTTTTCCAAGTTTCCGCCCGTGTTTCTGCATGTAATATAAACATCCGTAAAATTTACAATATCCTTAACACCGCTCCTGGCCGCAAAGTCTGCTAAAACAGATTCTTCACTTTCTCTCGCCTCCTGTATACAGGTGAGCATTCTTTTGGTCTCCACAACTATTGGAGAGGTTTCCTCATAAATGACTTCGAGATTTGTTATGGCTTCAACAATGGCTTCAGTCATTTGCCGGCCTGAGGCAAATGATGATGACAAAGAATACAGTAAATCCCTGAATTGGCTTTTTAAAATGGCCCGCCTTTTTTCACTCAAGTGTTTTTCATAATGTTTTATGCAAAATACCGAGGTGAATCCCAATAACAATGAAATAATAATAGAATTATAGAAGAGAAAAGTGACAGCAAAAATAATTCCATAACATTTGAAAATAAATCTCATCTTTTCATTTTTTGTCAATCGATAAATTCTATAATCAGTCGTCATTGAACACGATTCCTCTCAATTCAAATTTACTGCAATCAAACAATTTATTGCCGGTTTTGACAAGACCATGCCCGGATTTATATTGATAAAGTCGATTGATTACAAATTCGTTATTTTCAACTCCACAAATTTCAGCTATCTCAAGTACTTTTCTTTTTCCGTCTGATAAACGTCCAAGGTGCACCATTAGATCGATACCCTCCGCTATTTGAGCTCTGATCGCTTCGATAGGAAAGCCTGCTGCCTGCAGAAACATGGACTCCAGCCTTCTAAGCATTCCCACAACAGAATTGCCATGACCGGTGCAAAGGCTTCCATCGTGGCCTGTGTTCATTGCTTGAATCATATCGATAACCTCTTTTCCTCGAACTTCACCAACAATGATTCTGTCCGGTCTCATACGCAAACTGGTTTTGATAAGATTTTGCAAATCGACTTCGCCCTTCCCTTGTACATTTGCATTTCTGCATTCCATCCTTACGATATTCTCGATCCCTCTTATTTGAAGTTCAGCGGAGTCTTCTATCACAATCACTCGTTCATCGGAGGGAATAAAGTTTGATAACACATTTAAAAATATCGTTTTCCCCGAAGATGTACCTCCGCTGATAAATATATTGAAACCGGCTTTGACCATACCAATTAAAAATTGTGCAGTATCTTCCGTGAGTGTGCCCCAAACTATTAGATTTTCCATAGTTATTGCTTGTTCGGGAAATTTCCTTATGGTCAGTATCGGTCCATTCAGTGCAATGTTCTTATATACAGCATTAATTCTTGATCCATCCGCCAGCCTGGCATCAACTATAGGATTCAATTCATTTATTTCCCGGTAGACTCTTGCAGCAATTCGTCTTATTACTTCCTCGAGATCTTCTGTTCGTTCAAAATTTACAGGTACTCTTTCCAATTTGCCTTTTCTTTCTATAAAAATATCGTCTTTTCCATTGACCATTATTTCCGATACTTCTATATCGTTTTGATAAGGATCAAGTATATCCAAGTCTTTTCTTGCGCTGTAAAATATACGATCGATCAATAAAGCTTTTTCTTTATGCGAGAAGAAAACCAGCTCTTCGTTATTGAATATAAAATTTTCAATAATCGTCCGGGCTTCTGCATCATTGATCTCATCATGTTCGGATAGAAGCAAGCTTCTGGCATCCTTTATTAGTTTCGCAAAATTTATTTCCATAATTATACATTAAAAGAGTTGCCACATAATGGCAACTCTTTTAATTCGACAATATTCGACAATATTATTTAAAGCTGTTATATATCAAGCATATTTCGATCCAGAAGATTACTGATCAGTGTCCGTTTTCCCAAAGCCCAAAGCAGATCGTTGTTTTCGAGCACAAGGCTTTTATCAGGCGATAGAATCGGCAGATCATCTCTTTCTATACCAATGATAAGTCCCGTGAATTTTTCTTTGAAAGCTGAAGCCTGTATGGTTTTTTTATGCAACTGCATTTCAGGTTTAATAATAATTGCACAGCAAACGATTTCTTCATCAGGATCGATTTCGAGATATTTCTCAGCGGCAGTATAATCCCGCAATGTTACAGGCTTTTCTTTTGGATTTTCGATATAATCTGCAGAGCTAATAAATACCAGATAGGATCCGATGCGGTCTTTGGTCCCCATAGCCACGACGATATCATTTTCTTTCAAGGCCATAGTAGGCTCCGGGATGCTGTAATACTTCCCGTTTCTTATCACCCTGATAACATTTACACCAAACTTATCTCTTGGGCAAAATTCTTTGATTTCATTCTTTGGCGGTAAATGTTTTATTCTGAAAGTGACGATATAAAATTGTTCATCCACCCA
>CALBZG010000021.1 GCA_937889655.1 uncultured Clostridia bacterium
TGTATCATGCATTTCTCTAACTTAAAATCTGGACCGGTTTTGAGGGGTCATGCCATGATGAATTGTTAGTTACCGAAATTGCATGCTGTAACGAAAAAATAAACTTATTTTCATTTGCAACCAAATACTGCTTCTATCATAATTCCTTTTCCTATGGGAAAGATGATTATGCAAAGTATGACGGGATTGTAAGTAATTGCCTTCCATATTACTTGAATAAAGCGGGGATCAGATATAAAGGAAGAAGAATTACATCTTCCACTTTGAATAGTCTAAGAATTAAAAAGGATTATGAAACTTTTAATATGTTGGTAGATTTAGTTCTCAAGAATATCAGTGTGCCGAACAAAAAGGCAAAATTTGACTATTTGATGTGGTATTATAATCGTGGCAACGGAAATGATAAGGAATAGTGTGACATTATTTTCATACTGCAGGATGATTTGAAACAGTAGTTATTACCTACTCTTCGCGCTGAGATTTGAGGGGTTGATGAAATCACCTTCTGTGGATGTAATTGAGAAGCATTTATAAAGCGACAAGTAATATTCAGTGGTTGCGTTAGTTGTAGTAATTTTATAGGCGAGTAAGGTCAAAAGGATGATTATATCTACTAAGGGATCTACATCAAGCGAATTGTTGTCTGGTGAAAAATAAGATAGGTGAGTATACCATGGGACATTACAAATATGAGCCACTGAAAATATATCTTATGAAATCAAAGAAAGAGACAGTTGTATTATCTTTTGATGAAATAAACAGAATATTAGGTTCGGAACTGCCTCCTTGCTTGTCCGGCAAAGGATACAACAAGAAGTTGTTCTGGAACAACAATATCATGAATTATGCAACAAGAAGCTGGCTCGAGGCAGATTATGTGTTTGAGAACTGTGATAAAGAAAAAGGGAGTGTGACTTTCAAAAGAAGTGTGCCAGAAGCGAAACGATATATGGGTAAATACTGATGGTATGAGTCTTCGGAATAACTTGAAAAGGCGAAAGCAAAAAGAACATAACTTGGAATGTCTGGTGAATGGAGGCACTATGAAGAATACATTGACTGAACAAATACTAGCGTTTATTGAAGAACGTGATTGGGAACGATTTCATACTCCCCATAATCTGGTCATTTCCATCGGTGCAGAAGTAGGGGAATTGCTGGAATGCTTTCAATGGAAAACAGAAGAAGAAGTTAGGAGCATGGTTGCGAATAATGTTACAGAGAAAGTGGCAGATGAAATAGCTGATATTTATATGTACCTAGTAAGCCTATGCAATAGTATGAATATCGATTTGGAGAATGCAACAATCAATAAATTGGCCAAGAATAATCTGAAATACCCTGTTGAAAAAAGCTTCGGAAGTGCAAAGAAATACACGGAATTATAGATATTTTAGGAGATGATTCAATTTGAAAATATATGTTGGCATAACTGATTATAATTGGTTCAACGCCTTGAAGCAGTCAAATTGTGATGAAGTGAATTTTTGGAAGCCGGGAGGACGTACTAATTTTAGAGCCATCAATGAAGGGGATTTATTTCTCTTCAAACTTCACAGCCCACGTGATTACATTGTAGGCGGAGGATTCTTTCTAAAGTTTTCAATCATGCCATCGTCATTGGCTTGGGAAGCATTTGGGATCGCAAATGGAGCAGAAAGTCTAACAGAACTTAGGAATCGAATATACAAATATAAAAGAACAAATCGTTTAGTGGAGCCAGACCCTCAAATTGGTTGTATCATTCTCTCAATGACTTTTTACTTTGATGAAATGGATTGGGTGCCTGTCCCCAGTGATTGGAAAAATAATATCGTTCAAGGAAAGACATATGATACAACCGAATATCATGGCAAATTGTTGTACGAAAGAATCCAAATGAAGTCTAGAATAAATATGTTTGAAATGTTTGGCGTTCAACAAGAATCGAAGAATCGCTATGGGAAAGAGCAAATTATCAAACCGCGAATTGGACAAGGTGCTTTTAAGATTTTTATCACTGATGCATATCATAGAAGATGTGCCATAACCGGCGAAAAAACTCTGCCGGTTTTAGAAGCAGCACATATTAAACCATATAGCAATGATGGGCCGCACGAAATACAGAATGGACTGTTATTGAGAAGAGACTTTCACACGCTATTTGACCGGGGATATCTGACAATAGATAAGAATCTGACAGTCGAGGTCAGTCATCGTATCAAGGAAGATTATGGAAACGGCAAAGAGTATTACGAACATCACGGCCAAAAGTTGATTGTTTTGCCGACTAGCAAAGACCAGTTTCCACATTCAAACTATCTACAATGGCATAATGAAAATGTATATCTGGGATAAGCAAAATGGTGCACACTACAAACAGAGAATCTACTCGCAGAGAAAAATGAAAAGAAATAACCAGGAGGGCATATTAGTTCGTTTAATCAATGAATCATAGAACTTTATAATTCAGAAACCAGCCTTTTGGTAAAATATAGTACTTTTGCAAGCAAGAAGTTTAAAATCTACGATGATAGAAAAAGGATAAAAATTATGCAAAAACAAAACGCCCAACTGCTGGCAGCCATGATCCGCTACGATCGGGGCGATGCCATGCGGATCCAGCATCTGGTGAAGGTCCACGGCTATGCCGCCGCCATCGGACGGCTGGAGGATCTGGACGAAGAAACGCAGTTCATTCTCGAGGCTGCGGCCATTCTCCACGATGTGGGGATCCATGTGAGTCTTGAAAAATACGGCTCCAGCGCCGGAAAGTATCAGGAGCTGGAGGGGCCGGCGGAAGCCGAAATGCTCATGCGACAGGTCGGCGGGTACACCGACGCCCAGATCGAACGGGTCAAGTATCTGGTAGGGCACCATCATACCTATGCGGCCATCGACGGACTCGATTATCAGATCCTCGTGGAAGCCGACCTTTTGGTGAATCTGGATGAAAACGCTTCGGAGTGCGAAGCGGCTCGAAGCGTTTGTGATAAATATTTTAAAACGGAAACCGGCAGGCATATGCTGGCGGATATTTTTTTGCAAGGAGGACAGAAATGATCACGAAAACATTGTTCCCCGGCCGTTATATCCAGGGTGACGGAGCCATCGACAGGCTGAAGGACGAGCTGCCCCGTTTCGGCAGCCAGGGGCTGTGCATCATGACGGCCTCGTCCCTGAAGCGTTTAAAAGGAAAGCTGCCGGAGGATTCCCCTTCGCTGCGGCTTCAGATGGAGAGCTTTGGCGGAGAGTGCTGCGACCGGGAGATCGACCGCCTGACCGCAGCGGGCAGACAGTGCGGCGCGCAGTTCATTCTGACCGTCGGCGGCGGCAAGACCATCGATACGGGCAAGATCGTGGCCGACCGCCTGGGGGTCCCCGTTGTGGTGGTTCCCACCATCGCCTCCACGGATGCGCCCTGCAGCGCCTGCGCCATCGTCTACAGCGAAGAGGGCGCTGTGATCCGTGTGGAATACCAGAAGAACAATCCGAACCTGGTGCTGGTGGATTCCAGGATCATTGCGGAAGCGCCGGCGCGCTTTTTGGTATCGGGCATGGGTGACGCGCTGGCCACCTGGTTCGAGGCGGAAGCCTGCCGCAGAAACTACGCAAATAACGAGGCGGGCGAATTGGGCTCACATACAGCCTATGCGCTGTCCCGGATCTGCTATGAGACGCTGCTGGAATATGGCGCAGAGGCTCTGGCCGCATGTAATGAGCATAAGGTTACGCCTGCCCTGGAGCATGTGATCGAAGCCAATACGCTGCTCAGCGGCCTGGGCTTTGAGAGCGGCGGTCTTGCCATGGCTCACTCCATCCACAATGGCCTGACGGTCCTTCCTCAGACCCACGACTACTTCCACGGCGAAAAAGTGGCCGTCGGTGTTCTGGCATCCTTATTCCTGCGAGAAGAGACGAAGCCTTTCATCGAGGAGGTCTACACCTTCTGCGAAAGCATCGGACTGCCCACGACCCTGGCCGGGATCGGTCTGGGCGAAGCAACAGCGGAAGAGCTGGAAAGAGTGGCCATCCGGGCCTGCCGAAAGGGCGAGCAGATCTATCACGAAGGTGAGGATATCACGCCGGAGATCGTCATCCGGACTCTGTTGGCCGCCGATGCGGAAGGGAAGAGAAGAAAAGCGTAATAAGATCAGCGCAAACGGGAACAAAGCATCGTGGATGTCCGTCTTAGCTATGTGGCTTTCACTGCACGCAAACGTAATTGGCAGAAATCTTTATACATCAGGAGGTGCATCATGAAAAAAATATTGCTATTGATCGTTTTGACTCTTTCCATGAGTTTGTTTGCCGCATGCGTCATAAGGTCAAACCCCATTGAGGAGGAGATCCCGGAGAAGGGCGATTTGCAGGCAGAAATGTTGACCGATTCCGGCACGTACCAGGGGCAGGTCGACAGCAACTTCATCGAAATCGCGATTTCGGGCGTACCGGAAGAGAATGGAGCGAAAGTATTTATGCTGTCCGATGTGCTGAAAGATCGATTTGAAGATCTGGGCCTGGACGGCGGCGAAGCCATTCGCTTTCAATATTATATCGACGATAATGAGCAGAATGTGGTCGAAGAAATCGAGCTTTTGGAAGAGTAGGGAGGTGCTTCATGTCGAACAGTCAACACAAAATATCTGATTTTTGGAGCATGGGCACGGCTATTGGCCTTTGCGGTGCCATCGGTGTCGTGTTAGGCTCTTTGATGGACAACGTGACTTTATGGCTGTGCATCGGCGCAGGGGTCGGCGTGGTACTTGGCGCCGTCACACAGAAGAATAAATAGCAATTGAAGGAGTCTGCTATGAACTTCAAAATGATACACAACAACATCAATGTGCTGGACTTGGAACGGTCTGTGGCCTTTTACGAAAAAGCCCTGGGCTTGAAAGAGGCGAAGCGCAAAACGGCGGAGGACGGCTCCTTTGTGATCGTCTTTATGGAAAACGATCAAGCCGGGCATCAGCTGGAGCTCACTTGGCTTCGGGACCGGACGGAGCCCTATGATCTGGGCGACAACGAATTCCATTTGGCGTTTCGCACAGACGATTACGAGGGCGCTTATGAGATGCACAAAGCGATGGATTGTATTTGTTACGAGAATCCGGGCATGGGGATCTATTTCATTGCGGATCCCGACGGCTACTGGCTGGAGATCCTTCCGACGAGATAAAAGGCCTATTGCTTCTTTGCTTCCGACAGCTCGCTGACCAAAGTAGATCCCAGGATGAGAACTGCACCGACGATGCCGGCTGGGCTAAGGGTTTCCTTGAGCAGCAGGGCAGACAGCAGGATGGCCACCAACGGGTCGATATAGCTGTATATGGCGACAGTCTGGGCCTTCAGTTCATGGATGGATCCGAAGTACATCGCATAGGTGATGCCGGTGTGGAGGATGCCTACCGTGACCAGCAGGGCGGCCGCGCCGGGGGACAGCCTCATGGCTGTCAGGTCTTCGGTCAATAAAATATAGGGGAACAAAACGGCAGCGGAGGCGCCTAACTGCACGATGGTAGCGTCCATGGCCGAAATGTTTTTCAAATGTTTGTTCAAGAGGATGACGCTGGCGTACAGGACAGCAGCGCCAAGTCCAAGCATGACGCCGGCGGCATCGCCGGAGCCTGAAAATCCGGCTTCAAGCACGCCGGAGACCAATAGCATCCCTGCAAGCGCTCCTGCCAGGCAAAGGCCTTTCAGGGGCGTCATTTTTTCCCGGAACAGAAAAGCGGATGCCAGGATCACAAAGACCGGAGCCATGTAATAGCAGAGGGTCGCAACGGCTACCGTGGTATGCCGGTAGGCTTCAAACAGCAGGATCCAGTTGACGCCGATAAAGCCGCCGGACAAGAGCAGGAGCTTTCCGTTCCTTCGTATATCGGTCAGGGAAAGGGGGCGGCGCCGGCAGCGCAGGTACAGCAGGAGAAACAGCGTTCCGGTCACGCCCCGGGCCACGGCGATCACGCTGGAGGGCAGCGGAATGTTCCGCACGAATATGCCGATGGTGCCGAACATGAACAGGGAGAAGGCCAGTTTGATTTTTGCGGATCGCTGCGGATCAGGATGCTTCATATTTGTCTCGCTTTGCTTGATGGAAGGTCGATACTGTCGAATTGTGTTCCCTAACGCTGGTGCTCGTAGGCTTCGTCGCACAGTCGCACATGTCTGGAAGTATACCAGATGCGCTGACTGACCTCAATGCGGACAAAA
>CALBZG010000022.1 GCA_937889655.1 uncultured Clostridia bacterium
AAGACGTCGCCCTCTCACGGCGGAATCAGGGGTTCGACTCCCCTTGGCGATACCAACCGACACAAAAGGACAACCGTTTTAAGAGTTGTCCTTTTGTTTTTCTATAATTCCTAGATACTTGCGGGTATTTTATTTTCGTTTATCTACAATAGCAACCAGATCCGAAAATCTTTCCAGAGTGTATTTCGCAATCTGCTGTTCCGAAGGGCTGGAATTTGCTGCTGCTCCTATCGCCGCACTATCCATACCTGCAGCTGCAGCGGCGACCAAACCCGCCTTTGCATCCTCCACTACAAGGCAATGCACCGGCGCTATTCCAAGCTTTTCGCTGGCCAATAAGAAGACTTCGGGATCCGGTTTTGAGTGCAGGACCTCATTACCATCTGCAACGGCATCGAAGTAATCCTTTAGCCCAAGCTTTTCCAGGATCAAGCCGGTGTTTTTACTGGATGATCCCACTGCCAGTTTCAGTCCCTTATTTCTGATGGCATCCATGGTGGATTTGATTAGGGGATCAATATCCTGTAATGATAATTCTTCGAGATACCGACGATAAACCAAATTTTTCTTTTCCATTAAATCTTTCTTTTGATCCGCAGAAATCACCCCTTCATATAACTCCAAAATGATCTCAAGGCTTTCGCTGCGGCTGACTCCACGGAGTCGGCTATTAATCTTTTCATCGAAATACACGCCCAGTTCCTCTGCGATGGCTTTCCATGCAAGGTAATGATATTGATCCGTATGGCAAATCACGCCATCTAAATCGAAGATGACTGCCTGATATTCTTGGGCCGCCCTGTTCTCAAACATTACCATTACCTCTCATACTGCTTGCAACTGCTTCTTTTTACTACGATCGAATCATCCAGGGAATATGGGTGGTCATAAATTATGATTTGTTTGGAACCGCCCTTTTCCAGACGGAAGGTGCACTCCTCATTGTTGATCACAACATAAATGCGGCTCCCTTCAAAATTGATTTTAAATTGATATCCCTCCCAGCCTTCAGGAAGGATCGGTTTGAAATATATGCCATCTTCTTTCATTCTGAAGCCGGCGAATCCGTATATTATGGTCATATAGCTTCCTGCCATATTCGCCACGTGGATCCCGTCTTCGGTGTTGTTGTAAAGATCCAGGAAGTCTAATTTTGCTGAATCTCCAAAATACTCGAGAGCCTTTTGCTCCATTCCCAGCTTGGCAGCTACGATACTAAAAATGGGTTTTGATAGGGAAGAATCGTGAGTCGTTATTTTTTCGTAGAATATAAATGAGTTTTTTATAGTTTCCAGCGTTTGCGCATCTTCCAGGATGAAATGAGCCATGACCGTATCTGCCTGCTTGCAGATTTGATGGCGGTATATGTGCAAAGGGTGATAATGCATCAGCAGCGGAAAGTTTTCCTTCGGTATCGAAGCGATGTCCCAAAGCTTCTTCTGAAGAAAGGAATCGTCCTGCGGATTGATTTTCAGCTTTTCATCATAAGGCAGATAGATAGATTGCGCGGCCTTTTGAAATCGTTGTATCTCTTCTTCGACGACCCCGATTTTTCTGGCGAGTTCGTAGAAATCCTCATTATCCTTGTATTCCATATAAATCTTCACAGCCCATTTCAAGTTGAATTGCGCCAACAAATTTGTATAGTAATTATTGTTTACAATACAGGTGTATTCATCCGGACCTGTAACGCCATTGATCAGGAATACGCCTTCATAAAAATTGCCCGCTTCTATCCAGAGCCTGGCAGTCTCCAAAATGATTTCAGCGCCTTTTTTGAGCAGAAAATCCGTATCTTTGGTGGCAAGATAATATCCAATGATGGAATAGACGATATCCCCGTTAATATGATACTGCGCCGAACCTGAAGGATAATAACCGGAGCATTCATCTCCGGAAATGGTCCTCCATGGGTAAAGGGCACCCTTATCATGGCCCAGCAGTCTGGCATTTTGTCTTGCTTTCTCCAAAGTCCGATAACGAAACTCGATCATGTTTTTGGATATTTCAGGATTTGTTATCGTAAAGAAAGGTTGTACAAACATTTCAGAATCCCAGAAATAATGGCCCTCGTATCCATCTCCGCTCAACCCTTTTGGCGCGATATTCCCATATGGATCCTTTGAAACGGATTGCAGCAAATGGTACATGTTGAATTTTAAAGCACGATCGAGTTCATCCTCTCCGTCGATTTGAAGGAAGCAATTCATCCAATACTCTTTAAGATATTCTCTCTGCTTCTTATACAACTCCGATAGTGGAATCGATCTGGCCTTTTGCAGCTCGATCATGGTTTGTTCCCGGCAATCGTTATATCTGATAGAATCACAGAAAATGGAATATTTGACAAGTCTGATTTTTTCATTTGTTTTGACTTGGGTTTTCAAAACGCAGATCGACTGGTTGTCATTTACATGAAACTCCATTTGGCTTTCCTTGGACAGCACATTTTCTACGCAGCTGCACATTCGAAGGCCGGAACGGGGTGTTTCAGAATTGATAAAGGACACTCCGTCCCGAAGTTCACAGCTTACCGGGAAGATGACCCTTGGGCACTCTGCAGCCATTCTCGGGTCATTAATATCCGTATAATTAACAACATTTCCGTCATGAACCGACTCGAAAACGACATTTCCGGAGAAGTTTAGCGGCTCTACTTCATATTCAATGGTGAATAGGGGCAACTGATGAAAAGAGGCCATCCTTGTGATGACGATTCGGGCTTCCTTCCCTTGGGGAGACCTCCAGATAACCTCTCTGACAGTTATGCCTTTACTGAAATCCAGGCGCAGCCGGCTTTTCAACAGGCTGCCCTGAAACATACTGAATGGTTCGCCATCGAATATCAGCCTGATAGGTTGAGTGTTCGCAACATTGACCATGATCTGTTTTTCTGTTATCAACCCATAAAGGTTTTCTGCCCGTTTGACATCGGTTACATCAAAGAATCCGTTGATGTATTGACTGCGCGTTATGCCTATTTCATCTGGATATCCTTCTTCAAAATCATATCTTATACCGATATATCCGTTTGCATTATGAAAAATGGCCTCGTTTCTTTTGATAGTAGCCACATCCAGCCCCGGATCGATGATTTCATAGATATCGTTTTTCATATCCGACCTCTCTATTTCCTATCTATTTCCGCTCCACTTTATTCAGCGAATTCCTTCAGCAGCTTCCTGGTCGAAAGCCATGACTTCATACGATAGCTGGCATTTGTATTACCCATTCCTATTTTTATCGAATAAGCACTCTCCGGAAGAGAAGCAAAAAGATCTTCATCCGTATTGTCATCGCCGATCCCCAGGACAAAATCATAATCCCCATTCTTAAGAAACTGCATGGCGCCGTAGCCCTTATTGAACCGGGTATCTTTGATCTCCAAGACCTTGTTTCCTTCCTGCAGCCCAATTGTGCTTGAATGCGTGGCTCCGCTGAGGGTGTCTCTGATCTCAGTAAGTTTTGAAGCCACCATATCTGGATCGCATTGTCTGTAGTGCCACGCCAACGAGAACTCTTTCTCTTCGATAAAAGACCCTGGCATGCTGTCGGTGTACAACTCCAGTATCGGCCGTACTTTATTTTTCCATTCATTATCAAGGGGCAGCATCATCGACCACTCACCGCTTTGCGGGTCAAGAAGCCACAATCCATGTGAAGCCAAAATGTAGAGGTTCAATCCCTTCAACCACCTCGATAAAACAGCTCTGTCCCTGCCTGATACGATAACGATCGTATTGTTCGGGTCTTGCGACAGTTTGCAAAGGAGTTCTTTCAGTTCCAAGTCCGGTTTTGCCCGCTCCGGTATATTTTGAAATCCTACCAGTGTCCCATCATAATCCAAAAATAATATTCGTTTTTTTGAATATCGGTATGCAGCGCTAATCACCTCAAGATTATCATCAGCACTCATTTTGATATTCATGCTAATGGAATCCCTTACGGTTTCCTCAAGGGATTTTAGAAATTGTTTCGCCCAGAAATTTACATTGTATCGTTTGAGCCGCGTATGCATGATCCTATTTCTGGCTGCGCGTTCATAGGATGGCATTTCCAGAGCATATTTGATCCCTTCTGCTGTGGAATTATAGTCATTTGGGTTCACGATGATCGCTTCGCCAAGCTCGCTGGCTGC
The DNA here is from genome assembly GCA_937889655.1 of uncultured Clostridia bacterium. Classification (GTDB taxonomy): domain Bacteria; phylum Bacillota; class Clostridia; order Peptostreptococcales; family Anaerovoracaceae; genus CALBZG01. Next base: position 4,139 of record CALBZG010000022.1, read on the forward strand.
TCCAGCGGTTTCACTGATCACCACCATGCCGCCATAGTCATTTCTGGCTGCGATATATTCTTTTGCAATAAGGTTCATCCCATCTCTCAACGGAGTCACCAGCAAAACATCCGATCCTCTGTAAAAATAGGTCAGCGCTTCTTGTGAAAATGAACGATAGAAAAACCATATAGGCATCCAGTTCATAGTTCCGAATTTGCCATTGATCTCGCTTACGAGTTCTTTGATTTCCTTAAGCAACAATTCGTAGGAATCCACATCCGTTCTTGAAGGAGCAACAATGAGATTGAGGACGATTTTACCATGATATCCAGGATATCTTTTTAAAAACCGTTCGAAAGATTTGATACGGTCGGGAATCCCTTTGGTGTAGTCGAGTCTGTCTATGGAAAGAATTGTTTTTATACCTTCCGTAAATCTGAAATCACTTAAGTCCGGGTCCGCTAGTATTTTGTTATCAGGCAGTTCGAAGAACCGGCTATACTCTATGCCCATCGGAAAAGCGTTGACCTGAACATATCTATCATCATACGGCACTCGATTGAGATAATCATCCAATCCAAGGAGACGCCGCGTACATCCCAAAAAATTTCTCACATAATCATAGGTATGGAAACCGATCAAATCCGCACCCAGAAGACCGGTCAGAATTTCCTTCCGCCAGATCAGGACCCGGAACAATTCCATGCATGGGAATGGAATATGGAGAAAAAACCCCACCTTAGTTCTTCGGAAACGTGATTTGATTAAGGCCGGTAGAAGCATTAGCTGATAATCATGGACCCATACCACATCCTCTGGCCCTGCAAATGGCTCAAGTTCTTTAAAAAATTTCGTATTAACACTTTGATAAGTCTCCCAATTCACAAAATCATATTCGGTTTTCGCCATAAAATAGTGAAAAAGCGGCCAGATAGTCTTGTTACAAAATCCGTCGTAATATTGCTTGATTTCTTCCCTCGACAGGAACACCGGAAGACATTTATATTCTTCCGAAAGAACCCTTATCATTTCCTCTTTCTCATCTGGGCTAATCTCCTCTTCAGGAATTCCGGGCCATCCGAGCCACATGCTGTCCGAATGGTCATGAATCGTTTTTAAACCTGTTGAGAGCCCTCCTATACTGGCGGTATATTCTAATTTCCCCTGCTGGTTTTTCTTAACAGTAACGGGCAGTCGGTTTGATACTATGACGATCTTGCTCATGCTTCGCCTCCCTTCAGAAATCCTTTTTAAACATAAAAAGCTATGGACCAAATCCATAGCGTCATCAAAAAATACATCCTTCATTAAAATCAATTCTCTTCCAACGCTTACGGGATTAGCTGACGGGTTCGAGTTGAAAGAGAACTCTACACAAAAGTGATTCACCCCAAAAAAATGGTTTTCCCGCTCCTAAATGGATTCAGCAGTATATTTCCTTTATAATATACTTTTATATACTTTTTTAAGAACTTTTTTTATAGAATATCATATTATCTGATAATTATCAACAGCCGGGTCATAGAAACACAAAAGGAGTCGGAATGTTCCGGCTCCCATAGGTTTGGCCTCGCGGCATTAGCGGTGGCTGTCCATAGGTTGAATTTACCACGTCGTTAAATGTTTGTCAATAACTATTATCATATTTTCACAATTAATTTGCATATTTAGGCATATTGGGAAAAGCCGAATACGCTTTTCGGTTCTCTCAAGACATCACTTCAAATGATCGCAGAGAAAGTCGATAGCCATTTTATAGCTTTCGAAGCCTTGACCTGCAAAAGTTTGGACGCAGGCCATTCCCGCGTAGGAAATCTTCCGGAACTCTTCCCTGTTGGATACATCAGAGAGGTGCACTTCGACCGCCGGCAATGACACGGCTTTGAGGGCATCCAGGATCGCGATGCTGGTATGGGTGTATGCTGCAGGATTGATGATGATACCATCTGCCGTGCCATAGGCCTGCTGAATTTTATCCACCAGGTCTCCCTCATGGTTGGACTGAAATATTTCCGCTTCAACGCCTTTGCTCTCGCAAATCCCCCTGATATATTGCACCAGCTCATCATAAGTGCCGCTGCCGTATATGGTCTTTTCCCTGATCCCCAGCATATTGATATTCGGGCCATTGATGATAAGAAATTTCATGGCTTGACTCCTTATGACAATTCACGGTAGTTGCCCAGGAATGCAAAGAATGCATCGGTTTCCAGCTGGGATAATGTGTTCAATGTCTTCTCTGATTCGATGGATGCCTCCACGTCGAAATAGAAGCGGAACTCAAAATCCTTACCCGGGATCGGCCGGCTTTCGATCTTGCTGATGTTGATCCCCTGAGAGGAGAATTTCGAGATCAGGCTGTACAGCGAGCCCGGCTTATGAGCCACCGATGCGATGAAAGTGATTTTACTGCTTCCCGGATAAATCTCCATATTTTTGGAAATGCAGATGAAGCGCGTATAGTTGTGGTCGCTGTTCTGCACATTGGTATTCAGCACTGACAGACCGTAAAGCGCAGCGCAATTCGGAGATGCGATGGCTGCGATGTCCTTTCTGTCGGATTCCGAAACATACTTGGCTGCGGCTGCCGTATTGTCGAACACCGTGGCTTTTATTTCCGGATGGGCCTTGAAAAACTCGCCGCATTGGCTCAATGCCTGTTCATGGGATACGATTTCGCGGATCTCGTTCTGTTTCGTTCCCGGCTTCGCCAAGAGGCTATGCTCGATTTTAAGCTTGAAGCTTCTTACGATATAGAACTTGTACTTGACCATAAGATCATATACTTCCGTCACCGAGCCGGAGGAGCTGTTTTCCACTGGCAGAATCCCATAGCGGCAAAGTCCATGCTCCACAGCCTGGAATACTCCTTCAAATCTGTTGAAATATAGTATCTGAGGCACTGAAAAGAACTTGTCGCAAACCTGCTGAGAATAGGAGCCTTCAACGCCCTGGCAGGCAACAGTGGCTCTGGAAGGGAACTCCGCCGGGGTTTCTTTAATGGCAGTCTTGATCAGGTCACCGAGCGTCGACTTTCCGTGGGCCAGCTTCATATGCTGATAATTGTGACTGAGATCAAAAAGCGTATTGAAAAGCATCTTTGTATAGTTTTCAAGCTCCGGTCCCGTCAACTCCGTCACCCTGTAGAGAATCTCTCGCTCGCGGGCTTCAGAAAGCACCGGTATATTATTCATCCTCTTATTCTCCGCCACCTGTTCAATGGTTTCCATTCGCTCTTTGAACAACCTGGCTATTTGATCGTCTATTTCATCAATTCGTTTTCTGATTTTTTCAAGTTCCATTTTTAATACTACTCCTCTCAAAGGTTTTGTTTGTATTCTTACAGCTCCATTCGACTACAAATTACGTTTCGCCTTAGTCGAATTTACTTCGCATTCTCTTCTATGTTCGTTTTGATTTCTGTTGCGGTTTGCAGCAAGCCCCTGAGCTTCTCCCGGTCTCCGTTCCTGATCGCAGTGGACAGCTCTTTCAGCCGGTCAGCCAGGCTATCGATCTCTTCGCACAAATATTCGCGATTCTCTATAAACAGTTCCGACCACATGACGTCGTTCAGGATCGCCACTCTGGTCATATCCCGAAAGCTTCCAGCGGAAAATCCGTAGAAATCTGTTGCCAAAGGGCTTGTGACATAGGCGCAGGACACCACATGGGCCAGTTGGGAAGTGTATGCGATCATTTCATCATGTCTTGCCGGTGTTGCAAACTGGATCCTGCCAAATCCCAGGGTTCTACCGAGTTTTGCTATGGTATCTACAACGCTTTCCGGCGTCCAGTCGTAAGGCGTCAATATCAGGGATGCTCCCTGAAAAAGGTCTGCGTCAGAATTGTAAAAGCCGCTTTTCTCGATCCCTGCCATGGGATGTCCCCCAACGAACCAAAATCCGTGCCCCTTCGAGAGCTCTTCCAGCGAAGCGCAAACTCCCTGTTTGACACCGCAGCAGTCCATAACGATGCACCCTTTCCGTATTCTCGGCGCTTTTACCGTTAAGTAGTCCACCGTGGCCTTCGGATATAGCGCAACGATCAGCATGTCGCATTCTTCGAGGTTTTCATCCTCGATAAACCCATCGATAGCCTCTAAACGCAGGGCGTTTTCCAGTACATCCCAATCTGCATCAAACCCAAGAACTCTATGTCCGCTGTTGCCTTTGAGGGCTTTCGCGATGCTTCCGCCAATCAGCCCAAGGCCTACCACTCCAATTGTCATCGACATTGCCGCTCCTTTCACTGATGGTCCGAAAACGGACGAATTGCCTGGACACCCTTCATCAAAGCTGAAAAAGCTTCAGGCGTCAGAGACTGCGCTCCGTCGCACAAGGCGTTGGCCGGATCGTTGTGTACTTCGATCATGAGACCGTCAGCTCCGGCAGCAACCGCTGCGAAGGACATAGGGCGCACCAGCTTGGCATCTCCCGTGGCATGGCTTGGATCAACGATCACCGGCAAATGTGACAGTCTGTGAAGTACCGGGATGGCTGATAGATCCAAAGTGTTTCTGGTGTAGGTTTCAAATGTCCTGATGCCCCTCTCGCATAGTATGACATCGTTATTGCCTCCGGCCATGATATATTCGGCGCTCATTAGAAGCTCCTGAAGGGTATTGGCAAGACCTCTTTTGATAAGGATCGGTTTGTTCAGCTGTGACAACTGTTTCAGGAGTTCGAAATTCTGCATGTTTCTGGCGCCCACCTGAATGATGTCCACATGCTCAAAGAGCGGGAGATGGCTGGCATCCATAATTTCTGTAATGATCGGAAGACCTGTTTCCTTTTTCGCTTGCAGCAGGAGTTTGATACCTTCATCGTGGAGTCCCTGGAATGCATAAGGCGATGTCCTTGGTTTGAACGCTCCGCCTCTCAGTATCGTGGCTCCGGCTTCCTTGACCGCTCTTGCAACGCCGATAATCTGCTCTTCGGATTCGATGGAGCATGGCCCCGCGATGACCTGGAAGTTGCCGCCGCCGATCAGGGTCCCGTTTTCAAGCACGATCACTGTATCCGCTTCATGAAATCTTCTATTTGCCTTTTTAAAAGGGTCCTGGATACGCTGAACATTTTCCACGATATCAAGGGCCTTGATCATGTCGATATCGATATTGGATGTGTCGCCGATAAGTCCCATGATGGTGTGATTGGCGCCTACTGAAAGATGGGTGTCGAAGCCCATGCTCTTCAGCCACTTGGTGAATCCATCGATCTGTTCGGTGCTGGCATTCTTTTTTAGTAAAACTATCATTTTGTTCCTCCTATCTAAAAGCGCAAATTGAAAAAGAAAAAGCCTTGCTGTGATTCTCTCACTGCAAGGCTTGTACTAACGACATGGTTTTTTATTATCCCACGGTCCGTCCGTTTTTTATCCTGCAGTGCACCTCAAATAAGCCTTATCGTAATACCAGATAAAGCTAAATCCAAAATATACATTTGCAGAAAAGTTCATGCTCATCATTGTTTCTTATCCTCTTGTATTGAGTATACAAACCGTGGTCAATTGTTTTTATGAGTTTACTCCATAAAAACTTTAAAGTCAAGAAATATATTTTCATTAATTTAAGCAGCTCTTCAGACGATCTCATAGTCGATAATTTCGTGTTTTGCGTTATAAATCGGCTTGATGGTATAATTTTCATCAGAAGCTTCGGTAAAATCATCGCCGACACATTCCCAGCAATCATACCAGGCATCATCGTTCCAGCCGCTTAGAGCATATTCTTTGCCATCGATATCCACGATGTTGATGCTACTATCCTTCCACCACTGTTTCATATCAGACCTCCTGTAAACAAATACACTGTACAAGATGTGACGAAGTTATTGTATATAATTATTCCCCGACTGAAGCCCGATAATCGCTTTTTTTGATACTTTTCTCCGGTAGTTGTGTTAATACGACGGCAACGAACATCAGAACACATCCAAAGAGCTCCCGGCCGGTCATCCGCTCTCCCAGGAAAAGCATCCCGCTGATAACTGAAAAGACAGACTCCAAACTTAGCAAAAGCGAAGCGATGGTGGGATCTGTGGTTTTCTGGCCGATTATCTGGAAGGTATAGGCAATCCCGACTACGATAACCGAAGAGAACAGAATCGGGTACCAGCAGGATATAATAGCGTTGATGTCGGGCTCTTCAAGAATAAACATCAGCACTCCGGACAGCAAGCCTGCCCAAATGAATTGGGCGGAGGAAAGCTTGATGGGATCGGTTTTGACGACGGCCCAATCCACCGCCAGAATATGCGCGGCCCAAAAAAACGCGCCGATGAAAATCAAGAAGTCTCCTTTTTCGACACTGAATTCACCGGGCTTGATGAACAGCAGATACAATCCCAGAACTGCTAAAAATACCGCCAGCCATACAAGCCTGGTTACTCTTTTCTTAAAAAGGATCAATCCGAAAATTGGTACGATGACAATATACAGGGCGGTAATAAAGCCGGCCTTCCCAGCGGTGCTGGTGACGATGCCGACCTGCTGGAAATTTGCTGCAAGACAAATGACCGTACCGCAAACCAGGCCTCCTATAACCACCGCTTTCTTGTCAGTTTTTACTTTCGTTCCGGTTTTTTCCAGATTCCGGTCGAAAATTTTCGAAACAAATATCAGAAGGATGCCGCCCAAAAGAAACCGGGCGAACGTGAACGTCAGCGGGCCGATGGTATCCATGGCCACCTTCTGGACCACAAAGGCATACCCCCATATGATCGCCGTGGTGAGAAGAAATATTTCACCCTTGATTTGCTTGTGTTTTTTTGTTTCCAGGTCTGTCGGCATTTTATAAATACCCCTTATCTAAATCGTATTTTGGATTTTTTGGCCAATGCGATTGCGGGTCCTTTCTTCACCCAGGATCTGCTGGATCTCCCAGATATCCGGAGACTGGGCCCGACCCATGAGAGCGATCCTGATCACTGTGCTGACATCGCCCACGTGGCCTTTGTATTTATCAGGCTCCTTCTTGTAGTCTTTCGGCTTGGCAGCATAATTCAGGTCCGCTGCGATCTGACGGATCTTGCCGAACCAGTTCTCCTGATCGTCGTTATGATCATAGGTGGCAAGATAAGCCATTAGAATTTTCTTTTCGTCCTCAGGCGTAACATTTTGAGGGATCGGATCTTCGATCTTAAAGTATTCATCGAAGAAATAGCTGATAAACTCGAAAATCTGCGCCGCGTAGATCAGATCTTTCCTCGGCTTGTCTCCTTGTCTGCCAAGATCCAGGATCTTGCATATATATTCGCTCCCGTCTTCAAACAGCGGAGAAATCTCGTTTCTGAATTCCTCTGCCCAGTCTCTTAAAAAAATGAACAGATCCACTGCACTTTCCTTCAAGAGGACATCCTTTGATATGTCGCGAAGCTTATTAAGATCAAAAAGAGCACCGCCGCTGCTCATCTTTTCCGTGGTGAATTCGAAATCCTCCACCGGAGCATCAGGGTTTGCTATACGCCACTCCTCAAAGTTTGAATTCAATATGGTCAGCAGATATTCTCTCACCGCTTTCGGATGATATCCCTCATTTCTGTAGTAGTCCAAGGAGAGCTCCGGATCCAGCCTCTTGGAGAGTTTGCGTTTATTTCCTTCTTCATCCAGCTTCATCAGTTGTCCGGTGTGGCAGAAAATCGGTTTTTCAAAACCCAGCTTGTCGAAGAGTTCAACATGGACAGGCAGGCTCGGCAGCCACTCGGCACCTCTCACTACATGGGTGGTCCTCATCAGGTGATCGTCTATTACGTGAGCGAAATGATACGTCGGGATACCATTCTTTTTTAGGATGACGATGTCCTGATAATTTTCCGGCATATCCAGCACACCCCTGATACCATCCTCCACTTGAATATGCTTTGCTTTATCCGGATCTTCTATCCCATCGGATTTTAAACGTATAACGTAGACTTCTCCAGCCTTGATTTTTTCCTGTATTTCATCCAGCGTCAGATTTCTCGAAATCGCCCATTCCCCATAAATTCCTGGATTCAGTTTGTCTTCCTCCTGTTTGGATCGCAGCTCGTTGATTTCATCTTCTGTCAGAAAACAAGGGTAGGCGTGGCCTTCTCTGATCATCTTTTTAACATAGCATTGATAGATTTCAGCCCGTTTGCTTTGATGGTATGGACCGTAATCGCCGATTTCACCATCCTTCGCGGCCCCTTCATCAAACCGGATGCCGAAAAACCTCAAGGAATTGATGATAATATCCGTGGCGCCTTCAACAAAGCGCTTATCGTCCGTGTCTTCGATGCGCAGATAAAAAACGCCGTCGCTCTGATGTGCCAGCCTTTCGTCAACAAAGGCTCCATATAGATTTCCAAGATGAATAAACCCGGTAGGGCTTGGACCCAGTCTTGTCACTTTGGCCCCCAGAGGCAGATCTCTCTCCGGATAAATCTTTTCATAATCCTCTGGTGATAATGAGATATGCGGAAACAACAGCTCCGCTAATTTTGAATGATCCAAATCTATGTCTTTTACCATCGTCCTGTCCATCTCCTATCTATTCTGATAAATACTCTTTGATTATATCCCCCAGGATCCGGATCCCTTTTTCCGTATCCTCATCGTCCATATTAGAAAAGTTCAGCCTCATTTCGTTGCATTTGGAAGCGCTGGGATAGAATCCCGCTCCTGTTATGAATGCGATTTTCTTTCTTCCGGCTCGGTCCAGCAGCACCCGGGCATCCTTTCCTTCCGGCAGCTCCGCCCAGATGAACAGCCCGCCCTGAGGCAGCACGTACTTCACGTCTTCGGGGAAATATTCATCTATGGCCGCAGCCATGACATCTCTCCGGTGTTTATAAAGTTTTGATATTTCTTCAATATGCTGATCCATATCGCAGTTTTTAAGATAATATGCCATCTGGTACTGACCGATCGTAGACGATGCAAGGTCCGATGAATTCTTCAAGATCAGATATTTCTCCATGATGTCTTTGCGGGCGCAGAGCCAGGCGACCCGAAGGCCCGGGCAGAAGGTTTTTGAAAAGGTGCCCACATATACGACCTGCCCTTTGGCATCATAATGGCTTAGAGGCTTTTTAAGCTCTTTTTCAAATGAAAGTTCAGAATAAGCGGCATCCTCGATGACAGGTATATCATAGCCGGACATCAGTTCCATGAAAGCGATTCTTCTTTCCACGGACCAGCTGCGTCCTGTGGGATTCTGAAAGTCAGGGATCACATAAACCATCTTGACCCTATCCCCATATTTCTCCAGACACTCTCGCAATTCCCGGATCTGTATCCCGTCATTGTCCGTGGGTACTCCCACCAGTTCGGCTTCATAGGCTCGCAGCGCATTCACCGCTCCAAGATAGGATGGAGTTTCAAAGAGGACCACATCACCCTTCTCTACGAAAAGCATCCCGCTCATATCAAGCCCTTGCTGGGATCCGCTGGTAATGATGATCTCATCCATATCGAAACGGACATCGAATTTATCCGACATCCTCTTTAATATCAATTCTCTCAATTCGTCGAGGCCACTTGTGCTGCAGTATGAAAAAGCGTCCGGTCCCACATTTTCCAGTGTGCCCATGAAGGATTCCAGTATTTTATCCATGGGGTAGGTCTCAGGTGATGGAAACCCGCCGGCAAAGGAGATAAAATCTTCAGTGATCTTCAGTTCAAATGCCTCCAGCAGGGATTTGTCCTCTAATCGATGTATTCTTTCTGCGTATATCAAGTCCCTAAACCTCCCAACTGTTTAAATACTTTTCTTGTTCCGGGGTCAGCGTATCGATCCTGACACCCCAGGCATCCAGCAATCGTCTGGAAACCGTGTCGTCGATCTCGGCGGAAACGTCGATGACCTTTTTCCCAAGGGTTTTATGATGCTCCTTGATATATAAAGCCGACAGGATCTGGACTGCGAAGCTC
>CALBZG010000023.1 GCA_937889655.1 uncultured Clostridia bacterium
CTGTAACCGTTCATATCGGACCTTTCATGACAGTGATCGAGAAAGCTTTCAATGCTGCAAAATAGATTGGGAGTTAATTAAAAGGAAGAACAAAAGAGAGGTAGATTTTCTACCTCTCTACTTGTAAGGAAGGGTTTAGATGCGTAGATTATTATCATTATTAATGGTGTTGTTCATCAGTTTGAGTATGACCTCCTGTGGAGAGCCTGATAAACAGCGCTACGAAGCAGAATTTCTGGAGCTTTTTGACACGGCCACAAAAATCGTGGGGTATGCCGACAATGAAAAGGAATTCATGTCCCAGGCTAAATTGATTTACGATGAATTGAAAATATATCATGAGCTATATGATATTTATAATGACTATGAAGGCATCAACAATATCAAAACGATCAACGATAATGCAGGAATTGCCCCCGTTGAAGTTGATCATCGGATCATCGATCTGCTGGTTTTTTCAAAAGAGGCTTATGGATTATCTGAAGGCAAGGTCAATGTTGCCTTTGGTTCAGTTTTAAGAATATGGCATGATTATCGCGAGGAGGGCAGCGAATATCCAGATGAGGCAGAGGTACCTTCTCTTGAGATCCTTGAAAATGCAGCTCTTCATACAGACATCGACAACGTGGTCATTGATGAAACAGCAGGGACGGTTTTTCTGAAAGATCCCGAGATGAGCCTTGATGTAGGAGCAATTGCGAAAGGGTATGCCACCGAACGGGTTACCGAATATGCTGTGGCTAACGGCTTTGTTTCGGGTATCATCAGCGTCGGAGGCAATGTGCGTACTATTGGCTATAAGGAGGAAGGAAACGGATTATGGGACATCGGAATTCAAAATCCTGATAAGAAAAGCCAGGAATCCAACATATATATAACCCATTTAACCAATTTATCCCTTGTTTCCAGTGGGGATTATGAACGATACTATACCGTTGACGGGAAAAGATATCATCATATAATTGATCCCGTGACACTCTTTCCCGCTCAGTATTTTACTGCTGTAACAGTCATTTGTGAGGATTCGGGTATGGCGGATGCTTTATCGACCTGCATCTTCAATATGCCATTTGAGGAAGGACTTGCGATTATCGAAAATCTCCCTGAAACGGAAGCGCTATGGATATATACCGACGGAGCAGTCAAATATAGTTCTCGTTTTGAAGAATTGATATCGGAAGGCAATTAAGCACTATACAGGATATACCGCTGAATGGTAAAAAAATAAACCAATACAGGTGTTAGAAGCCGGCAAATCGCAAAAATAAAATCGCCAACGGGTTAATTCTAAACCTCTTGGCGATTTCTTATTTAGCTCGTTGTAAGCTAATTTTTTAGACTTTGGATTGGGGCAGGGATCCTGCCTCCGCGATTGATCATTATTGCCGGAGATGAAGTGTTGACCTTCATAATTGGCCCTGATCCAAGCAAGCCTCCGAAATCCAGCTCTTCTCCTTCCTTCAAACCGATGGCGGGGATCACTCTAACAGCTGTCGTTTTGGAATTGACCATGCCGATTGCGGCTTCGTCGGCAATGATAGCTGATATGACCTCACTGGAAGTATCCCCCGGGATGACGATCATATCAAGACCGACGGAGCATACGGCAGTCATGGCCTCCAATTTTTCGATAGTGAGAATGCCCCGACGTGCAACATCGATCATTCCCGCATCCTCGGTCACAGGGATAAACGCCCCTGAAAGACCTCCCACATTCGAAGACGCCATGACACCTCCTTTTTTCACAGCATCATTGAGCATTGCCAGTGCAGCAGTTGTACCGCAGCCGCCGCAAGCGTCGAGACCGATTTCCTCCAGTATATGTGCCACAGAGTCACCCATGGCTGGCGTAGGAGCCAAGGATAAATCTATTATTCCAAAAGGGACGCCTAGCATTTCTGAGGCCTCTGTGCCTACAAGCTGTCCGACTCGAGTGATTTTAAAAGCTGTTTTTTTGATCGTATCGGCTATTTCGTCGAGACTGGCATCCTTTGGCATTTTTGACAATGCGCTGCGTACGACGCCTGGCCCTGAAACTCCAACATTAATTACACAATCAGGCTCCCCCGGGCCATGAAATGCTCCGGCCATAAATGGATTATCTTCGGGAGCGTTGCAGAATACCACAAGCTTTGCCGCACCGATGCACTGTCTGTCACTGGTCAGTTCTGCCGCCTTTCTGACGACATTGCCCATCAGCTTAACTGCATCCATGTTTATTCCGGTTTTGGTCGTCCCAATATTTACAGAAGAACATACCAGCTCCGTTTCTGCCAGGGCTGTCGGTATGGATTGGATCAGTTCCAGATCTCCCGGCGAAAACCCCTTATGGACTAAAGCAGAGAATCCCCCTATAAAGTTTACGCCTACATCTCTGGCGGCTGCATCCAGTGTTTTAGCATACTTTACCGGATCACCCCCTGAAGCGCCCAATAGCATCGCAATCGGTGTAACTGCGATTCGCTTGTTAACGATGGGGATACCATATTTTTTTTCTATCGTTTCACCGGTTGCTACCAGATTTTTTGCATATTTATGGATTTTATCGAATATTTTCTGGCATGACCGGTCAATATCGCTGTCTGCGCAATCAAGCAGGGATATGCCCATCGTAATGGTCCTGATATCCAGATTCTCGTCTTGTATCATGGTGATGGTTTCCATGATATCGCTCATATTAAGCATTTGAAATCCTCCAATTTAAAGTATAGATGAATTATTTTCAAATTCTGTGCATAGAATTGAAAATATCCTCGTGCATCACATGGATCGTCATGTCCGGGCATCTTTCAGATAATCTTTTTCTTAGTTCATCTATTTCGCAATTCATTTTGGATATGTCGATCAGCATGACCATTGCAAAATATTCCTGAAGCACGGATTGAGTCACTTCAATAACATTCGCGTTCGCTTCGGCGCAGGTTGTGCTGACTCTGGCCAGTATGCCGACCATATCTCGGCCCAATACGGTTAATATTGCCTTCATATTAATAGTCCTCCCGGAATTTTGTATAAAACAGCGGTTATTCATTTAACGGTAGTATTCTACTATATTTCCACTAAAAAGAATACAGTAAAATCAAGAAAATAATCCAGTATAAATTGTAAAATCCCGTCGAATTGATTATAATCAAGATATGGTTAATATAGGAAACGATTGGGATGATCTCCTGGCAGAAGAATTTCACAAAGACTACTATGCCGCATTAAGAGCATTTTTGAAAGATGAGTACCGTACGAAGGAAATATACCCGGATATGTACGACATTTTTAATTCTTTGAAATTCACGTCATACAAGGATGTCAAAGCCGTTATTTTAGGGCAGGATCCATACCATGAACCGGGTCAGGCGCACGGTCTTTGCTTTTCTGTTAAAAAGGGGATTGAAAAACCGCCTTCTCTCGTCAATATTTTTAAAGAATTGAGAGATGACCTAGGCATACAACCGCCAAATCATGGATGCCTGGAAGATTGGGCGAGAAATGGCGTTCTACTTTTGAACGCTGTCCTAACGGTGAGAAGAGGTGCGGCCAATTCTCACAAAGGCAAAGGCTGGGAAATCTTAACAGATAGAATTATCGAGCTGCTGAATGCAAGAGAAGATCCAATGGTTTTCATTTTATGGGGCGCCAATGCCAAGGAAAAACGTAAATATATTACAAATCCGGCTCATCTGATCTTAGCCGGCGCCCATCCAAGCCCGCTATCAGCATATAATGGTTTTTTCGGAGGGAAGTATTTTTCCAAAGCAAACAGCTTCCTTGCAGAGCATGGCAGAATGATCGATTGGTCCATCAAGAATTGAGGTCTTTGATAAATCAAAATGATATTGAATGGAGGGTAAGAGTATGTCAGGTTTTACTGTTTTTATTGTAATAGCAGCAATTGGTGCTGTTGTGGTTTTATGGGGAGTCGGTGCGTACAATGCCTTTGTAAAAATGAGGAACGTCGTAGAAGAAGCTTTCTCAACAATGGACGTTTACATGAAAAAGCGATACGACCTTATCCCGAATCTCGTTGAATCGGTAAAAGGATACGCAGCCCATGAATCCGGTACGTTTGAAAAAGTCGTTCAAGCCAGGAATATTGCGCAACAGGCTACAACAGTAGAAGAAAAACTAGCTGCAGAAAATGCTCTGACTGGAACTTTAAGATCCCTGTTCGCTCTTGCGGAATCATATCCGGACCTGAAGGCGAATCAGAATTTTCTCGATCTTCAGTCACAGCTCCAGAAGGTCGAGGAGGATATCGCCAATTCGAGGAAGTATTACAATGCGGTCGTTAAGGAGTACAATACAAAAACCGAACAATTCCCGTCGAATTTCATTGCCAATATGTTTAATTTCACAAGAAAACCAATGTTTGAAATGGAAAATGAAGCGGAGAGGCAGAATGTCAAAGTTGAATTTTAGTCTCAAAATCATGAGGCCGGTGCTTTGTTTACTGATACCGGTCTTTCTTTTGGCGATCATTTTAAGTCCGACAGTTTCTTATGCCGCAGACAACACCATGGAAACCAAGGCTTTTAATGTAACTGTGGACGTGTCGCAAGATAATACCTGCTGGATCACAGAAACGATCACCATGAATTATCTTTCTCCTCATCACGGCATCTACAGGAATATCCGATATGCCGGAATAGCCGAAAGCGAATATAACGGACAGGTCTATCAACAGAACTACAGAAATCAAATCGAGAATATCAGCGTCGAAGGATATCCCTTTCAGGTTTATACCGAAGGTGATTATTATGTGATACAAATAGGCAGCGGTGACTATTATGTAGAAGGGGAGCACACCTATAAAATAACGTATCAATGTATTTTAAGGGATGACCGCATTGGAAAATATGATAGCTTTTACTGGAATGTGGTGCCTTTTGGCTGGAGCACTCCTATTGAAAGCTCCACTGTCGTCGTTAATATGCCAAAGGCTGTCAGTGACGACCAGGTTGAGTTTATTCGCGGAGCATATGCCGCTATAGATGTTATAGGATTTCAAACTGCCGATTCAGGTAAATCCTTTATTGTAATGGAAAATAGCCTTGCCGATGGGGAAGGGATCACATTCAGAGCAGTTTTAGAGGAAGGATATTTTGTCGGTGAAAAAAATTATTCCTGGGCCCTTTGGGGATTGATTGCCGCGAGTATCATAGCCGCACTTGCAGCATTTATGATGTGGTCTAAATGGGGCCGGGATCCTAAAATAGTTCAAACGGTTGAATTCTATCCACCGGAGGGAGCGACCCCGGCTGAAGTAGGCTACATACTGGACGGAATCATAGATAAAAAAGATCTGGTATCATTGGTCATATACCTTGCCGATAAAGGTTACCTCAATATTGAGCAGGGTGATGACAATGAAGATTTTATACTGCATAAAACAAATGACCTTCCGGAAAACGCAAAGGTCTATCTTAAAACCTTCTTCGAAGGCTTGTTTCAGGATGCTGAGGGAGAACCGCTGCAAAGCGTTCGTGTATCGGACTTGAAAGGGACCTTTCATCACAGTTACGCAGCAGCTTTGGGCGAATTGAACGGATATTTTACGCTGCGGAAAGAAAATGAGATATATAAGCAGAATTCGATTATTGCACGTTTAGCCGGCATCGGGCTATTGATTGTTCCTTTGCTGTCAGCCATCGTATTGGGTGCTATATACCAGGCCATGGACTTTGCGTCCATATTCGTCATCCCGTCAATAATTTGCTCGATCATCGGCTTTTCTATAATAGCCAGAATATACGACAAACGCGATGATGGTAAAAGAGCAACTGCAGTGGTCGGCATCGTTATAGGCGCCATTTTCTCAGCATTAGGCATTTTTATCGCATTTTTCCTTTGCATTTATCTGGAATTACCGTTTTATGTGCCGATTCTAATGGTTATCTCATATGCATGCTGTTTTGTTTTCGCACTGATCATGAAAAGCCGAACCAGAAAAGGCGCGGAACTGATGGGTAAAATTCTTGGGTTCAAACAATTTATTAAAAGCGCTGAAGTGGATCGGATAAGAATACTGGTCGATGAGAATCCCCAATACTTTTATAAAATTTTGCCTTATGCTTACGTTTTCGGGCTGACGGACCAATGGGCGAAACATTTTGAAGGTATAGCAATGGAGCCTCCGGAATGGTATGACTCAAACAGCCTTGGAACAGGGCTATTCAATGTCATGCTTATCAACAGCATGCTCCATAATACAAACAATGCTCTGGAGAGCAGTCTGATACCGGCTTCGAACCTCAGAGACGGCAGCGGCAGCGGCTTAGGCGGCTCAGGAGGAGGAGGATTCTCAGGCGGCGGGGGCTTTGGCGGCGGAGGTATGGGCGGCGGAGGCGGCGGCGGCTGGTAGACAAATTCCTCGGCGTCATGATATAATACTTTCAAAAATAGAGGAGAGATTCTATGATCAACGAATCGAACAAGAAGTTGTTTTTATTCCTTGGACTGGTTGTAATGTTCATCCTGGCCCTTAAAATAACCGGACGTCCGATTGACATAAGAACCCTCATCGGCGTGCCGGTCGGAACGGCGCTTCTGATGTTTGGATGGCATGTAATAGTAAGTGGCTCAAGAAAAAAAAGTTAGGACACAGCGCCGGGCGTACCCGGCGCATTTTTAAAAATTATGGATTTTACACATCTTCATGTACATACGGAATATAGTCTTCTTGACGGTGCGGCGCGCATCGTTAATTTAGTTGCACAAGCAAAAGAACTGGGCATGAAATCCTTGGCCATCACAGACCATGGCGTCATGTTCGGGGTCATAGAATTCTATAGAGAATGCAGAAAACAAGGAATCAAACCCATTATTGGTTGTGAGGTTTATACATCAGCCAGGACTTTAAAGGATAAGGAAGCAGACAAGGATAAAAGCCAAGGCCATCTCGTGCTGCTTGCGAAAGATGAAACCGGCTATAAAAATCTTATGAAAATCGTTTCCAAGGGTTATGTTGAAGGCTTCTATTATAAACCCAGGATCGACAAATCAGTTCTCAGGGAATTTTCCGAAGGACTGATCGCTCTTTCAGCCTGTCTGGCGGGAGATATTCAGAGAAAACTGCTCAATGATGACTTCGAGGGTGCGAAATCTGAAGCGGAAGCTTTGAGAGATATTTTCGGAACCGGAAATTTTTATCTTGAAATCCAGGATCAAGGCCTCGAAGAGCAAATGAAGATTCTTCCATCTATCAAAAAGATACATCAGGAAACCGGCATTCCAGTGGTTGCCACAAATGACGTGCATTATGTCAGAAGAGAGGATGCAGAGGCTCACGATGTTTTGCTGTGCATCCAGACAGCCACCAATGTTTTTGAGGAAGACAGAATGCGCTTTCCAAATGATCAATTCTACCTGAAGAGCATGGGTGAAATGGAAAAGCTGTTTGCCAATATACCTGAGGCGGTTTCCAATACGCAGATCATTGCAGAGCAATGCAATGTTGAACTGAAGTTTGGAGAACTTCATCTTCCGGAATACGTTGCGCCTGCCGGCTATGATAATGCATCCTATTTGAGAAAGCTATGCTATGAAGGTATGAAGGATCGTTATGGCGACAGCTGGAACCACCTGGAAGAAAGGCTGGATTATGAGCTTTCTGTAATCAATCAGATGGGTTATATAGAGTATTTTTTAATAGTCTGGGATTTTATCAATTACGCTAAGCAAAATGGGATCATGGTTGGGCCGGGACGAGGTTCGGCGGCAGGCTCCATCGTGGCTTATGTTTTAAAAATCACAGATATAGATCCTATCAAATATGGATTGATTTTCGAGCGGTTTTTAAATCCCGAAAGAATATCCATGCCTGATATCGATATCGATTTCTGCTATGAGAGACGGCAGGAGGTCATCGATTATGTCATTGCAAAATACGGGGAGGATAAAGTCGCCCAGATCATAACTTTCGGGACAATGAAAGCAAAAGCTGCTATCAGGGATGTGGGTCGGGCACTCAATATGAGCTACGCTGAAACAGACCTGATCGCAAAAGCTATCCCGAATGAGTTAAAAATGACCATCAACAAGGCCCTGGATTCTAATCCCGAATTGAAAGCACGTTATCAGGATGATGCCCCGACAGCAAAGGTCATAGATATGGCCATGGCGGTCGAGGGCATGCCGCGCCATGCATCCACTCATGCTGCCGGAGTCGTCATATCCAAGAAAAGCATAGATGAATATGTGCCTCTTTACTTGTCGGATAAAGGGATCTCGACGCAATTCACTATGACCACCATCGAAGAGCTCGGGCTTCTGAAAATGGATTTTCTTGGACTTCGAAATCTGACTGTCATAAGAGACGCCTTGGAACTCATAGAGAAAAATCACGGCGTCAAACTGGATTTTTCCAAGTCGGGGTACGATGACCCGAAGGTCTATGAAATGATTTCTTCCGGCAACACTGAAGGGATATTTCAATTGGAGTCTACTGGAATGACTCAATTCATGAAAAACCTGAAGCCGGATTGCTTTGAGGATATTGTCGCAGGCATATCTCTTTACAGGCCTGGTCCGATGGCATCCATACCGACTTACATTGAGAATAAGAAGAATCCGCGCAGCATCATCTATCTGCATGATAGCCTGAAG
>CALBZG010000024.1 GCA_937889655.1 uncultured Clostridia bacterium
TATCCACTCGTGACTGGAGTTCAGACGTGTGCTCTTCCGATCTTCGATACCCGGCACTTTTAAAGCGCCCGCCGTATTGATATCCTGAATCAGAGCATGGGCATGGGGACTTTTCAGCAATTTGACCGTCAGACATGGTCCTTGCGTGATGTCATCAGTATAAACCGGTTTTCCTTGTACCAGCGCCATCGAATCTTTCTTTCTGACACTTTTATTTACGAAATTCATATGCTCCCCCTTTCCATCAAATTCCTAAGTATCTTTTAATGGCCCTCATCTGCGCCTGATATCCGGTACATCTGCACAGATTCCCCTCCAGATATTTTTTGACCTTCTCCTCCGTCGGATCCGTAAGCTCCCTTTTCATAGCGATCACACTGACCACAAAACCAGGGCTGCAATATCCACATTGGTCCCCGCCTTCGTCTGCCAGAAATCCGCCGAATTCTTCCGCTTCCTCCTGAAGGCCTTCGATGGTCGTAATATGTAAGCCATAGGCCCTGACAGCCAGGCAGGAGCATGACAAAATAGGCCGACCCTCCACCAAAACGGTACAAAGCCCACAATTCGAAGTGTCACAGCCGCGTTTGGCTCCCATAAAACCTTTGTCCCTCAGATAATCAATAAGCATAGTGTCGGGCGATATTTCATCATTGAATTCTCTTCCGTTTATCCATAATCTAATAAGCATGGGCTTTACCTCCGGATATGATCTCCTCGAAATTCCTTCTTGCCAGAACCTCCGCCAGATGTTTGCGGTATTCATTGCCGGCTCTCATGTTGGTTCCGAAAACAAACTCTTCTCGGATGGATGCTATGATCTTATCCAAATACTCCGGTGTGGCGTTCGTGACGGGTTGAAATCGTAGGAGTTTTGCCTTTGTAGGTCTGGCCCCGATGACGACACCGCATTCATGTTCCGAATTTGATACGGCACAAGTCAGGATCGGAAGATCGCCGGAGCTTATCCTGAAGCTTCTATATGAAGTGTTTCGTAGGTCCTTTTGTACGACTATTTTAACAAGAATGTCATTATCTCTCGGCATTTCAACAAAATCGGACATCGCAACTTTACCGCCTTTATACAGCTCGACATAAGAATCCGTAGCAAGAAAAGCGGTCAGCACATCTGAAAATCCGAATCGCGAAAATACAGAGCCTCCCACTGTGGCAACATTCCTGAACTGGACTCCTACAATGTTTTCAATCGCCCTTTTAAAAAGATTCTGGAAGCTATCATTCAGTCCTTGATGCAATTCGACTTCTCTTAAAGTGCACATGCAGCCGATGCTGAAGGACCCCTCGCTTTCTTCTATAGTATTCAATCCCAATGCCGACAAATCGATTCCGGTGCCGATTTTTTTCCTTCCCATCTTGAGCCATAGGATCCCTCCCAGCACAACATTGCTCCTTCGCTGGTTCAATGTATAAGCTTCTTCAAGAC
Organism: uncultured Clostridia bacterium; assembly: GCA_937889655.1. GTDB lineage: Bacteria > Bacillota > Clostridia > Peptostreptococcales > Anaerovoracaceae > CALBZG01. The sequence continues at coordinate 1,445 of CALBZG010000024.1, forward strand.
TTTGGGCGACTATAAAATTGTCCATCGTAAACATCTGACCCCTCCTTCCGTATTTTCACCCGGCCGTGCTCGATAGCTTTTGGAAAGCTATTATTTCAAAAATCCATGAAGGATACTATCTTCTGCTTCTTTTTCCGTACGCCCCACAGACATCAGCTTGATCAGCTGATCGGAGGCGATCTTCCCGATAGCCGCTTCATGTATGAGTTCGGCATTTGAATCAAGGGCTGTTATTTCCGGAATAGATGACACTTGAGCATTGTGCATTATGATCGAATCGCATTGAATATGTCCGCGGCAGCTTGCATAGCCCCTCATATTCAAATGGAATATCTGTTTTGAATCATTCTGTGCAACGGATCTTGAAATCACTTGAGCCGTTGAATCTTCTCCTAATAGTTCGACTGTAATATCTGATTCGGCAGACTGATCCAAATAGGTAAGCAGTCTTTCCGATACGATCAGCCGTGCGTTTTTATGCAATCGCACGATGGTGTCTCTTAAAGTTTTATCGACGCCTTTAATTTGGACCATCTCAAGTTCTACGATGCCATTCTCTTCTACTTCGATAATCGTCTTTGGATTGAGAATCCGGTCTCCGGTGCCGTCGCCTTCCCCATAATGCTTTTCCACATATTTCATCTTTGCGCCTTTGCGTACGAAAAATTCGTGGATCCCATCATGTCTGGCCTGCTTGCTGCCCGAATTGTGGATGCCGCAGCCGGCTACGATGACTACATCCGAATCCGCGCCGATTTCAAAAGTATTGTACACAAGATCATCCAGGCTCTGGGATAGAATGACCGGGATATGAACACTTTCATTTTTGGTCCCCGGCTTTATGATCACGTCGATGCCCGGTTTATCAGCTTTAGTTATGATATCAATATTTGCAGTGGTATTTCGCTGGATGCCTTTCCCGTTTTTTCTTATATTATAGGCTCCCTGAGGTATTTCATGCAGGTCCGCCACTTCCTCCAGCAGTCTTTTATCAATGTCATCGAGCATTTGGCCTTCCTCCTTTACAGCAATCCTTATTGTATAGACAATCGGAATCAAGCAGTTGAATTTCACCAAGAATTTTCTCATGGCTGGTTATTTCGCTGATCCTTCCATCCGCCACCAATATTACCTCGTCTGCAAGCCTCAATATTCTTTCCTGATGGGAAATGATCACAATGGTCGTATCATACTTTTCATTCATTTTGACAAATGTCTCTGTCAACTTTTGAAAGCTCCAAAGGTCGATCCCCGCTTCCGGTTCGTCAAACATAGCTACTTTCAGATTCCTGGCTAGAATACTGGCAATCTCGATCCTCTTAAGCTCTCCTCCTGAAAAGGCTGTATTGATTTCCCGATCAAGGTAGTCCTCTGCGCACAAGCCCACTTCGAATAAGAGCTCATGAAGTTTTTCTGCCTCGTCGGAGCCGGCAGCCCAAGACAACAGCTCACGCACTTTTATCCCCTTGAATCGAGGCGGCTGCTGAAATGCATAACCGATCCCCGATCTTGCCCGCTCAAATATTTCCATAGTCGATACATCCACCCCATCCAGCAGGATCTGGCCCGATGAAATGGGATAGATCCCCATGACGGCTTTAGCAATGGAAGATTTTCCGCCTCCGTTGGGTCCGGTGATCACATAAATCTTTTTATTGTCTAAACTAAGGTTGATGTCCTTGATCACCTGTACTTTGCCGCAGTCCCCTTCCAATGTTACGTTCAAATTCTTTATTTCAAGCATCTTTCCTGTTCACCTCCGGTATATTAAAATTCCTTTTGCCATTTATGGATCATCGCATGCAGTTCTTCGTGGACCCCATGTCCGATCACATTTTCTTCATGTTGTTCGAACTTTTCAAATAAATCGTCCTGCTCCTCTTCACTGATAAGATTATCAGCCATAACGAAAAGAACAGTATTTTCTTTTTCTATATGGATCCTTAAAAGCTCGCGATAATTTATTGCCGCTGCTTTAAAATCTATCAGGTTTTTTGTTTCCAATGCTTTCAACATCTGCGATATGTATTCCCGTCCCTTTTCATGTTCCTGTAGCATGACGCCTACCGGCCCGCCTTCCTTAGGGATCCCCTTTTCAACCAGTTTTTCAAATAAGTGGGATTCTTCTTTGCCATGGTGGCATTTATCAGCGAAAATTTTCAAGAAATATACTACTTCATTGAAATATGCTATCTTTTGGGATGCTTCTTTGCTGCCGTCAGTCAGCATCCGGTCCATAATACTTAAAACATGCAATATGGAGTCATGCTCTTTTCTAAGATCCTGCGTTGCTTTTCCCATGATCATTAACCTCATTCTTCCATTTATAAAAACCGAATATCAATTGAAGCTATATTTTAATCTTACCCTCAATTTATCATGGAAATCAGATGTGTAAAAATAGCCTGTCCGGGTTTCAATCATTGAATTCGAAAATCACATCGAATGATACGTCTGATTTGCTGTCATTCAAACCTTTTACATATATTTTTTCACCTTCGTATGCTTTGAGTATAGAGAACCTGTCCTTCAGTCGTAATTCCGATATATAATAGAATTCCATTCTTTTAAGATCTCTCAACTTCCTGCACTCTGCTTCAGTGAAAATGTCATAGGCAAATTCACCGTAACGGCAATTGTTTGCATGTCCTAGGCGATCTATATAGCTGTTATAGACGATACGCTCCTCCACCCTACAATATTCCAGCTTTATTTTCGTCGTTGGTTTCGCTTCGACCAAGCGCTGCTTTATAGGGTCCATAATATGAAAGGGCAATTCTTTTTTCCTGAAGAATGACCTTTTATCTATATCCAGCAATACAGAAAAACTTGCACCCCTGAACACCACTTCATCACCAGCGTCCGATACGATCATTTCACGCCGAAAAAATGGGCCATGCCGATCAGAATGCCAAGTCCGTGCATATAACCTTTCACATCCCCGAACGGGCTTTTCTATTTCTATGGTCATGGATATTAAGGCCCAGGCAAGTCTATGTTTCATAGTGGAATTCATATTGATATTGATTTTGTTCAAATGTTCCTCTACGACCCGGGCAAAGATTTTCTGATATGCATAGGGCTTCAAAATGCCCTCATCGTTGAGATCCGCTGATTCAGTATCCACTTCATAGATATAGTCGCTTTCCTTATACATCCCGATCCTCCTGATCCATCCTAATTCTATTTATACATACTGGTCGGATTCCGATTTCACTGCAATATTAACTTCTTCTTATAACTACTGACAAATATAAAACCAACCTTTAAGGCTGGTTTTAAGTATTAACAAATATGTAATATTCAGCCTCTTATTCGTTCTTGACCATTGATCAAAATCCTAACCACTTTCTGATCCCGCCGACACTTTCGGTCTTTGCTTCTTCTGGCTTTGCTGAGGCTTCTAATGAAGTTTCCGCAGATACTCCGGCTGTACCGGGCTCATCCGACGTTTCAGTACTCTGTTCTGGTGCATCGCCGGTTTCAAACACTGGCAGTGCTATGTTTGATTTTGCGGTTTCCAATGCTTCCTGTGTTTTTCGCAGTTCTTCACGGACTTCTTCTGTTGTTCGATTGGCTGCTGCTCCTTTGGCTGTTTCTTCCTCCAGCTTTTGTTTTAATTGCTTCATTTCGGATTCCAATGCAGAAATGGATTTGGAGGAGCCCTTAAGTTTTGTCGTGTATTTGATCCAGCGGATCAGGCTGAACAGCATCACTATAAACGCTCCGGCTATGGCGGACAATAATATGACGACAGCCTGAGAAACATCATTAAATTCAAAATTCAGAAATTGAATATCAACAGGAGACGCGTTTTGTATAGCAAAGATGGCAACAAATATTGCAAAAATCAATATAAGTACGAATTTCCAATCCATTTTCTTGTCCTCCATTTTTCAATCGGCTTATATATTTATTCTGAGTTTATCACTTCCGTATTGGAATATCAATGTTAATAATTCGTTAACGCTTCAAAGCGGCTCCATAAAATACTTGAAATAAATACCAAATCATGATATTCTATGCAAGGCACTAAAAACAGGAAATGCCTGCGGCGGCAAGCCGTGTTTTTAACTCCCAAAAGGGAGTTTTTTTATGGATAAATTTCTTTCCTGCCCTTTTCGATTTTTATTTAATGCCCTTCTATTTATCATTCATTTTTTAATAAGAGGAGAAAATATTATGAAGGAAGAACGCAGAATCATCCAAGTAAATGAAAGAGTCCCTCTTTCAAGGGGAATCCCTCTCAGCATCCAGCACACCTTCGCTATGTTCAGCGCGTCCGTGCTGGTTCCCTGGTTATTCGGGATCAACCCCGCCGTCGTCCTGCTGATGAATGGCATAGGCACTTTAATATTCATCTTTGTCACAAAAGGAAAAGCACCTGCTTATTTAGGCTCCAGCTTTGCTTTTCTGTCACCGACCTTCCTGATCCTTGCCAATCCTGAGATGGGTTATACCTATGCATTGGGCGGATTTGTCATTACCGGTCTTATCTTCTGCGCTGTTGCGGGAATCATTAAGTTGGTAGGGCTGGACTGGATCGACGTGCTGCTGCCGCCTGCAGCAATGGGCCCGATCGTCGCGTTGATCGGACTTGAGTTGGCCGGCGTAGCCGCCAGCAACGCGGGACTTCTTCTTAGTGATACTTACACCGCTATCAATCCTAAATATGTGATCGTATTCGCTGTAACATTGCTGGTAGCTGTTTTCGGGCAGGTACTTTTCAAGGGATTTATGGCAGCTATCGCTATTTTGATTTCTATTTGCGCCGGTTATATCGTTTCGCTCCCATTGGGTCTTGTGGATTTTACAGCTGTTAAGGATGCTTCGATCTTTGCTATGCCAAACTTCCAACTTCCGTCATTCGACCTGTCTGCGATCCTGATCATCATCCCGGCTTCTCTGGTGGTCATTTCAGAGCATATCGGACATCAGGTCGTGACCAGTGAAATCGTGGGTAAAGATTTGATCAGGGATCCGGGACTTCACAGATCACTTTTGGGCGATGGAATTTCCACAACTCTTTCCGGCCTTTTAGGCGCAGTGCCTACGACGACATACGGCGAAAACATCGGCGTTATGGCCGTTACAAAAGTCTATAGCGTCTGGGTCATCGGCGGTGCGGCAATATTCTCCATACTGCTTGCTTTTATTGGCAAAGCATCGGGTCTGATCATGACTATCCCGAGTCCGGTCATGGGCGGAGTCAGCTTCCTTCTCTACGGAATGATCGCCGCATCGGGCCTCAGGCTTATTGTGGACAAAAAGGTCGATTACAGCCGCGGACGCAATCTGGCTTTATCAGCCGTTGTCTTTGTTACAGGCCTTTCTGGAGCCTTCATTCAGATCGGAGAAGTCCAGCTGAAAGGTATGTGTCTGGCTACGATCGTTGGAATGGTATTGAGCCTTGTTTTCTATATGATCGACAAGGCCGGGCTTGCAAACGACTGATCACGTAATCGCGATCGTTCATCATGGTATGCAAATGATCGATATAAGTAGAGCCGCCTTCATCATTTGGCGGCTCTTTGTTTCCCCGGAGAAGTGTTTAGTTTTCTCGTGGCTTCTTTCAGCCATTTTTTTTCATCCGTATCCAGATACATTGAAAGATACTTGTATACCTTTTTATGATACTCATCCAGCCATTGTATTTCGTCGTCAGTCAGTATTTCTACGCTGATCCCTTCAATATCTATCGGGCACCATGTCAGCGTTTCGAATTTTAAAAACCTGCCATATTCGTTCTCCCGGTCTGGTTTGACCAGCATCATGTTTTCTGTCCTAATACCGTATTTGCCTTCTTTATAAATACCCGGTTCATTTGTCAGGATCATTCCAGCTTCTATCGGCACAGTGTTTGGGATCCGGCTGATCCGCTGCGGGCCTTCATGGACATTTAAGAAAAAGCCTACGCCATGCCCTGTGCCGCATTTATAATCCAATCCCTGTTTCCAGATGGGCTCTCTGGCTAATATATCCAGGCTGTGTCCATTGGTGCCTTCCAGAAAGCTTGCGGAAGCAAGAGCTATATGCCCTTTGAGAACCAGGGTGAAATCGCTTCTTTGTTCTTCGGTCAATTCCCCCAGGACCACCGTTCTTGTTATGTCCGTCGTTCCATTCAGATACTGCCCCCCTGAATCTATCAGAAAAAGACCTTTCGATTCGAGAACATAGTCGGTTCCTTCCGTTGCCTTATAATGCATCATGGCCCCATGATCTTTATACGCCGCTATAGTATCAAAGCTTGGCTGATTAAATAAGGCATCTCTTTTTCTGTAAGCTTCGAGCCGCTCGGCGGCGCTTATTTCAGTAATTTTCTCGCGTTCCAGATTGGATTTGAGCCATTTGATAAAGCGGACCATTGCGATGCCATCATTCACCTGACACTTCTTCAGGTTTTGGATTTCAACTCTGTTCTTGATGGCTTTCATTTTTGTTGTTATATTCGTTGCCAATATCTTTCTGCAGTTCTTGCTGATTGCACTATAAAGACGATAGTTTGTCATTTCCGGATCCAGCATGATCCCATCAGTACCGGAAAGAGAGTTTAAAAAATCCTCCAGTGCCTCGGGCCGTTGGATGGCTATTCCATCGCTTTCCAGCTCTGCCCTCACTTCTTCAGTAATTTTTTCATCCTCGAGGTAAAGTACACAATCTTTCAAATTGACGATCAGACTGCAATTGATCACGGGATTATTTGGAACATCTGAGCCGCGTATATTTAACAGCCAGGCAATATCATCCAGGGAAGTCAGAAGATAGCGGTTCGCGCCCGCTTTTTTCATTTCTTTTCTCAAATCTTCTATTTTCCTGGTTCGGGATTTGCCGGCAAATTCAACCTCATGGATAAAGGCCTTCCCTTTTGGCTTTGCGGGCCGGTCAAGCCATAAAACGGATATCAAGTCATACTCTGTATTCAATCCGATACCTTTTTCACTGAAGCTTTTTTGCAGATCACTTACATTTGCCACAGAAAACAAGCTCCCGTCAATGCCGATGCTTCCGCCGCTATGATTATGTTTTTTCAACCATTCCGAATAGGACGGGACTCCCTGATCTGCTGCACGGAACAATTCGATCCCCGAGTTTTTCAGTTGCTGCTTCGCCTGTATAT
>CALBZG010000025.1 GCA_937889655.1 uncultured Clostridia bacterium
ACAATAACGATATATCGAATAACAATAAATAAATGTTGACAAACAATAAACACAACATTATACTCAAGGTGAAGTTAAACATCAGAAAGGAATGCAAAATATGTGGACTCCATCTAAATCCGTTTTGCTGTCGTCGGTTTGTACTAAAATCGTTATCGGCCTGGTGGCTGCCCTGGCTATAACAGCGCCGGCTTTGGTCGAGAGCTATCTATCCTATGCCGCCAAGGATCCGAATATCGCACAACCGCTGTTGATCACGGTTTATGCCAGCTGCGTTCCATCCATGGCCGCGCTCATCAGCCTTGACCGCCTACTTGCCAATATCAAAAGAAATGAAGTTTTTATCGAAAAAAATGTTAAGCTCCTTAGAATCATTTCCTGGTGCTGCTTTGCCATCGCATTCATTTTAGCCGTATCAGGCTCCTATTATATCCTATTATTAATGATCGCTGTTGCTGCTGCATTTTTCGGTCTTATTTTGAGAGTGGTCAAAAACGTGATCGAGCAGGCAGTCGTCATTAAAAATGAAAATGATTACACCATTTAGACAGGAGAGTTTCAACCATGGCGATAATTGTCAATCTTGATGTTATTATGGCTAAACGAAAAATATCAGCCGGCGATCTGTCAACAAAAATTGGCATAACACCCGCTAATCTTTCTATATTGAAAAACAACAAAGCAAAAGCCATCCGCTTTTCTACGTTGGAAGAGATCTGCCGGGTTTTAGATTGCCAGCCCGGTGATATTCTGGAATTCGTGAAGGAGGATCAGGGCAAATGAATGATCGTATAAATACTTCAACGGCCAACTTAGTTTCATATACGTCCTTAGATAGAGCATTTGCAGCTTCAATGCTGGTTTGTGGGTTTTTATATTTAAATTTGATCAAACCGATCAGTTTCGGCGCCGGGGTGAGTATTTTTACTGCCGTGCTGATGGTTGTGACGATTTTCTACCTGAAAAAAAGTGGAGTCGTGTTAACCAAAGAAAGCGCGATATGGGCAGCACCGTTGTCTTTGTCTGCTATGAGTTTTATTATTTTCGACAATTGGGCCTTGAAAGCGCTGAACTTCGTCTTTCTCTCGCTCATGTATTTATATTGGGTGAGCGTGTCCTCAAACAGTAGGGTGGACGGCAAACTGTCCTCGTATATTATTGGAGATCTGCTGAACCAAATACTCATCGTTCCGTTCTCAAATTTCATATGCTGCTTTGGCGCCGTTAGAAGCGGGAACGCCAGCAATCGGCAATGGAAGGGATTTTTTGGGGCGCTGACCGGGGTGCTCGTTTTTCTGCCGGTACTGATCCTGGTAGTCAACCTTTTGATCGATGCAGATGCGGCATTTGAAAGCGTTGCAGAAAAAATAAAGTTTTCCATATCGGAAGATGTCTTTGAATACTTGCTGCAAATCATTCTGGGCATTCCGATCGCCTGTTACCTCTTTGGATCGGTCTTTGGAAACCGTTATAAAAAGCATACCGGCAGGATCACAAAAGGGTCCATTGACAAAACCGCTGCCGGGATTCAGTTTGCTCCTAAGATAACAGTATATGCAGCATTGACAGCTTTGAATATTATTTATATCATATTCTTTATCGCCGGCGCTTCTTATTTCTTTTCGGCCTTTTCAAACGATCTCCCCGGAGCCATGACATATGCAGAATACGCTAGAAGGGGTTTTTTTGAACTCTGTGCCGTATCGGCAATCAATCTCATGGTAACCGTGGTTGCAATCGTCATTACCGAAAGGGAAAACAAAGAAATCGGAGAGATCCCAAAGGCCTTGAAGATGGAAATTGCAGCGCTGTGTATCTTTACGCTTATGCTCATCATCACTGCCATAAGGAAAATGATCCTTTATATCGATTATTACGGTCTTACTCAGTTGAGAGTCTACACCACCTGGTTTATGTTCGTCTTATTCATCATATTTATCATCGTAGCCTTGAGGCAAATCAAGACTTTTGATTCGGCAAGAGTGATCGCTGTGACTGTGATTTTGGGGTTTCTTCTACTCACATATAGCAATGTGGATGGCAATATTGCGAAATACAATATTGAAAGATTTGAAGAAGGCACTCTTCGGACAATTGATGCTGAGGCCCTTTCGGAGCTTTCTGACGGGGCAGTGCCGCATATATACGAACTCTATAAAGAGACCCGGGATGAAAGCCTGAGGCAACAACTTGCTGAGGTTTTGGCTGTTGAACAGGCCACGGATGACGGGGACCCCGACTATGAGGAGACATTCAGGGATTTCAATTTGCAAAAGTCTAACGCAGATCAAATCAGGGCTTTAATTTCCCAATCAGAAGGAACGATTTAACGGTGCGGCAGAGTTATTGAAATTTATTGTTTGTTCACTTAAAGGATTTTTCAGATCGGAGGACAGGTTATCATCGATGAGCAAAGTTGAAAAGACCATTATAGTAGTGGTATTGGCTGCTATGATAATTTTTGCCGGGCGCATGTTGTGGGGAGAATCCTATAAGGGATTTATCGGGGAACCACAGCAGACGATGCTGGCAAGTCCGATCCAGACAAATATTTCAGGCAGTAACGGGGATGTGCGGCTTACTCTATTGGCCCAATATATCATTGAAGGCGTTGTCAAAAGTAAAGAACTGTATCTTCTCGACTATCCTTCGCAAATATCGAAGTACGATTTGGCTTTGGCCTGGGGCGACTTGAATAGAGAGGGTATCGACGAACATATCAGCTATTCACAAAGCGGGCGCTGGTATTGCTATCGATATTCAGAAGATAGTCCTGTGAATCAGAACTACATATCAAATCATTCCGCAAATGTTCATCTGATCCATCGCGATGGGGAGATCCTCAGAAAAATAGTCCTGGCATCGGGGGGCAGCCATGTTAGGATCAAGGGTTTTCTAGTCAATGTCCACTTTGACTCAGGTTCATGGGAAACCAGTCTTTCCAGAAGCGATACCGGCAACGGGGCCTGTGAAATCATGTATGTCACTTCCTTTGAGATACTTGAATGATTCAGCGATCCAAGACCTCTGAAAATTTTCGGAGGTCTTTTTTGTATTATTATATGCCTGAGCTGATGCTTTGGTTAATGTTAAAACTTCATTGACCGGGCAGGAAAATAATGTGATAATATTAAGACAATTGAGATGATTCCGAAATACTGCATTAGGGGGTGCATAGATGTCCCAAACATTTGTTGAATTTAAGAACCAGGTGTGCGTTATTACAGGTGCCGGAAGTCCCAACGGGATTGGATTTTCTGCAGCGAAAATCCTGGGAGGCTTGGGAGGCAGGATAGCGATCATTTCTACCACTGACCGGATTTTTCAGCGAGCGATGGAGCTTCAGGAAGCAGGAATTGTAGCCAGGGGATATGTTGCGGATTTAATGGACAGGGAGGCGGCAAAAAGACTCATCCATTCGATCGTCTCCGATTTTGACAGCATCGAAGTTCTGGTAAATAACGCGGGCATGACCCAGGTAGGCCAGCAGGAAGATTTTGCGGACTTTCTAAGCATGACATATGAAAGTTGGGATATTACAATTAACAGAAATTTGAACACATGCTTCAATGTAACCAAAGAGGTCCTTCCATACATGATCAAAAATAAATACGGAAGGATCGTAAATGTATCCTCTGTGACTGGCCCTATCGTCAGCAATCCCGGAGAGGCAGCATATAGCGCCGCCAAGGCAGCCATACTGGGTATGAGCAGATCCATTGCCATCGAAGCGGGCAAATACAACATCACGATAAATTGTGTGCTACCTGGCTGGATCGCTTCCGGATCACAAACGGAAAGCGAAGCTGCGGGCGGGATCCATACACCGATTGGCCGCGGAGGGACCCCCGAAGAAGTGGCGAATGCAATTGTTTTTCTGGCATCGAAGGAAGCTTCGTATATTACAGGCGAATCGGTAATTGTGGATGGAGGCAATACCATCCAGGAATATAAAGGCCCTACTGAACTATATTATTAAGCAAGGTTGTACTCTTCGATAAAAAATTTAGCCGATACAAATAGATAACGAATGAAAGGAAGAATAATGATGAGGATCGATAGAGAAAAACTCAAGGCTCAAATGGCCTCTGAAATAAAAATGTTCGAAAAGAATCATCCTAAATCCGGAGAGCTTTTCCGAAGCGCTCAGGACAGCCTGCTTCAAGGTGTACCGATGAATTGGATGACTAAATGGGCTGGCAGCTATCCGGTATTTGTGTCTAACGCTAAGGGTGCGCATTTTCAGGATGTTGACGGCAACGATTATCTCGATCTCTGTCTGGGCGACACTGGATCAATGATCGGCCATGCTCCGGATGCCGCTGTGAAAGCCATTACGGAGTATGCGAAGCAAGGTACGACATTTATGCTTCCGACTGAAGATGCAATTTGGAACGGTGCTGAACTAGGAAGAAGATTCGGCATGAAATTTTGGCAGTTTTCAACCAGCGCGACTGACGCAAACAGATTTGCCCTAAGGCTTGCCCGAGAAGTGACTCAAAGACCAAAAATCATATGCTACAACTGGTGCTACCATGGCACGGTGGATGAAACAGTAGCAATCATAGATGAAGCGACAGGAAAGACAATCGCAAAGCCGGGCAGCCTCGGACCACAATGCGACCCTGCCATCACGACGAAAGTCATCGAGTGGAACGATATCCAGGCCCTTGAAAACGCGCTGAAAGATGGAGACGTGGCCGCTGTATTGGCAGAGCCGGTGATGACCAACTGCGGCATTGTGTTGCCGGATGCGGGTTATCATGAAGAATTGAGAAGGCTTACGAGAAAGTACGATACGCTGATCATTATTGATGAGACCCATACGATATGCGCCGGTGTCGGGGGTTGTACAAAAGAGATGGGCCTTGAACCTGATATCGTCGTTGTGGGCAAAACCATAGCCGGGGGCATCCCGACAGCTGCTTATGGATTCAGCGAAGACCTGGGGCGAAAAGTTGCAGCGGTGATCCCGCCGGAGTTGTGCGACATTGGTGGGATCGGCGGCACTTTGGCAGCCAATGCTTTGAGTATGCATGTCATGAAAGCGGTACTAGAAGAAATCCTGACTCAGGAGTTTTATGACAAGAACATCCCCCTGGCTGCCCGCTTCAACCAGGGAGTCCAAAGCGTGATCAGCGAATTTGATCTCCCTTGGAATACAGTGCAGCTGGGCTGCAGGACGGAATACTGGTTCAGAAAAGAGCCGGCCAGGAATGGCGGTCAGGCTGAAGCGGCTGTGGATTTTGAACTCGATCAGTATATGCATCTTGCATCCTTGAACAGGGGCATATTGATGACTCCGTTCCATAACATGGCTTTGATCTGCGCGGAGACCACCGAAGCAGATATTGACAGGCATACCGAAGTCTTCAGAGAAATCGTCAGAAATATCCTTTAGAGAACATTTCGATAGCGTTTACAGTTGTCTTTTAGGAGGTGTACAATGGAGAATTTTAAGTTTGATTTGGATTTTGTAAGAGAGCAGTTCCCTGCATTGAGCAAGACAGTCAACGGGTATCCGGCGGCATTCCTTGATGGCCCCGGAGGTACGCAAGTCCCAAGGTCAGTGGTGGAAAAAATAAACGATTATCTTTATTATCACAATGCCAATTCTCACGGTGTATTCAAGACGTCAAAGGAAAGTGACAGCGGGTATTGGAAAGCCAAAGAGACTTTAGCCGACTTTTTAAACTGCAATGCCGAGGAAATCGCCTTCGGCGCCAATTCCTCCACAAATAATTTCATGCTGGCAATGGGGCTGCTTCGAGGCATGAAGCCGGGAGATGAAGTCATCATTACGGATATCGACCATGAAGGAAATCGTTCTCCATGGAGGACCCTTGAGGATTTCGGGATCGTGGTAAAAAGCGTCAAGGTGAGTCCCGAAACCTATATGCTGGACTTGGAGGATTATAAATCCAAACTTTCCAGCCGGACGAAAGTGGTGGCTGTAAACTGGGCATCCAATGCAACGGGAACCATCACGGATGTCAAGACGTTTGTCAGGCTTGCCCATGAAGTGGGAGCTGTCACTGTAGTGGATGCAGTCCATTATGCATTGCACCGATCCATAGACGTCAAGGATATCGATACAGACTTCCTGATATGCTCAGCGTATAAGTTCTTCGGCCCGCATCTTGGGGTGCTATATGCAAAAGAGAGTGTGGGCATCAAAGTCAAAACCGTACGAGTGATGGCTGACGACAACAAAGAAATGCCTTGGAAATTTGAAACAGGGACGCCTGCCATGGAGCTGGCCGCCGGTGCCGCCGCTGCGGTGGAATTCATAGCCGGGATCGGAAAAAAACATGAACAGTATTTTATGGATCAACTGGAGGGACTCAGCGGCCGCAGAAGGATGGTTGTTGCCGGCATCAACGCCATCGAAGCCTATGAAGAGCCTTTAGCCTATAAACTCAGAACAGAGCTGGCAGCGATCCACAGAGTCAAAGTGTACTGTTCCCCGGAAGGCAATCCTAAAACTTCAACGGTGTCATTCACGGTGGAGGGAGCTAATGCTAATGACGTAGCAAGGTTCCTGGCAGAGAGAGGGTTGTTTGTATGGGATGGCGATTTCTATGCGATACATATCGTAAACAATGTATTGAAGCTGACTGACCAGGGCGGACTGGTTCGGATCGGACTTGCCCCATATAATACTTCAGACGAAATCGAGAGAACTATTCAGGCTGTCAAAGATTTTTGCAAAATGTGATTTAAAAGATTTGAGATAGACATAAGGACTTGGCGGGAGGAGGCGACTATGAGAACATTGAATATTGCCATGCTGGGCTTTGGAAATGCAGGCCAGGCGTTTGCGAAACTTCTAATGGAAAAGCATAGGGAAATCAGGACACGGGAAGGTTTTGACATCCATATCACAGCCATCGTCACCGGAAGCCGGGGAAGCCTTGTCAATAATGAGGGGATCGATCTGGAGAAGGCCTGCAGCGATATTACGATACTGGGAAAGCTCGACAGCAATGATCCTGCATATTCGCAGTTGTCTTCATTTGAGATCGTGGATCAGGCGGATTATGACATGCTGATCGAATTGACTCCACTTGCCATATTTTCCGGACAGCCTGCGATCCGGCACATCAAGGGGGCTTTTGCCAGAGGCAAGCATGTCATCACAGCAAACAAGGGGCCAATCGCTTGGGCTTATAGAGAGCTGAAGGAGATGGCTGCTAGCAGCGGCAGCCTCTTTTTCTATGAAACCACCGTCATGGACGGGACACCGATTTTCAATCTAGTTGAGGACACCTTAAAATATTGTAAAGTACTTGAAGTCAGCGGCATCCTTAACAGCACCACGAACTTTATTCTCGAGGAGCTGGCTGGGGGAAAGCCCTATGACCAGGTGATCAATGAAGGGATGAGAAGGGGCTTCATTGAAGCGGACCCGGCGATGGATATAGAAGGTTGGGATGCCGCTGCAAAAATAACGGCATTGCTGAACGTTCTCATGGATGCCAATATTACTCCCCGTGATATCGACAGAGCCGGCATTGAAAACATAAGCTTGTCGGATATCGAAGAAGCAGCAATAAGAGGAAATGTCATCAAGCTGCTCTGCCGGGGCGCCATCGAGAACGGAAAAGTTTCTGGCTCGGTGAAACCAGTGGAGATAAGCAGGAGCGATCTGCTTGCCGGGATCAGCGGAACATCCTCGATTGTCTCGATCACTACGGATCTGATGGGTAAGATTTCGATCATCGAGCATGATCCTGAAATCGAGCAGACAGGCTACGGTATTTTCAGCGATTTGATCAGGATGCTCGAAAATATGAAAACAAAAAATAAATAAAATCAACAGCGCATCCATTTACGGCTGTCTTGAAATCAGGCTCGCACTCAAAAAATTAAAAACATTTAACATTTTTGCGTTTTTGTGACCATTTTGTGATTATAAGATGTTATATTACGCGTATTAATATAACATATCTATAAATCAATGAAGACTTTTCAGAGAAATGGGAGCAATGATTCCAAGGTTTGATTTGGACGCTTTAACCATGGATGAGCTAGTAGCGTAACCGACCATAACGGTCGGTTTTTGTGTTTAAAGGGACATAAATACCGGTATCCCATATTAAGCTTATGAAGTATGAAAGGCAGGTGTTGTGAAAATGGTTAATAACTATATTAAGCAACAGAAAGGAGGGGTAGTTAATGAATCTTAAAAAGCACAGATGGCTGGCTTTTGTTTTCTGCATCACAATGATTTTCAGCAGTTTTGGAGGCGCAGGAACGATCGATACGACTTATGCGGATGAGATCTCAGCCAATTTCACTGTTGAAAGATATTTCCAGCTGGGAGATGGATCCTATCCTGATGTAGCGGCAGAGTCTGAGACATTTGCGGGAAACGTTGGAATGACAGTGTATGATGATGATTATGCTAAGGCCGTAGAAGGATGGACCTACCAAAACGGCGAGGGGGATGATGTTTCGGAAGCGGATGTTGCAAACGATAACACCACGGTTTTGAAACTTTTCTACACAAAGAATTCCGACACGTCCTTCGAGGAGACTCAAGAGGAAGGCAATGATTCGGATGGAGGTGCCGTGTATGAAGATGTAGGGGATCTGGATGAAAGCAGCCTGCAAGTGGAGCTGACGCCGGATTTACCTGGTGAAACGGCCTCCTCAGCAGCAGTAGAGGAAGCTGGCATTGCATCAGAAGAAGCTATCACTTCACAGGAAGAGAGCGACATACCGTTTGAGACACAGCCTGTCGACAAGATCGACCGGTTGATGTTGTTCAGGTCCATGGCCTTTGGCGCTTTCACGATGACGGAAGTTCAAGATCCTAACGAGCCAGGTGCAGCTTTCATCAGCAAGTCTGCTGAATGGGTCGATCAGGATAACGGTATAGGCAAGATCACTATAGATATCTGGGGGAATCCGGTCCAGGCCGGAGCAGATGTCATATTGATACTGGACCGATCTGGAAGCATGGCAGGCTCAAAGCTTACCAATACGAAAAATGCCGCAAAGGCATTTGTAAATGCGATTTATGCGCCAAGCAGCGGCATTGATTCCGACTGCCGGATCGCTCTCGTGACTTTCAGCAGCGATGCTTACAGATATCCAAACGTTACACCTCCAAGTGAAACTCTTTTGGGAGTTAATGACACGGTAAATGGGGGCACCAGGGCGACAACATATTTTACAAATACAATTGATGCCATGTCGGCGGGTGGTTATACGAACTATACCGCTGCTTTTACACAGGCTAAATATATCATTGACAACAGAGTAGATAAAAGCAGGCCGACATATATCGTATTCATGAGCGACGGGCAGCCTAATATGGGCAACGGTCAAGCTCTTGCGACAACTTTAAAAGGGACACCGTACAACACAATTATTTATGCACTCGGATTCGGACTGGAAGGAAATGATTTCAATAATTATATTGTTCCTTTGGCTTCGACACCTGCATCCGAATATGCTGTCCAAGCCAGCGCAAGCACCGATTTGACGCCTATATTTACCAGCATAGCCGGGCAAATCAAAATTGCGGGAACAAATGCCGTTCTCACAGACTGGTTGGATTCAAGATATTTTGAACTAACGAACAAACCGGGAGAAACATATCCATATGAGAGTGCCAATGGCACGATCAGCACGGCTCCTGATGGAAGCATAGTTTGGGATTTCGGCAATATCACGCAGTCGTCCAAGAGCATCACTATTTATATCCATCTTAAGGACACTGTAACTGAGCCGGGTAATTACCCGACCAACACGCTTGCACAATGCGATTATACAAATTATGAAGACGATCCTGCGACTATCATCGCAGAAATACCAAGCTTGAATTGCGGGTTCTTCGGTCAAATAAATATGAAGTATTATTTGGTCAATGCGACAGGCGAGGCGGTCACGTATGATGGAGACTTGATTCTTGAATTCAACAACCGCATACAACTCGACAGCGAGTTGTTCAAGGATCCGGCTACAGGGAGTGACATGCTTACCTACAATACTCCATATGTCGTCGATCCGCCTCCGTTCATATCAATAGGAGGGGTTACGTATGCATATGTGGAAGGATCGAAGGACTATGGCGGTTCAACACCAGGACAGACATTTACTTTACTGCCGAACAATAGCAGAGTTGAGCTGAATTTCGGCTACGTAAGATGTAATGGTGAGCTTACGGTTTACAAAGAATTATATGATAGTTCAGGAAGCCCAATTACCGATGAAACGATCTTCAACATTACGATCAACGGGCCTGGAGGCTATACTATGGATACTACAGTCAGCAATACGACACCACGTGTTGTGAGCGGGCTGACATACGGTACCTACAGTGTGACTGAGGAGAACACCGGTTCATATATAACAACGATTGGGGACCCCGTTACTCTAAATGCTTTAAATGAAAGTGACAGCATAACGATAGTCAACACGGTAGCTAAGCCGGCGCTTACAATAGAGAAGAGCAGCGGGACTGCCAGCTACGACGAGGTGGGCGACATCCTCAGCTACAGCTACCTGGTAACCAACAGCGGGAACGTGACGCTTGACGGGCCGTTCAGCATAGCGGACGACAAGACGACGGTGGATACCAGCGGGGCTCCTTCGAGCCTGGCGCCTGGAGCGACCTTCGCGGCCATCGCGACCTATGCGGCCACCCAGGCGGATCTGGATGCGGGAGCTGTGACGAACACGGCCAGCGCCACGAACGGAACGGTGACTTCGGAGCCTGACAGCGTGACGGTGAACGCCAGCCAGACGGCGGCGCTTACAATAGAGAAGAGCAGCGGGACTGCCAGCTACGACGAGGTGGGCGA
>CALBZG010000026.1 GCA_937889655.1 uncultured Clostridia bacterium
CATGCAATATAATCGAATAAGCAAAGTGACTCCGAAGCATACATATAAAGCGATGCTGTTCCCAAATGATCCATACAGAATGACAAAAAAAACACTCCCGATAATACAAGCCACCGCATATACCTCCTTGTGAAACACAAAAGGTATTTCATGTGCAAAAACATCCCTCATCATCCCACCGCCAGTACCTGTCAACACTGCAAGGGTGATGATGACAAAAGGCTGATGCAGCCCGTTGTTGATAGCCACCTCAGCGCCGATGGCAGTGAATGCCGCAAGGCCGATGGCATCGAAAAACTGGATGAAGTTTTGATAGCGTTCTATTTTTTTATGAAGGGCGATCACTGCTAAAGCTGTAAGAATGCTTATGATCGCATAGATTGGATTTTCAAGGGATACGGGAAGATCCAACCCTATCAGAACATCTCTAACGATCCCGCCGCCAATAGCTGTTATGATCGCCAAAGCTATTATTCCGTAGTAGTCAAGATCCTTATCTATGGCAACCAAAGCACCTGTTATGGCAAACGCAACCGTCCCGATCAATTCAACAACCGATATGAATTCCATACAGATTCCTCTCTTGGTAATGTCACAAATTTATACAATGAAAACTAATCAAGCTATTGTAGCATATTTTGTTGCAAACCGCATTATTCGTCATCTGTTTTTTTGAATTTTCTATATATAGTATAATGTTTTTGAAAATCCCCCAAAGAGCCCGATAACCCCTTTTTTTTTAATGTCTTATCAATTTCTTCAGCCGAGAATTTGCTCTTTTTTCACCTGTATTGACTTTTCTCTCTTTACATAGAACCGTTCTAATATCATAATATTCTTAATAATAAGTTTTACAGCTAAATATATATAAGGAGGCCAGGGAATGTTCAGAGAAATGAGAAGAAAAGACAAAGCGCTGACAAATAATGAGATGCTTGAGATATTACAAACCGCCGAATATGGTATCTTATCTACAATTGGCGAAGACGGATATCCGTATGGTGTGCCTGTGAATTATGTCTATCATAATAACAAGATATATTTTCATGCAGCGCTAACAGGCCATAAGCTGGACAACATCGCTTTCAACGAAAAAGTCTCTTTTTGCGTAGTAAAGGATGTTGAATTGATGCCTGACGACTTCAACACGAAATATAAGAGCGTTATTGCTTTCGGTAAAGTAAAAGAAGTCCCTGAAGCTGAGAAAAAAGCCATTTATGTTATCATCCTGGAAAAGTTCTCGAAGGATTTTATGGAATCCGGGATGGAATATATGAGAAAAGCCGGGGATGATGCCAAAGTTTTTCAGATAGAAATTGAGCATATGACTGCAAAGGGCAAAAAATAAGGAATAATGCCTTCCCTTATCGGGAATTTGTGAAAAATTTATTTTATTTCATATTTTGTTGTATGTACAACATCTTCACCCATATTATAATGGTATGCTCTTCATAGGTCAGGAAATCCTAACAGGAAGTCCCAGACTATAAAGATGTTTATATAAATGATTTCTATGCAGCGAGGGCCAACATATTTATATAAACAAACCGGTGATAATAATGACCAATGGGGGTGTTGTTCATGAAATTGAAAAAGATATTCGAAGGGATCAAAACAGATTTAAACCTTATCCAGTATTTGAGAGAAAAAATCATTTATCCCGATACAAACTACAGAATAGTTGAAGACAACAAAATCAACAGATAAAAGTTTGACACTATTTGATAGATAAGTATTTCATAGGCCGGTCACGATAAACTCACTTTAAGCATAGATAGAGATGACGTTATCGAAGGCCGGTCTTTTATTGGCGAATTTTATTCAGCAGCGAGAATCTTGAAACGGCTTTTTTCATAATCGATCAAGCCTTCTTTCCGCATACGATTAAGCTCTGTTGATAGAACGCTGCGGTTTACCCAAAGGAAATCCGCAAATTGTTTTTGAGTCAGGCCGATATCAAATGTGTCCTGACCGCTTTTATCTTTTATATGTCTCAAGTAAGTCATGATCCGTTCTTCAAGAGTATACATGGACAATAAATCGATTTTAAAAATAAGCTGTACATGTTCATCACTCAATATGTGTGCGATGTTGTGCAAAATCTTCTCCCTTGTGGCCGGTCCGATGAAGGTGCTTTCGAAAAGCTTTAAGAATGGTGTGAAGCCGATGAGACAATCGGTTTGGCAAACCAGCGCCACGGGGCTGACCTTGGATTTTGAATAAAGAGTGTCCAGACAGATAACTCCACCTTGCTTATATGTCCTCAGCACCTGGGCTTCTCCGTTTAAATCATATTTAATGCTTGCCACCGTTCCGCTTTTTATCAGCCCGATCGAGGATACTTTGCTTCCCTGAGCAACGATGATTTCATCTCTATCATATGCTCTCACAACAGGCCGGGTCTGCTCATACACCAAGTTGAGTTCATCCATGGTCAAGCCTTCATACAGCAAAGATTTCTTAAGACTATTTAAGATGTTGCTTTTTTTCTCTATTGACATGTCTGCTCACCGAATTCAATAATTCCTTTCAATCTCTTTGATTTTTTCATAGATCATCGTGTTTACAGGCACTGATATCCCATATATTTTAGCAAATTCGAGCACAGTGCCGGCAAACAAATCAAGTTCGCTTGGCCTTTTTGCTTCTATATCCTGCCGCATAGAAGGTTTTCCATCGGGACTCAGCGTTGCAAGGACTTTCATCCAGTATTCCAAATCTTCTTCCGCTAGATCCACTCCCTCTATTTGCGAAATCCTGATCACTTCCCGCATAGCTTCTTTCATAAGCTCTCGGGAAGCACCTTCTTTCTGAATCTCTCCGTAAGTCCCGCCGTATAGGGAGACCACCTGATTAACACCGACATTCAGCATGAACTTGCTCCAAATTTTTCTGTACATATCTTCTTCAACTATGCATGGCACACCGTGAGTGCTGAGAAACTCTGCCAGATGAATGGCGCGCTGCGATGGCTTTCCATTCTTTTCACCGATCACCAGCATGCCCATATTCTGATATAAAACTTGATTTCCTTCCTTCACTGCGTCCATTCCTTGGGCAACACAATAGATGATCCTTTCGGACCCAAATGCATCTGCCATTATGTTTTCGCTTGAAATACCGTTAAGCAAAGAAATGATAGCGGTGTTTTCTGAGATTTGATTTTTCATAGCCTCGATGGCATCTTTCAGGCCATTGTACTTAACGGCGAATATTGCAAGGTCCGCCGGCTCTGTTTGATATCCTGGCCTTTGGTATTTAAAATCGCATCGGATACCGTTGCAAAATATACCAAGTTCCAGATATCTCTCAATCCTGTTTTCATCTGCAATGATCCTAAAACTTCCCTTCTCCATTTTTCTATTCAATTGATTGCCGAACATTACGCCAAGCGCCCCCAGCCCGATGAGCGACGCTCTTTTTACTTCCATTCTTTCCTCCAATAACTCCCGCACTATGATTCATCCAATCTTTTCCCACATTTGCTGCAATATACTGCTTCAAGTGGATTCCCGTCATATAAGCAAGATGCACACTTCCTTGTGTCAATTTTTTTAGATGAAACTTTAGATAATTCATAACTAAAAATACCCGTCGGCACAGCTATTATTCCATATGCCATAATCATTAAAAAACTTGCAATGAATTTGCCGATAGAAGTGTGGGGTGTGATATCTCCATATCCAACGGTTGTAACCGTAATAACGGCCCAGTACATTGACTCGGGAATACTGCTGAAGCCATATTCCTCTCCTTCTACAATATACATCATCGCACCAACAATGGTGATTACAAACAGCATTGTAAAAATAAATATCGTTATTTTGGGACGGCTTGCTATTAACGCTTTCTTCAGAACACTCGACTCCTGCATATACCTGATCATCTTGAATATTCTAAAGAGACGCAGTAACCGAAGAATACGTATAATCATTAAAAATTGAATGTTAGGGAATACAAGGCTCACAATTGTAGGTAAAATAGTCAGCAAATCAATGACGCCAAAAAAACTTTTTACATATTTGAGTTTCCTGTCCACGCAAAGAATTCGTAAAACATATTCTATAGCAAAAGCAATGGTGAAAAACCATTCCAGCCGATAAAAAATAAGGCCATAAGACTGATGTATGCTTTTTACACTATCCATCAATACAACCATACTGCTGAATAAAATAAGGAAAATTAAAGCTATATCAAAATATTTTCCTTGAGGAGTATCAGATTCAAAGATTATTGTATACAACCTGTTTTTCCATGATGGCGAATTTCGTTCCATTGATCAAACTCCTTGCCCTAGTTTTACTTGACCTGCTTTTAATAAATTACATATTCAATTGGAGCGGAATACGATAATTTTTTAGTTTTAATGGTCCTATTTTAACATTATATACATCTTACGGCTATTCATCTATACGATTATATGAACTACTTCTGAAAAGTTACAAAAAACCATCCCGAGGGAACGATTTCCTACGGGATGGTTTTGGTTGTGGTTGTGAATTTTACATATCCGGTCGCGTTTCATTCATCGCAAACGACACGGTTTCTTCCTTTCTCTTTTGCCAGATATACAGCATGATCGGCTCGTTTATACCAGCTGTCAAAGGTTTCATTTTCGCGCCGCTCCGCCAGTCCAAAACTGGCTGTTACAGGCCCTGCCACTACATGAATGTTCTCGTTGAGCATTGTGCATATTCTATCTGCCAATACTTTGGCTCCTTTAAGACTTGTCTCAGGTAGCAGGACAGCAAATTCTTCGCCTCCCAACCGAGCGACAGTGTCAACATCGCGGACGGTGTCCTTCGTTAGATTCGCAACATGGATCAGGACTTCATCTCCCACCGGATGTCCCCACTTATCATTAACGGATTTAAAATGGTCTAAATCAAAAATAATCAGTGAAGTCGGCTTGTGGTACCGATCGGCACGGCATATTTCCTCCGAAATCTTTTGCTCTAGATATCTTCTGCTTCTAGAGCCTGTCAACTGATCCGTATTGGCCGTTTCAATGAGGATCGTTTCGGCTTTTCTGCGCTTTTCAACCTCATATAGGGTAAATAGAAGAAGAATACAAATAAGTATGACCGGCATTGTTCCGAGCACCGCCTTGAGGATTATCACATAAATCGATTCGATCATGATCATCCTCCAAGGTGTATTGTCGAAAGTTGAAGTATAGATGTAATTATTCCCGACGATCTGTACCGTATCATTTTTAGATGCTATAATTTCAACCGGGTCGGTTTTGGCGGTATCGACCAATTCATTCAAGGAAACTATTCTGTCGTCGACCTGCAATTTTTCGGTTGTCGCTATAACTGAGCTTGCAGCATCGATCAGATAACTTTCATAAGGGCATTGCAACAATTCGCTGAGGCGTCTGTTTGTAATGTCAATAGAGACGACTCCCATAAAAGTATCTCCATCATAGATCGGGCTTGAAAGTGTGACCATGAGCCCCTTTCCGGCTTCGTCCAAATAAACCGGTGTCCATACCGCTTCCCTGCTCGTATTATTTTCAGGTATGGCAACACTGTAAAAAGGGATCTTCTTCAATGATTCTTTATACGAGAATTCTTTCGATGAAACCCAGGGGTACATGCTTATAAAGTCATTTTCACCGGTATAATATATCCAGGCTATATCAGGGAATCTGTCATAGAATTTATACCAAAAATCGTAGTAGCTAAGTGCCAGATGGATGTTTTGCAGCGAAGCCCCAGCATTGGGGATTTCCCCATTTCCTGTTATATTTCCAAACATTTTTAATGATACGGCATCCGTAGCCACATCCTTAGCCGCATCCAGATGATAACTATCTGTCTCAGGCCGGTATTTGAGCAGCGGGTAGGACCCTGAGGGATCATTGCTCATGGCTTCATCATCACGAAAGTAATTGTTCCCATATATTGTTAACATATCAATAAAATTAACGGACATCTGTATGTCTGTATCGATAGCCGCCTTTCTTGCAGCCGCATTATTCTGAAAGTCGCTGACCAGATTGCTGTAATTATAAATAAATGTTATGCTGAATAATATCATTACAATCAGTATTTTGATGGTTCTTCCCTTATATTTCATTTCTAATTCCTTATTTAAAATGAGATGCGAATATTCTGGATTCGATAATCTTAAACACAATACACCCGATAACATATTTTGTCAAACAAATAAAAATCCCTGTCAACTTGGAATTTTACTCAAAACACCTCGTTCGCTCCCATACATTTAGCTATTGTAAGTTTACAAAACTGCCAAAAAGGATATATAGATATAGAAAGTTGAAAAGCATATCCACAGATCAATTTATCGATCAAACATGAAATATATAATAACAGGACAAAATCTAGGAGGACGATTATGAAAAGCAGAAAAAAGGCATGGATCAATGGATTGTTGCTGGCAGTTACTCTGGCTATCAACACCATGGGCGCCCTTGGAGTGATCAATGGGCTCTCTCAAAAGCAGATTTCTGATCAGTATATCACCCTGATAACACCTAGCCCTTCGACATTCAGCATATGGAGCGTGATCTACACTTTGCTTATAATCTCGATCATTATGATGATCGCCAAAAAAGAGGATACGTACTACCAGCAAGCTATCGAGGAAATTTCAGCTCTATTCAGAGTATCATGCTTTTTGAATATTGCATGGATCATTGCATTCTCTTATGTCCAGATCGAGTTGTCTGTTCTGTTCATATTGGGATTTGTGATCACATTGTCTATGCTGGGCAAGAAGTTATTGGCGATTCAGGAAGGCAAGCGCTGGCTTCTCCCATTGAGCTTCGGTCTCTATACAGGCTGGCTGATGATCGCCTCTGTGGTCAACATCGCTGCCGCTCTTGTGAAGCTGGGATGGAATGGCTTTGGTATCAGCGACGGGAACTGGGCTATCATTATCCTGGCAGTATCAGTTCTGCTGGTGATCCTGGTCCTTTTCAAAAATCACAACGCCTCTTTTCCAATTCCCGTTGCATGGGCTTATTGGGGCATCTATCAATTTCTTAAAGCACCTGAAGGCTTCAACGGCGAATATGCTCTGTTGCAGATCGTTGCTCTGGCTGGAATGGTTGTTTTGATCGGCGCTTCCGGCATACAACTATTTCGTAATCGTTTTTCTTTGCTTCCTAAAGCCTCCAATGGACGCAATTAATATTTTCAAACGTCCTTTTCATAGAGTTCAATGTTTTGATAAAGATCCATTAATTCATTTGTTACGGTTCGCTCTGGGAACTTTAGATTGCCGAATTGAGCGACCGGCATGACACCCAATACCGAATTCGTTATAAAAACTTCCTGGAAGGAATCCAGATCATCTTTATGGATGCAGGTCTCTTCAATATCACACATTCTGATCAGCCAACGGCGGATGGTGCCTTCTAAAAGTCCGCAGTTCGCAGCAGGCGTATAAATTCGTTTATCAGCAACAAAAAAGAGATTGGAAAAAGTGCCCTCAGTGAATTCCTCTCTTGAATTCAGAAATACTGCCTCGTCAAAGCCCTTTTCCATAGCCATACGCCTTTGTAAAACATTATCCCCCTGATTAAGGGATTTGATTCCCGTCAACAAAGAGGTTTCATTTCTGCGCACAGTGCTGGGTATCAGAGAAAATCCTCTGGCATACTGCTCTTTGGTATATAGATTCTTTCGTGTTTCCCATACTGTATTATTCATTGATACAGCAACCCGCAATACTTCTTTAGATCCGTCCATCTGGTTAATATGAAAAGCCATCTTCTCCTCGAAATCCCTGGGCATTGGGATTCTAAGCGTATCGAGAGCATTCCCCAGTCTTTCGATATGATAGGGAAGAAGTATGGCTTTGCCTTTTTTTACGGATATAGTTTCAAAAGCACCCATGCCGAAGCGGTATCCGTCATCCAGCACAATTTCATCAAAATCCTTCATTTCATGGCCTCCAACAAGGCTTTTGCCTTTTGTTCAGTTTCTTCGAATTCGAATTCCAAATCGGATTCGCAGGTGATCCCACCTCCGACACCGATATGAAACCGCTCATCCTTATAAATTGCAGTACGTATCACAATATTAAAATCACAGCTGTTCGCAAAAGACAAAAAACCTATCGACCCTGTATATAGACCGCGGCGGGAATGTTCTGTTTCGTCGATTATCTCCATGGCTCTTCGCTTTGGAGCGCCGGTAATCGATCCGCCTGGAAAGACAGCAGACATAAGGGCCATCGAGCCCATATCTTCTTTTATTTTTCCTATGACCGTTGAAACCAGGTGAAATACTGTCGAATATGTCTCGATTTTAAATAACTCTGTAACTTCAACACTTCCGGGCTCGCAGACCTTATTCAGATCATTTCGCTCTAGATCAGTGATCATCAATAATTCGCTTTTATCTTTGCCTGAATGCAGTAAATCAGTTCTCAATGCTTGATCTTCGTCGAATGTCTCGCCTCTTTTTCTGGTTCCCTTGACAGGCCGGGTTTCCACAATACCGTCAACTAGTTTAATAAAGCGCTCCGGAGACGAGCAGATGACTTTGAAATCCCCGAAGTTCAGAAATCCGCCGAAAGGCGAAGGGCTGATCCTCCGCAGACGCAAGAACACTTCAAAAGGAGATATTTGCGCTTCAACAGTGATTTGGCGAGTCAGGTTGGTTATATAAATGTCTCCATCAACGATATGCTTGACCACTTTATCGATCGCTTCTAGATATTCTTCTTTTTTAAAATTTGAATGGATCACGGGTTGTTTGCATTTTGATTCAGCACGGCAAAGCATCGGCTTTTCGGTTAGCATTCTTTTTTCCAGATCCTTTTCCAAAGCCGTCAGTTTCTCATTCCAATCCTTCAGGTTCTCATCCGCGGTCAAGTAAATCTTTCTTGCATTTTTATCCTCAATAATAAAGTTTTCATAGAAAATGAATGATCCGTCAGGAATATCGACCTCTCGTGGATGTCGGGAGGATAGCCCATTCAACTCCATACCGAAATCATAAGTCAAATAGCCGATTGCTCCCGATAGCAGAGGCAGTGCTGTTTGATTCTCATCTGCATGTCGTTCTAAATGATCCGAAATATACTCAAGAAGTGTACCCTCTTTTTCGATGCCGTTAACATACAGCTGTCCATTTCTGTCTTCAACCTTGAGATAAGGATTAATGCCAATAATCGAATAGTTGCCATATTTATTCGCCAAAGAAGAATCCAGGAAGGTCGTATCCTTGATATCACTGAACAGGTGATAAATTTCGACAGCCGGACTATAAAACGAGCATTCTCGATAGTTAGCCATTATTCTTTCTCCATTTTTCTGCGAAACGAATAAAATTATTGAGAACTTCATATCCGTACTCGGACAATACTGCTTCGGGATGAAACTGCAATCCAAATACCGGGAGTTCTCTGTGGGATATTGCCATAATTGCACCATCTTCAGCCTTGGCATCAATGCGCAAGAAATGCGGGAACATTTTTTCAGACAGGACCAGCGAATGATAACGGGTCACTTGAAATTTATCCGGAAGGCCTTGCAAAATCCCGGTATTATAATTATCGATCCCGGCGATTTTTCCATGCATCGGCCGTCTGCCTTTGACCACTGCGGCTCCGAATAC
>CALBZG010000027.1 GCA_937889655.1 uncultured Clostridia bacterium
GGAGTCCTGAGGGGCAGACTGAAACTGCTTGATTCAGCGCCTCTGGGCCCTTATATTGCAGGTGCGGCTTATGTCTGCATGCTTTTTGATATAGCATCGATATTATTATAGAAGAACAGGATGGCGAAAAAGAGAGAATGATGAAGAACATTCTGCTGACGATCGAATATGATGGCACAAATTTTCATGGATGGCAAAAGCAGCCCGGCAAGAGGACGGTGCAGGGAGAGCTTGAGAAAGTTCTATCCATGGTCTGCAATACCGGGATATCGCTGAACGGTACCAGCCGAACCGATGCCGGAGTACACGCTCTGGGGCAGCAGGCATCCTTCAAAGCGGAATTCGGTATTCCTGTTGAAAGGATAAGCTATGCGGCCAACAACATCCTCACGGGCGGCATGAATTCCATCACTGTCGGGGATGTGCGCATCAAAGAAGTGCTGGAGATGCCTCTGGATTTCCACGCGAGATTCGATGCCAAGGGCAAAACCTATCGATACCTAATACTGAATCGAGAGGAAATCTCTATTTTCAACAGAAATTACTGCTACCAGGTCAGAAAGCCTTTGGACATTGAAGCTATGCAGAAAGCAGCCTCCATGATAATTGGGACTCATGATTTCAAGTGCTTTCAGGCAGCGGGCAGTGAGGAAAAAGCTACTACCGTGCGCACGATCAATGAGATCGACATCGCAAAAAAGGAGCAACGCATCGCTATCGAAGTTACTGGTGACGGATTTCTCTACAACATGGTTCGCATCATCGCGGGCACGCTGGTGGAGGTCGGCCTGGGCAAAAAAAAGCAGGAAGAGATCCCGCGGATCATCGAGAGCCTGGACCGGTGCAATGCAGGCCATACCGCACCGCCTCAAGGGCTATACCTTGCGAGAGTCTATTATGATATGATATAATACCACGGGTACAAATGGCCGGATGGATATTAGTAAAATAGAACGGATGATTATGCAAATTGGAGGCGCGAACAATATGACAAGACCTGATTGGGATTCTTATTTTATGAAAATGGCGGAACTGGTTTCCACAAGGTCCACTTGCATGAGAAGGCAGGTAGGAGCGGTGATCGTTCAGGACAAGCACATTGTGGCAACAGGCTACAACGGAGCGCCGAGAGGGATCATGCACTGCGATGAGAGAGGCGAGTGCCTCAGGCAAAAATTGGGCGTGCCATCGGGAGAGAGGCATGAGCTCTGCATGGCTCTGCATGCCGAGCAAAACGCTATCATCCAGGCGGCGACTTCCGGACAGACCATCGAGGGTGCCACGATATATATCACACATCAGCCTTGCATCATTTGCGCGAAGATGATCATTAATTCGGGCATCAGAAGGATCGTTGTCAAAGAGGGCTATCCGGATCAGCTTTCCGTGGATATGCTTGCAGAAGCAGGACTTAAAATAGTATTACTGGGAGATTAGTATTAGGAGATTGCAATAGATATGGATTATCCGGGACCTATAACATTTTGGGCTGTCTTTTTATTGGCGGCTGTTGTTGCCTGCGCTGCAACGCCTGTAGCCATTAAAATAGCGTATAAGATCGGCGCGCTGGACATCCCCAAGGACGGACGAAGGATGCACAGTAAACCCATGCCAAGGTTTGGCGGCCTTGCGATATTTGCAGGCGCTACAGCAGCCCTGGCTGTTTTCTTGTCCGGAGATGCCCACATACGAGGGATCATCATCGGAGGTGCGATGATGTACCTCCTCGGCATCATCGACGATCTCAGAGGCATGCCTGCTAAAGTCAAGCTGCTGGGGCAGATTTTGTGCGCGGCGGTAGTATGCGCCTTTGATGTTCGCATTATGTTCATGACCAATCATTTCGGCGGACTCTTCGGCCAGGACCATGTGTTCTTCGCGGGGGCCCTTTCATGGATATTTACGATAATATGGATCGTAGGCATTACCAACACCATCAACCTAATCGATGGACTGGATGGGCTGGCTGCGGGGGTATCGGCCATTGCTTCTTTATGCATTGCCTATGCCGAATATATTCACGGCTACTATCTCGGGACTCTGGGCATGCTTGCCATCGCAGGCGCGGCCCTTGGATTCCTGCCTTTCAATTTTCATCCTGCCAGAATTTTCATGGGAGATGGCGGTTCCATGTTCCTGGGCTTTATGCTGGCATCCATGGCGGTGGTCCAGCCTGCCAAAGGGGCTACCATTGTTGCGGTGATCGTCCCGGTGCTGGTCCTTGGCCTGCCGATTTTTGATACAGCCTTTGCCATTCTAAGGCGACTGATCAACCACAAACCCATTATGGAAGCGGACAAAGGTCACCTGCATCATCGGATCATGGCCATCGGCATGGGGCAGAGACGTTCCGTTATGATGCTCTATGGCATATCCGCCATCATGGGCGTGGCGGCTGTTTTGTTCAGCAGGGATCTGTTTGTCGAAACAGCAGGTCTGTCGGGTGTTGCCGCTATGCTGGTCTATATATTCCTCACTGATGCGTCCTTGCTGCTGCCGGATCTCAAGGGCATCAATGTCAGGAAGCTGGAGAAGAACGAGAGTAAAAGAAATACAGCCGAATCACCCGGGGAGGATAAATTTCAATGAAAGTATTAACTGTTTTCGGAACCAGGCCGGAAGCTATAAAAATGGCTCCGCTGGTCAAACTTTTAAAAAGGGAGCCGGGCATCCAATCGGTGCTGTGTGTAACAGCCCAGCATAGGGAGATGCTGGATCAGGTTCTTGAACTGTTTGAACTGGTCCCGGAGTACGATCTTAACATAATGAAGCCGAATCAAACCATCAGCATGATCACATGCAATGTGATCATGGGGCTCGAGGAGGTGCTGGAAAAAGAAAAACCCGATGTCGTCCTGGTCCATGGCGATACCACAACGACTTTTGCCACGGCTCTGGCTGCTTTTTATAAGCAGATCAAAGTAGGCCATGTAGAGGCAGGACTCCGGACCTATGATAAATATTCCCCATATCCCGAGGAAATGAACCGGGTCATGGTTGGACACCTGGCAGATTTTCAATTTGCTCCTACAGAGAGAAACAGACAGAATCTGCTGAAAGAGAATATCCCTGACCAGAGCATCTTCGTTACGGGGAATACCGTGATCGATGCCCTTCTGGAGGTGGCGGACAAGCCCTATGAATTCGAGGATGAAACTCTGCGCTCTATCGACTTCAACAGAAAGAGAGTCATCTGTGTCACCTGCCACCGCCGGGAAAACCTGGGAGAGAATATGGAACAGATTTTCGGCGCCATTCGAAGGATCGCCGCTGAATACGAGGATGTTGAAGTTGTCTATCCTGTCCATTTGAACCCAAAAGTTCAGACTATTGCAAAAGCTGTTTTGCAGGATTCACCGAATATCCATCTTATAAAGCCTCTCAACTATCAGCCATTCGTAAATCTGATGGCAAAATCGTATCTGATCATAACGGATTCCGGAGGGATGCAGGAAGAGGCTCCTTCCCTTGGCAAGCCGGTGCTGGTGGTTAGGAAGGAAACGGAAAGGCCAGAGGCGGTGGAAGCCGGAACGGTCAAACTGGCAGGTGTTTCAGAGGATGCGATATATGGCATGACAAAGGATTTGCTTGAAAACAAGGACCTGTACGACTCTATGGCCAAGGCGGTCAATCCATACGGAGATGGCAAAGCCTGCCGGAGGATAGTCGATATTTTGACCGCCATATGACAGACATTATTTGTCATAGCAAGAAAAACGAAAAACTATTTGTTAAAACGCAAAGTAGTACCGAAAATTTACATCGAATTCTGAAAACATTAGATATTTTGAACTTTTCAACCCTGTATGCTTTACACGAAGGCTGCAGGGTTTTAAAATAGGCGGTAAGTGTTTTTATGGTGGAGTAGTAGCGTTTTGAAGAAAGTTGCGGGAAGGAACAGGCTTTGGAATATGTATTAGCTGTGTTGGCGGGCATTGTATTTGGAGGTATTGTGGGGGTCTGCAAGTACCTTTTTATATGGAAAGGCCTGCTGCATCCCAAGAACCCGGACGCCCTTACGAACCGTCAGACATACGGAAGGATTTTTATCAGCTACTTGGTGAATGTCGCCACTCTGCTGACAGTGTATTTTGTCAGAAACATCATTCCGTTTGATTTTGTGGCTTTTGCCATTGCCACAGCCTTTGCCCTCAGCCTTGCAGGCCGGGGGGCGTCTTTCAGGAAGTCATCCAAACCGGCGGACGGGTATGAGGAGACAAAAGAGATGTAGGCCGGTTCAAATAATTTCAATCTATGGATAACCATTTTAATAGAACTATTATTATTATCAGAGGGAGACAGTAGAAATGATAGAAGCATTACATTCAATGGGCATGTCAAGCCAGATGATTTCAAGTTCGGTTATCACCATTATCATAACAATAGTGGTCATAGCGGCAGGAAGACATATGGAAATGATTCCGAAAGGTCTGCAGAATTTCGTGGAAATATGCGTGGAAAGCCTGCACAACTTCTTTATCGGCGTAATGGGAGAGCATTCGGGAAAAAAGTTTTTCCCTCTGATCGCCACATTGTTCATCTACATATTGATCTCCAACTATACCGGATTGCTGCCGATGTCGGGACACATCCCGGGACTCGCGGCGCCGACCAGCTCCATCAATTTCCCGATAGGAATGGCTATCATCGTCTTCATCACGATCGAATATGCCGGTATATGGGGCAACCATGGTCTGAAATATTACAAGCACCTTTTCAAACCATTTGCATTTCTGTTCCCTATCCTGGTTCTTGAAGTATTCATACATCCGGTTTCGCTGTCTCTTCGACTTTACGGAAATATCCATGGAGAGGAAACGGTCGTAGAGCAGTTCTTTGAACTTTTACCTCTGGGACTCCCGATCATCATGCTGGCTCTGGGTGTCCTGTTCTGCCTCATCCAGGCGCTGGTTTTCTCCCTGCTTTCCGCGATCTACATCAGTGAAGCCGCGGAACCGGTGGACGGAGAACCGCTGGAGCACCATGCATAAGCATTAAACGGATCAGGTATTTATTCCCGCTGCGGGCTGTGGTCATGGCAGGGGGATATATATAAAGCCCGGGAGATTGAATAAAACTATGGGATTATGTATGGTATTCAAGAAACCGGGAACAAAAAAAAGAAAGCTGTAATATCAGCAGAAACGAAAGGAGATTAACAACAAATGACGACTTTAACAGGATTAGCAGCAGCACTGGCCATCGGCCTTTCAGCTATCGGCCCTGGTATCGGACAGGGAATCGCAGCTTCAAAAGCTTTGGAAGGTATGGCACGTCAGCCAGAGATGGCCAACTTGCTCCGTACAAACATGATCGTTGCGCTCGCCATCATGGAATCACTCACAATTTATGGCCTGCTTATCGCTTTAATTCTAGTAGGAAAGATGTAGCAATAATGATTTTGTTTGGGGAAATCCCTCAAAGACAAGGAGGGTTTATTTATGGTTGAAGCACTGGGAATCGAATTAAAAGAAATACTATTTGCTATTGTAAACTTCTTAGTCCTGGTGGCTGTATTGGGGAAATTCCTGTATCGCCCGTTTCTTGAAATGCTCGAAAACAGGAAGCAGGCTATAAAAGGAGCTTTTGACAGTGCAGAAGCAACCAACCGCAGAGCAGACGAGAAACTGGCGGCATACAATAAACGTGTTGCCGACGTTGAAGCCGAAGGCCGTGAGATCATTAAAAATGCCAAGATAAAAGCCGAAAAACAGGCTAAGGACATCTTGGACGAGGCTAGTGAAAAGGCCGGCAATATGATCGTTCAGGCAGAACGTGAAATTGAACGCGAACAGGCTAAGGCCATAGCGGAATTGAAGACTCAGGTCGCAGCTCTTTCACTTTTGGTTGCGGAGAAGGTTTTAGAAAAGCAAATTGCCATAGAAGGTCAGGATGAATTTATCAATAATATTATTGAACAGGCAGGTAGGTCGGAATGGCAGAATTAACAGTAGATATCATATATGGCAAGGCCTTATATATGGCGGCCAAAGAAGTGGATAAAGTACAGCTAGTCCGTGACGAGGCAAGAGAGGTTCTTTCAATTATGAAAAGCGAACCGGATTTTGTGGAGTTCATCAATACGCCGGACATCCCGGCCCGGGACAAAAAAGAAGTGCTTGAAAAGGTCTTTGGCGGCAACATCTGCGAAGAACTTCTGAACCTGCTGTATGTGTTAGTTGATAAAGGCAGATCAAGGCATATAGCAAAGATATTTGCTGTTTATGAGGGACTGATCGACGAATCCGAAGGCTATGCTCTCGGCAGGATTATTTCAGTCACCCCGCTCAAAGAAGAACAGCTTAAGAAGTTTGAGGCAGAGACGGCGAAATTATTAAGAAAAAATGTCAGACTGAAAAACGAAACGGATCCCGGCTTGATCGGCGGGGTCAGGATTTTTGTTGACGGGAAACTTATTGATGCGTCGCTGAGAAGTCGCCTTGACAACTTAGGTAATACAATAATATAGAAGGGAGGCAACGTTATGAATTTACGACCTGAGGAAATCAGCGCCGTGATAAAGGAACAGATCAAGGGATACAAAAATCAGCTTGAAGTTTCGAACTTCGGTACAGTTATACAGGTTGGTGACGGCATTGCCAGAGTATACGGTTTGGAGAATTGCATGTCCGGTGAGCTTCTCGAATTCCCGGGTGAAGTATTTGGCATGGCTCTGAACCTTGAAGAAGACAATGTAGGTGTCGTAATCATGGGTTCCGATAAGGAAATCAGAGAAGGCGACATCGTGAAACCTACAGGAGCTGTTGTTGAAGTGCCGGTGGGAGAGGAAATGATCGGGCGCGTTGTCAACGCTCTTGGACAGCCGATCGACGGCAAAGGCCCTATCAAAACAGCCCACAAAAGACCTGTCGAATCCCCTGCACCGGGTGTGCTTCAGAGAAAGCACGTAAGCCAGCCGCTGCAGACCGGATTAAAAGCCATAGATTCCATGATCCCTATCGGCAAAGGCCAGCGTGAGTTGATCATAGGAGACAGGCAGACCGGCAAAACGGCTATTGCCATAGACACCATTATTAATCAAAAAGAAGAAGACGTTATCTGTATCTATGTTGCTATAGGACAGAAGAAGTCCACCGTCGCACAGCTGGTGCAGACTTTGGAACAAAAGGGAGCCATGGATTATACCATCGTGGTATCCGCCACGGCATCGGACGTTGCTCCGCTGCAATATATAGCGCCGTATGCAGGATGCGCTATGGGTGAATACTTCATGTATAAAGGGCAGCACGTTTTGATCATCTATGATGATTTGTCGAAGCATGCTGTAGCTTATAGAGCCATGTCGCTGCTTTTAAGAAGACCTCCGGGACGTGAAGCTTACCCGGGCGATGTATTCTATCTGCATTCAAGACTCCTGGAGAGAGCGGCCAAGCTTTCCGATGAACTGGGAGGGGGATCCCTGACAGCTCTGCCGATCATCGAGACTCAGGCAGGCGACGTAGCGGCATATATTCCTACCAACGTCATTTCTATAACAGATGGACAGATATTCCTTGAATCAGAGTTGTTTTTCTCCGGGCAGAGACCTGCGGTAAATGCCGGTATTTCAGTATCCCGTGTAGGAGGAGACGCTCAGATCAAGGCCATGAAGCAGGTCGCAGGAAAAATCAAGCTGGAGCTTGCTCAGTATAGAGAACTTGCTTCTTTCTCACAGTTCGGTTCCGACGTGGACAAAGCCACTCGTGACAGGCTGGAGCATGGCCGGATCCTGATGGAAATCCTGAAGCAGGGCCAGTATAGCCCGCTTTCTGCACAGCATCAGATCATGATCATCTATACGGCGATCAACGGATATCTTGCAGATGTTCCTCTGGAGGAAATCAAGGATTTTGAAAAAGACTTCTATGAGTTTGTTGATACACAGCATGCAGATATCGCAAAAGATATCAAGGCAACGCTGAAGCTGGAGCCGGCAACGGAAGACAAGCTGAAAAATGCTATTTTGGAGTTCAAAAAAATTAGAGAGAAGACTCTTTAAATAAGAGAGGAGGCAGAATAAATGGCCGGAGCAAGCAACTTGCGGGACATTAAGAGGCGCATTAAATCAGTTACAAGCATTGAGCATATAACCAGCGCCATGAAACTTGTGTCGGCAGCTAAGCTGAGAAGAGCCAAAGCCACCTTTGAGAGAACTACCGAGTACTTCCACTTTGTAACAGATTCTATCGCTGAGATATTCAACAATACCGCCGAGGTTCCTGATAAATATCTGGAAGGCGGCAGGGAAATCAAAAAGACCTGCTACATCATCATCACAAGCTCAAAGGGACTTTGCGGAAGCTTTAACTCCAACGTAATAAGAGCCGCCCACCAGGAAATCAAAGATAGTTCAAGCAGTGCGGTGGTGGTTGCGATAGGAGGAAGAGGAAAGGAATATTTCAAAAAGAGGGGATTTGAGATCATCAGCGATTATCTCGCGCCTCCGGAGACGATTTCCTTCCTGGAGACCAGGGCGATCAGCAAACCGATCATTGAACTATATAATCGAGAGGAAATCGACGAGGTGGTCATTGTTTACACATCCTTTGTAAACAATATGGAGCAAAAGGTAAAAGTCATGAAGCTTCTGCCGTTTGCCATCGAAAGAAGCCCTGATGTTATGAAGCAAGAAAAACAAGTTGAATACGAGCCGTCCGTTGAGGATGTTTTCAACTACTTAGTTCCTAAGTTTGTTGAAATAACCGTTTATGGGGCGATCGTGGAATCGGCGACCTGTGAGCATGCAGCGAGAAGAATGGCTATGGAAAACGCCACGAACAATGCGCGTGATATGCTAAAGGATCTGTCGCTGTTCTACAATAGGGCAAGACAGGAAGCCATCACCAAGGAAATCATTGAGGTGGTTTCGGGCTCGGAAGCACAGAAATAGGAGGTGACATAGTTTGAACAAAGGATATATACACCAGATCATAGGGCCTGTAATTGACTTGAAGTATGATCCGGCACAAATGCCGGAGCTGCTCAATGCAATACAAATCCCATTTGGTGAAAAGACAGTTGTGGCAGAAGTAGCGCAGCATATCGGAGATGATGTCGTACGCTGCGTCGCGCTTTCGTCAACAGACGGGCTTAGAAGAGGCATGGAAGGGTTTGATACCGGAACCCCTATTGCTGTACCTGTAGGGAGAGAGGTCCTGGGCAGGCTCTTTAACGTCATTGGCGAAACAATAGATGAAAAGGGGCCTGTTGAGACGGCAGAAAAGCATTTTATCCACCGTCCGGCTCCGAGCTTCGAGGAACAGGAAACCTCGGCTCAGGTATTTGAAACCGGGATCAAAGTTATTGATCTGATCGCCCCATACACCAGGGGAGGCAAGGTCGGACTGTTTGGCGGCGCCGGTGTTGGAAAGACCGTATTGATCCAGGAGCTCATCGCCAATATTGCCAAGGAGCACGGAGGCATTTCCGTTTTCGCCGGCGTAGGCGAACGTACTCGTGAAGGAAACGATCTGTATTATGAAATGATCGAATCCGGCGTAATCGACAAGACCGCCATGGTGTTCGGGCAGATGAACGAACCACCGGGAGCCCGTATGAGAGTTGCGCTGACTGGGCTTACTATGGCCGAATATTTCCGTGATGATGAAGGTCAGGACGTTCTCCTATTCATCGACAATATATTCAGATTTACCCAGGCGGGTTCCGAAGTATCGGCGCTGCTTGGCCGTATGCCTTCCGCCGTAGGTTACCAGCCTACTCTGGCGACAGAAATGGGCGCTTTGCAGGAGAGGATCACATCAACTAAGAAAGGGTCCATAACCTCCGTACAGGCGATATACGTGCCTGCGGACGACTTGACGGACCCAGCTCCGGCAACGACATTTGCTCATCTGGACGCCACGACAGTACTCAGCCGTGCAATCACGGAAATGGGTATTTACCCTGCGGTAGATCCGCTTGATTCCACATCCAGGATCATGGACCCGCTGATTTTGGGCGAGGAACATTACAATACTGCCAGAAACGTCCAGGAGGTCCTTCAAAGATATAAGGAACTGCAGGACATTATTGCGATCCTGGGTATCGACGAGCTTTCCGATCAGGACAAGCTGCTGGTCAACCGTGCAAGAAAAATACAAAGATTCCTGAGCCAACCGTTCAGCGTTGCGGAAGCCTTTACAGGGACACCGGGTAAATATCTGCCTCTTAAAGATACAGTCCGTGGTTTCAAAGAAATCCTGGATGGCAAGCATGACGATATTCCTGAATCGATGTTCCTGTTTGCAGGCGGCATCGACGAAGTAGTAGAAAGGTATAACAAGAGCCATGGCTAAAGCTGTAAAACTTGAGGTGATCACACCTTCAAAACTGTTTTATAAAGGCGAGGTTGAACTGGTAATCTGCAGAACTCTCGAGGGAGATGAAGGCTTCATGGCAAATCACATGTGGGCTTGCAAGCTTCTTGGCGTGGGAGAATTGTGGATCAAGGAAATAGGCTCTGATGATTTTAAAATTGCCGCGATCTCCGGAGGCTACGTCGATGTCAAGGACAGCATCATCATCTTTACCGACTCGGCCGAGTGGCCTGAGACCATTGACGTGGAACGTGCCAAGGCGCTGAAGCTGGATGCCGAGAGCTGGCTGAAGGAGCACAAGGAAGAAGCGGAAGAAAATGACGTTCTTTTGGCCAAGATGGCTATTGTCAGAGCTATTACCAGAATGAACGTAGCCGAAGGCGGCGCTCGCCGGAAAAGGTAGATGATCGGCTATTTCTTTAATAGCAGCAATACGAAAAGGCCTCTTAACTGAGGCCTTTTTATTTAACCATAAAGCAGGCGACATATGCCTGTCAGTTGAAGGAGCTTTAGCGGATGTGTCCTGGGCAACGGGGATAGAGGGTAGTTGAATTTGAAGGCATAATAGTTTATAATTTCCTTGTATTAAAAGGGAGTACCAATGAGCTACAGAGTAAAAATGAAAATGTTCGAGGGACCTTTTGATCTTCTGGTCTATCTCATCGAAAATGCCGAAATGAACATTTACGATATCGAGGTAACGGAGATCACGAAGCAGTATCTCGCCTATATAGGAAAGCTGGAAGAGCTGGATGTTGCCATAGCCACTGAATTTATGGTACTTGCAGCTACTTTAATTGAAATCAAGACAAAAATGCTTCTGCCAAGAGCATCCACAGAAGGCGGACCGGCCATTGAGGATGATCCCCGGAAGGAACTTGTCAAAAAGCTGCTGGAATATAAAAAATATAAAACGGCTTCTGAAATGCTCGGCGAGAGGGAAGAACTGAACAGCCGGGTTTTTCAAAAACCGAGAGAGGACATCAGCAGGTACACAGAGGAGCCGGAAGAGTACCTTAAGATGGATCTATCCCAATTCATATCGGCATTTAATTTTTTCTTGCTGAAAAAACAGCGTCTTGAGGAGATACGGAAAAGCTATCAGCGAGTTAAGCGAGAAAAGATCACCATCGAACAGCGCATCAGGTACATTGAAAAATTATTTACAGTCAGGGGAGCAAGATCTCTCCCGTTCATGGAACTATTGGCCAGAAAAGACCGGTACGACGCCGTTGTGACCTTTGCTTCCCTTTTGGAAATGATCAAAGACCGCTCCGTCGATGCGATACAGAAGGAAAATTTCGGCGAGATCCGTATAACAAAGCGGGACGAAGGAGAAAAACGTTCATGACAAGAAAAACCATAAAATCAGCATTGGAAGCGATGATGTTCACCTGGGGGGAGCCCTTGGGTGTGAAGATCGCGGCAGAGGTGTTCAACGAGGAGTGGCATGAAATATATGACTGTTTCAAGGAGCTCCAGGCAGAGTATCAGCAGGAAGGCAGAGGCATCCGGATAAGAGAGGTGGACAAGGCGTTCCAGTTTGTTACGGATCACGAGTGCGCTGATTATGTTGAGAGATTATGCACCCCGGTCAAAAAACGAAAATTATCACAGTCAGCACTGGAGGTGCTGGCTATCGTCGCCTATAAGCAGCCCGTTACAAAAGCTGAAATCGAGGCAGTAAGAGGTGTTCGATGCGACAGGGTCATGGAAGGCCTGGTCAACAAGGGCCTTGTGAAGGAAGTTGGAAGAACTGAAGGTGTCGGAAGACCGGTCATATATGGAACGACAGAGGAATTTTTGAAGCATTTTGGATTTTCCAGCATCAGGGAGCTTCCTGAAATTGATGATATTGATGATATCATAAACGACGAATACGGCGGGTTTGAAGTATATGCCGGGAAAAACAGGGCAGAACTGAGCCCGGATTTTGAATTGGATTGATTAAGAATGAATTTTAGCAAGATTCAGGTCATGAGCCTGGTGAAAAGAATACTAATCAGCGTTTTCGGCGTATATTTGTACGCCATTCTATTTTCAGAATTGGTTTTCAGAGCGGTAACAGTGAGGCCCTTCATTGGTCCGGGACTTTTGCTGCTGCTGCCGATTTCTATGGCAGGCGCCGCCTTGCTTTATTTTGTCACG
This sequence comes from uncultured Clostridia bacterium, assembly GCA_937889655.1. Taxonomy (GTDB): domain Bacteria; phylum Bacillota; class Clostridia; order Peptostreptococcales; family Anaerovoracaceae; genus CALBZG01. Next base: position 12,465 of record CALBZG010000027.1, read on the forward strand.
CTGATGTTTCCGGAAAAATTCAGGAATACATTTATAACGCTAATACTATCTGCAGGTGCCTTCATTGGAGTTGCTCAAATCGTTTACCACAGCTTCTTCGGGACTTACTATACTGTTTATTCTATGCTGCGGGCGTCTGAAGTGGTTCAGTTCTGGCGTGAAATCGTGAACGAGATCGCAGCCTGCCTTTTACCTGTGGCGTTGCTTCTTGCAGTGCCTGTTATATTTCTAGCGATGCGCAGCCGACTGGATATATCAAAAGGCCTTTCCGGCATCAAGAGAAACGTTGCTGCGATCGCTGCATTTTCGTTTTTGCTTTCAGCGTTGATCATCGCAGCGCCATGGCAGGGAGCCCAAGGGCAAAATCCTTCCCGGGATGCCTTGCTCAAAACAAATTCCATCGACATGTCCGTTTCTAATTTCGGCGTGGGCATGGCTATGATCATTGACAGTAAAAGACTGCTCTTCGGATTTGAGCCCAGGATCGATGCATCGGCAGCCGAACTGCATCAGAATGATGGCAGCATTGAAGAAAGCGTGGATTATGATCGCAACGTCATGGATATCGACTTCGATGCTCTGGCTGAAAATGAAACTGATGAAGCCTTAAAGTCTATGCATCAATATTTTTCAAGGCAGACAGGAACTTATCAGAATGAAAAGACCGGGATATTCAAAGGGAAAAATTTAGTTTTTGTTTGTGCCGAAGGCTTTTCCAGTCTTGCTTTGCATAAAGAATATACCCCGACATTGTATATGATGGCCGAACAGGGGTATCGATTCTCGAACTTCTATAATCCGATCTGGGGCGTTTCCACCTCGGATGGAGAGTATGTTCAGTGCACCGGCCTTATTCCGAAGGCGGGCGTTTGGAGCATGAAGCTGTCTGCGGATAAATGGCTCCCCTTTACCATGGGCAATCAGTTTAGCAAATTGGGAAGCAAGACCCTGGCTTATCATAATCATTATGCGGAATACTACGGAAGAACCGATAGTCATCCGAATCTTGGTTATGTTTACAAAGGACTTGGAACAGGGCTTAAAGTGAAAGAGCAATGGCCGGAATCCGATGTGGAGATGATCGATCTAACGACTTCGGAGTACATAGGCCAGGAACCGTGGCATGTCTATTACATGACCGTAAGCGGGCATTTGAATTATAACTGGAACGGAAATATGATGTGCAGAAAACATCGGGAGGATGTGGCGGACCTGAAGATGAGTGAAGCCTGCAAAGCTTACATCGCCTGCAATATGGAGTTCGACCAGGCGATGAAACTCCTTATGGATAGACTGGAAGAAGCTGGTGAACTGGAGAACACAGTGTTCGTCATATCCGGAGATCATTATCCTTACGGCCTTACGGATGCTGAAATCAGCGAATTCCTGGGCCATGAGCTGGAGCCGGAATTCGAAAAATATAAAAGCGCACTGATCATATGGACGCCGGGCATGGAACCCGAAACTGTGGACAAATATTGCAGCACCCTGGATATAATCCCTACGATCAGCAATCTTTTCGGACTTGAATATGATTCCAGGCTTCTTTCCGGCAGTGACATCTTCAGCACAGCCTCTCCTTTGATCATGTTCCGGGATAAAAGCTGGATAACGGATAAAGGGAAATACAGTGCGAAAACCGGCGAAGGCCAGGGCCTTTCTGCTGAATATATTGAAAGCGTCAATAAAATCGTCAATAATGAATTTATTTTTGCGCAACTGATCCTTGAAAACGATTATTATTCAAAGATTATCGAAAGATGGGAAGCGCCGGTCAGATAAGCCGGCTGGATGCAATGGAAAAGAGATATATTATAGCCAAGGGTCTCAACGGCAGTGAGCTGCTGAAAGCCCTGGCTGCGGGTAACAACCCCCAAGTCAATCAAATTGCCCTGACGCCTTCCAAAATCTGCGAGGAGGTGCTGCTTTCCTATGGCATACCGTTGCCGGGAGAACGGATCTCCGGACAAGCCGGTGTTTTCATTATGCTGAAAATTCTTCGGGAAAAGATCGAAAGCGGGGCAAGGTATTTCAATTCTGCTTCTTATGCCGATGCGGTGATGTGCCATCAGGCCTTAACAAAGCTTCGGATGCAGCTTGGCGTAGAGGAGCCTGAAATTTCGGGGATTTCAAGGTTGCTTTCAAAACCTGTGGTCAAGGCGAAGAACAGGGCCATCGTGGAGGAACTGGCCATACCATATCTGGAAGTATTATCCCGGCGGAAGCTATTGGATGCTCCGTTACTTTATAGACATGTGATATCACAGGTTTCAGAAAGAAAAAAACCGCTGCTGCTGGGTAGGGCTTTTTTCATTGAGGGATATCCTGTCAGCCCGTTGGAATACCAGTTGACTGCGGCTATTTTTGGCTTGGAGCGGATCGAAAGCATTTCTCGGGACGAGCTTCTGGCCGGCACCTGCCCAGTATCAGACGCTTCGACAGGCCGGCTTGAGCAGTTATCATCTTACGGCTCGTCAAATGAGCTAAGGACCGTTCTTGATCAAATGATCAAAAGCGGAGAACCTCTTGATTCCTTCGTGATCGCTTCTCCCAAGCCGGAAACATTTGCTCATCTTCTGCGAGAGTATGAACATTTGGCCGTCCCTTACACCCTGGGATCAGGGATCAGCGCCGTTCACAGTCGTGCCTTTATTGACGGGACACTGGATTTTAAGGTCGATACATCGGGTGGGATGGAGCTGCAATCATTGATCAAAAACGCAGGCATTGCAGGGTTTTCAGGCAAGGAATTGAGTGAAATATCTGCGGATATCATGAAAGCGCTATCCGGAGAGAGAATATTCAAGGCAAACAGCTGTGAGGGAAGGGTCCACCTTTCCGATTTATGGAGTCTACCTTTCATCAATCGAAAAAATGTTTATATAACTGGCGTTGAAGCCCTGGCGGGCGCCGGCAATGAGAATGCCATTTTGCTTGACGGAGATATCATGGCCATCCGGGCTGAAACTCAAAGATCCGATCTTATGACATCTTTGGATAAGATCGTCAAACAGTCAGAGGACTTCAGATGGATGATAGGCTTGCTAAAAAGACAAGGGAAAAATGTAACGGTCAGCTATTCGTATTTTGATACCGCAGCTTTGAAGGCACAGTCGAAGCCGGCGGTTTTCTCGTCTATTGAAGATGAATTCACTTTCGTCGGGGACAGAGGCTTCTTTGAAGAAAACCTGCTGCCGCTATCCGCGGAAGAAACATATATGAAACAATATAAAGACGGCAGCAGAATGTGGCCATTGGAAGCAGACTTGGCCGTCGATAGCGCCATTGGAAGTCTGCCGGAACTTCGGATATCATCCACCTCAGCCGAGAAGCTGATGGTCTGCCCTTACGCTTTTTTCATAGAAAAACTGCTTAAGATCACCATGCCGGAGGAACCCAGGGATAAAACCCTGTGGCTGGACGCTAAAGAAACCGGTTCGCTCTGCCATGAGATCATATCTTTATATAGCCAAAAATCCGGCGCATTGACTGCAATTGAGGAAAAGAAAACATTGATGCTAGACCTGGCGGAAGAAAGAATTGCCGTCTGGCAGCAGCTGATACCTTCGCAAATAGACAAAACCTATGAGATCGACAACATCAAGGATATATGCATGAAATATGTGGACCTGAAGGCGACCATGCCCCAGGCTGAGACACTGGCAACCGAACTCTCCATAGAAGATGAGCCGGTTATCCCCGGCCGTCTTTTCATTCATGGTAAGGCCGACCTGATAGAAAAAAGAAATACGCACAGCGGTGAAGAAATATATGTCCTGGACGCGAAAACGGGCAAAAACGTCAAACAAATCGAAGATGACCTCGAAACCTGTGTTCAAGCGTTGATCTACTGTGAATTATTGAATAGGACGGCATATCCGGGCAAAGTCTCCGGAGCCGTATATATGTACCCGAAAGCCGGCAGATATGTCGCCTGCAGGTACAACCAAGGGGTGTCTCTTGCACTACGGGAGCGTTTTGAAGAAAGTATCGAATCCATCGAGAAAGCTGAAGGATGGAAAGCAGAAGGAACCGACGCATGCGCCTTTTGCCCTGCCGGGTCGATCTGCGAAACGGAAGGCAGATGCCGTCAATTTGATGCTCTTGTGAAAGGAGGGATCATCCTGTGAATTGCGCTGCCTATAGCGATGCTGATTCAAGAGGCAAACTGGTACAGAAGGAGTATCTGGATAAAAATATATTTTTGTCGGCGGGAGCCGGTTCAGGGAAGACCTCCAGTCTGGTAAAGAGAGTAATAGCCCTTGTTCTGGACGGGAGGGAGATATCCTCCATCGTGGCCATTACTTTCACCAGGGAAGCGGCAAAGATGTTTTACGGCAGGATCACCGAAGCACTGGAGGAGGGCGCGGAAACCGCTCCGGACGAGTGCGCCAGGGAATTGCTGAGAGAAGCCCTGGCCAATATCGATTCAGCCTTTTTCGGAACCATCGATAGCTTTTGCAGGAAAATGCTTCTGGAGCATCCTTCAGAGGCAGGAATATCCTCGGACATAACACCCATGGAGAAGAGCGGCATGCTCAGAGAGCTGGCTGCTTCTGTTCTTGAAAGTCTTGTGAACGACCGGGAGCCGAAGGATATTTTTGAGAAATACAAAGAACTTAGGGATCATGATATCAGCAACAGCCAAATCATCAGCATAATAGATCATATTGCACAGGAAGATATTTTCGAAATAGAAATGGGAGAAGAGCCGGCTCCTTTTGCCGGGGATCACAAGGAAAGGCAATGGCTGGAGGATGCTCACGAAATAGGGGACCTTCTTAGGAAAGAGTATGAAACTGCAGTTGTTGCGGGGAATAGCCGGAAGGCAGCCGAAGAGCTCACGACAAAGGACTGCTATGCCGCTTACTTGAAAGGTGTCAGGACTCTGGACCGCAGGCATCCGGTGAAGGAGCTCCATTACCTGGAATGGATGACGAAAGCTTGGGGATATAAAAGAAGCAAGCTGCCAAAACCTCAAATGGCCCTGGAGCGGGCGGAGACGATACTCGCCTCTGAAGAAACCGCCGATTTGAAAAAACTCTATGAGGACAACAAATACTATAAAGCACTGGAATTCGGAAAACTGGCAAGACCGCTGGTCCTGTCCCTTGAGAAGAAGAAAGGGCTGATCACCTATAACCAGAGCCTGAAAGCCCTGGTGGATTTGCTAGTCCGGGATGAAAAAACCGGCGGGGAGCTGCTGTCTTATATCAGAGCAAAATATAAGTATTACCTGATCGATGAATTTCAGGATACCAACCCGCTCCAGACCCGGCTGTTCAAGTATCTGACGGACAACATGCCCGGGGCGTTGTTTATCGTGGGGGATGACAAGCAGGCGATCTATCGATTCAGGGGCGGGGATGTAGATAATTTTAAAGCTGTTGAGGAACAGTTCCGCGCTGACGATAACAGTGCATCTCTACGGCTGACCTGCAATTTCAGGTCCAGTGAAGCGTTGCGGGAGTGGTTCGATAGAAAATTCGGCGAAAACAGTTTTTTCGGCAGGGACTTCCCCAGCATAGAACAAGCTGACAAGCAAAAAAAGTTTGCCGATATTCTAAATGAAGTATTGGATGGTGCCTATGAGTACCCTGTTATAAAAAAGAAAAAAGGCAGCGCCGGCAAAGAAGGAGTACCTGGAAACGAACACGAGATGGTTATTTCCATCATCCGGCATTTGCTGGGTAAAAAAGTCAGCAGCTATGATCACGAGACGAAAATCATGACTGCCCATAGCTTGACCTATGAAGACATGATGGTCATTACAAACACGAAAGACAAGCTGGGAGGCTATATTGAAGCTTTCAGGGAGGCAGGATTGCCGTATAATGTAGCCGGGAGCTCAAATCTGAAAAACAGTCGTGGACTCCGGATGATGGCCAGGCTCCTGGACATGATGATCAATCCTGATGATCGTTTCAAAGAAGCGGTCTGTCTCATGGCTGAACCTTTTTCTTTGACAGCAAAGGAGCTGTATGATGGCACTTGTGGAAAACCCGGGGGAACACTGACCAAGGCTAAGGAACTGATAAGCGCTATCAGAATAGAGACAGACCAACAGCCCCCGGCAGCAATATATCTTCATATTATGGAAAGACTCAGGCTCACAGCGATGCTTTCGGCCTTCTCCATGGGAGAAGAACCGGATACTTTATACTACGGTCTTGAGCTGGTACGTCAGGCCACGGCAGAAGGAGCGGTAGCGGATATGGCCAGCTTGCTTTCCTTTATTAATGAAGAACTCCTTTCCGGCGATTATGAATATGAGATGGCTTTGTCAGGGACGCCAAAGGGAGTCCGGCTGATGAATCTTCACAAGACAAAAGGCCTGGAATCCAAAGTCGTTATTCTGGCGGATGCAGAAAAACCTGCTGATAAAAGCGGTTGGGTAGACAGGCGCTATGATTACGAGCGGGGGAAAGTGAGTTTTTTCTGTATAACGGGGCAGGGCTACAACGGGAGCCGTGGCGCGAAGATCGTTGAAACCGTGCAGTTTGATCATTTGAAAATCCTCGAGGCAGAGAAAATCCGGGAGGAGCAGATCCGGCTTAAATATGTAGCTGCCACTAGAGCTGAAAACATTCTGATCATCCCTAGACTATATAAAAATGAAACAATACCGGAGGAGCTTTATCGCGGTCTCGTTCCCGGCGAACAAGTAGAGGGGGGCTGGGATATGCTGCTGACTGAGGACCTGGAAGTTCTTGCTCCGCAACAGCAGGTGCAAGAACTTGCGATCAGCCAGCGTTATGCGGATATTGCGGATTTCAAACCTCCGATTTGGAATGGAGAGAGTTCCTTCATCACGATCAATCCAAGCAAAGTATCTGCTTTGGATGGAAGAGAACCGGTACAGACGAAACAGGTTCTCGCTGATATTCATGGGGATCCGGAATTCGACACCCCTTTGTCATCAGAAAATCTGGAAACAGGAGAAGAGGAGGTCCAATGGCAGAAAGACGGCACTTTAACAGGGACCCTGGTTCACAGGATGATGGAGACTTTGGTTAACAGGATCCATGAACGGATCCATCCGGATGAGCTTTTGGTGGTTTTGGACAATATCCTTGTTGTGAACAAGATCCCTTCGCCCAATGCAATGCCTTACAAATCAATGATGCTGGAGATCGCGGAGAAAATGTATAATGGTGGATATTGTCAGGACCATGTTGCCGGTTTTCAGAATGTTCCTGAGGATCTCATGGGGGAATTGCGCCAAAGTGCGGAAATCCATACGGAATTGCCATTCTCAATATATTTGAAGAAGGATGACGGCCTTTTAGCGCAGTTAACACAGGAACTGGGCATTGAAGCCGGAAAAGACAGCTATATCAACGGTGTGATGGATCTCGTCTACAGGAAAAACGATGAGTGGTACATTTGTGATTATAAAACGAACTTCTCGGCGGACAATCTTCTGGAACATTACAAGGGCCAGCTGACACTATATAAAGCCATACTCAAAATGTTGTTTGACCTGGATCGGGAGCCTGAGGCGTATCTATATCATATTCCTGCCCGAAGCAAGGAGTAATATGAAAAAAGTTCTTTACGGCAACGATAGGGGCGGTAGGATCTGGGAGCTTGATCTCATTCGAGGCCTCTGTGTGATCGTCATGATTTTTGATCACACGATTTATGACCTTCGGTTTATATTCGATATCGGAACGCCCTTTGTGATGGGATATTTTCATTGGGGCTTACGGACGGCTGTTCGGATACCAGTGGTCCTCAGCTTTGTGATGATCAGCGGCATAAGCAGCTCGTTCAGCCGTTCCAATTTGAGGCGTGGCCTTGAACTGGCAGGAGTAGCGGCGGCGCTGACGCTGGCCACCGCATTGCTTGATAAAGCCAATGGAAACGGCGATGAGTTTTTAATAACCTTTGGCATTCTGCACATGCTTTCGGCTTCGATCCTGCTTTTTTATCTGCTGCGCAAATTTTTGAAGGACCGTTGTATATGCATCATCGGTCTGGTTCTTGCTGCAATCGGCATTTTTTATTATGCAGGGGGATACCGGGCTGAAGAAGGCTGGAGATGGTTAGGGTTGATCGTTCAGCTGAAAGGGGCGTTTTTTTCTGCGGATTATTTTCCGTTGCTGCCCGGAGCCGGATTTTTCCTTCTTGGCGGTGTTCTGGGTCCAGTTCTTTATAAAGAGAAGAAAAGCCATTTCGACAAAATAAGAGATCCACGCCTTTCAAAACCGGTACTTTTGGCGGGCCGCCAGGCTCTGATCGTGTATTTGGTTCATCAGCCGGTGGTCCTTCTGATATTATCTGTTAGCTTTTTTCTTGCCACAGGCCGCCCGATATCCTTGTGATGCTTCAGGGGGATATGGCGCTAACGCCATATCCCCCTGAGAACCTTATAAATTGTATTTATTTATTTTTCTGACGTACTGGGTCTGGCTTATGCCCAGGGCTGTCGCCGCCTTTCTTGAAGATTTGTAAGTCTCCTTGGCATGCTTCAATATATTCCTCTCAAAATTTTCCACGGCATCATCCAAGGAAAGCTCTGCCACATGAGTGTCTAAAGGCACGCCGGAATTCTCGAATATGCTGCGATGGAATTCATGCATGACGTCCAGCAGAGAGATATTCTCGCCTTTGGCAGATATCATCAGCCGCTGCATCAGGTTTTCGAGCTCTCTGATATTTCCTGGCCAGCTGTAATTTTTGAGGTAGTCCACTGCATCCTCGTTGATCCCCCGTGCGATCCCGAATTTTTTCCCATACAGTCTGATAAAATAATGGATCAGCGGAGGAATATCTCCAGGCCGTTCCTCCAGGGTAGGAACTCTTATCGGGAATACGTTCAGCCGGTAGTAGAGATCACGACGGAATAGCTTCTGATCCACCAATTCCTCCAGGTTTCTGTTGGTTGCAGATATGACCCGGACATTTGTCATGACCGGCGTTGTACCGCCTATCCGATAAAATTCGCCGTCTTGGATGACCCGGAGCAGTTTTGCCTGCATATCAGCAGGAAGTTCGCCGATTTCATCAAGGAAAATGATCCCGTTGTCAGCCAGCTCGAAATAACCTTTTTTTCCGCTTTGACTTGCGCCGGTGAATGCGCCCTTTTCGTAGCCAAAAAATTCGGATTCCATCAGGTTCGGCGCTATTGAGGCGCAGTTGACTTTGATGTAAGGCTGCAGCTTGCGCGAACTGTTTTTTTGGATGACATTGGCCAGCTTCTCTTTGCCTACGCCGGTTTCGCCGGTGATCAAAACATGGCAGTCGTATTTTGCAACATTGAGGGCTTCGTCCATAACAGCGACCATGGCTCTCGACTCGCATACAAATCCTTCTGACTGGGCAACGCGGAAGCCTGCACCTTCTTTTAAATGCTCGCTTTTACTTAAAGGATAGGAAGGATCGTCAATGAGGGGCGGCTTTCTGGTCTGGGCGTCGACAAGATATGGAACCAGTTCCTTCGTCATCTGGATGTCGAATTCGTCATAGGCTTCAAGATAGCCGTCGGCACAGCGGATGTTGAGATGCCTGGAAATAGATTCGGTAATATAAAGGGCGATATTGTAATTGTTGATCAGGTTGGCGAAGAAAACAGACCCGCCCGACCTGGTGGCCAGGATATTGATGGTCTCGGCTCCTGGTATATCCGCACAGTTTATGGAGATATCGAATAAGGAGTCTATATTCAGCCGGTCCATGCATTCGAGAGGCTTCAGGATGTTGACGAAATGGATCTCATTGAAAACCCTCGAAAGAAGTTCGTCGACCTTTTTGCCGGAGAGGACCAGCTCTGTTTTTTTGTCTAAAAGACAAACGATATTGGCCTCTTCGCCTACAACTCTGCGGACCGCATGGCCATATAACAGATTCATCATCAGGTTGTTGCCCACCACAAGAAAATTTCGTTTGTCAAGAGCTTCTTTGCTGACGCTGAAAAGGGTGCCCGACTCGTTAAAAGTGAAAAGAAGCAGGTCAACAGGAACATCCTGAGGTTTCTTGATAACCGGGATCTCGTTGAAGGCGATAGCGTATCCCTCGGCCTCCACTTGGCCGAAGGCCCTGTTCACGTCTGTTATACGACTGATATAGATGGGCACGGTTGTCAGTGAGGTGTTGCAAAGAACTTCGTCGCCAACCTTTAAACCCCGCTTATTGCTATACTCGCTGCCAATTTCTTCAACGACGCCGTAAAGCAGTCCGCCGGTATCCGTTACGGGATTATGAAGCTTTCCGCGCTTAATAACGATATCGATGATCTTTGCCTTAATTGCATCCTCGTTATTGTTGGATTCCATGGATATCTGCTTGAAGCTGGTGCCTTCAAGATGGATCCTTCTGATTCCGATCCTCATTTCATCCGGATAGATTTCCCGGCTGTTGTCGACTTTCCAGGCGATGGTGGGCAGAACGCTGCCTGGTTCCATAACGCGTCTGATGCCGTATGCTCCCTCTTTCATTTACAAAACTCCTTTGATAGGCCCCTTCAATATATGTTTTTTAAGCTTTCAAATTGACTCTCGTATGTTCTGATCTTTATTCCAACGCCGTTTAGCTGAGTTAAAAATGGTTCACTTCAATTGATGTTACACCTTGGGTTCGAAAAATGCAAGACGCTTCGCAAGGATTTGTCAAAAACCGCAATGAGTGGTATAATCCAAACCACAAGACATGAGCGACAACAGCAGACGATTAGGAGATCAAACCATGAGATTGAACAGATATATTGCTCAGGCAGGCTTAGCCAGCAGGCGCAAGGCAGATGAGCTAATTGAAAACGGAAATGTAAGAGTTAATGGAAAACCGGTCAAACAGATGGGTTATATAGTTCAGGAGGGAGACAGGGTGGAGGTCAACGGAACATTCGTGGAAACCCCTGAAAAAGCTGTCTACTATGTATTGAACAAACCGAAAGGCTATATCACTTCCACAGAAGATGAAAAATCCCGTCCTGTGGTAATAAACTTGCTGACGGATGTCACGGCCCGGGTCTTTCCTATCGGAAGGCTTGACTATAACACTTCAGGCCTGCTTCTGATGACCAACGACGGCAACCTTGCGTACAGACTGAGCCATCCAAAACATGAAGTGACTAAAACATACCTAGCCCTTGTAAGCGGCGCTCTTTCAAGAGAGAAGCTGGCCAAGTTAAGGAAAGGAGTTGACATCGGCGGCTATATAACAAAACCTGCCCAGGTTCAAATCATAAAACAAGGAGAAAGATCCAGCCTCGTTGAGATCACAATACATGAAGGGAAAAACAGGCAGGTGAGAAAAATGTTCGCCGCTGTCGGGAACAAGGTCGTGGAGCTTCAGCGCACTGCAATCGGAGAAATCAAGCTGGGAAGACTTTTGGAGGGGCATTACCGGAAATTGACCAAAGTTGAATTGGACTATCTTAAAACTTTATAAGAAACCTTATTAAGATCAGCCATAAAGTAAGGCCGTATCGAAAATTTTCGATACGGCCTTTTAGTTGTGCCTTCATCACAAAATAAGATTCGAAGATTGATTGAACATAAATCGGTTCGAATTTTCCGAAGGCGAACAGAAAACAGTTCGAACGGTTTTTCTAAACATTTGAAAATCCTTCAAATTTCAATCAAAAAAAGTTGGCATGGACATTGCTAATAATATAGATAGTGGCAACCGATCAATGTTGGAGCCTAAGTTCGATCGCATAATCGCACTTAAGAAAAACATCGTAATAACGATGAAAATTAAAAAGCAAAGTTAAATTTGATCAAACAAAATCCAAGGAGGATAAAATTATGAAAAAAGGCAGCCCATACGGAACACACAGAGTTATTTCACCGAAAGGAGTTCTTCCTCAGCCTGCAGATGTGATCGACAACACGATGGAGATCTATGATAATGAAGTTCTGATTGACGTCCAGACCTTGAACATCGACTCCGCTTCTTTCACTCAGATCGAAAAACAGGCCAATGGAGATATTGAAGAAATCAAGAAGATCATGAAAGGCATTGTTGCCAAAGCCGGAAAACACAAGAATCCTGTAACCGGATCCGGCGGCATGCTGATCGGAACCGTTAAAGAAATCGGCCCTGCATATGTAGGAGACCTTAAAGTAGGAGACAAAATCGCCACACTGGTTTCCCTGTCCCTGACTCCGCTTGTAATAGAAGAAATCTACGAAGTCCGCCCGTCAATCGACCAGGTCGATATCAAAGGACAGGCAATCCTGTTCCAGAGCGGCATCTATGCAAAGCTTCCTGAAGATATGCCTGAAGGTCTTGCACTTTCCGCCCTTGACGTTGCAGGTGCTCCTGCACAGACTGCAAAGCTTGTAAAGCCTGGCGATACTGTAGTGATCATCGGCGGCGGCGGCAAATCCGGACTTCTCTGCTTATATGAAGCAAAGAAAAGAGCCGGTGTAACAGGTAAAGTCATCTGCATCGGCGGAAGCGAAAAGTCAACTGAAAGAGCCAGAAAACTGAATCTGGCAGACGAATATTTCGCGGCGGATGCCACCGACGCAGTGGCGATTTACGAGAAGGTTTCCGCACTGACCAACGGAGAGCTGGCAGATCTGGTTATCAACTGCGTAAATATCGAGAACACTGAAATGGCCTCTATTCTGTGCTGCAAAGATTTTGGAACCGTTTACTTCTTCTCCATGGCAACCAGCTTCACAAAGGCAGCTCTGGGAGCTGAAGGCGTGGGCAAAGACATCAATATGATCGTGGGAAACGGATACACAAAAGGCCACGCGGAGATCACCCTACAGGTGCTTCGGGAGTGTGAGCCTTTAAGAAAATTATTCCAGGAAATGTATGCATAACACCATTCTGGCGTAAGTGAACCTATATATTCGGAAGACCGAAAAGGAGAGAGTAAAAAATGACAATTAGAAACTGGAAAGACATCCCTCTTTGGAAGGATGTAACAGATGAACAATGGAATGACTGGCACTGGCAGGTTAAAAACAGACTGACCACCGTTGAGGAAATCGCTCAGGTTGTCAACCTTACACAGCAGGAAAAGGAAGACATTCAGAAAGTAATGGCAGGCTTCAGAGTCGGGATCACTCCTTACTACGCATCCCTGATGGATCCGGACGACCCGAGATGCCCGGTAAGAATGCAGGCGGTTCCTACCATAGCTGAAACACACCGTTCCGAGGCTGATATGCTGGATCCTCTTCACGAGGATGAGGACTCTCCTGCACCGGGCCTAACCCATAGATATCCGGACAGGGTACTTTTCCTGATCACGGACCAGTGCTCCATGTATTGCCGCCACTGCACCAGAAGAAGACTTGCCGGTGAAACCGACGGCGCCCGTTCAAGAGAAGATATCGATGCATGTATCGCGTACATCAAAAGGACTCCACAGGTCAGAGACGTTCTGCTATCGGGAGGAGACTGCCTGCTGGTCAGCGATGAGAAGCTCGAATACATCATCAGCGAATTAAGAAAAATTCCACATGTCGAGATCGTCAGACTGGGAAGCAGAACACCGGTCGTTATGCCACAGCGTATAACAGACAAGCTCTGCGAAATGCTAAAAAAGTATCATCCGATTTGGCTGAATACGCACTTCAACCACCCGAAAGAAATGACTCCTGAAGCGGCCGAAGCTTTAAGAAAGCTGGCGGATGCAGGAATCCCTCTCGGAAACCAGAGCGTACTTTTAAGAGGGATCAATGATTGCCCGCATATCATGAGGGACCTGGTCCACGAACTTGTGAAAAACAGAGTCAGACCATATTACATTTATCAGTGCGACCTGTCACTGGGAATCGAACATTTCAGGACCAAGGTTGCGGCCGGTATCGAAATCATTGAAGGCCTCCGCGGACATACATCCGGATTCTGTGTACCTACTTTCGTGGTAGATGCTCCGGGCGGCGGCGGCAAAACACCGGTAATGCCTCAGTATGTCATTTCTCAGAGTCCTGACAAGGTGATCCTGAGAAATTACGAAGGCGTCATCACCACCTATACCGAGCCGAACCACATACAGCAGCTGGATTGCAATTGCGATTACCACACCGGCAAAAAAGAATACCATTATGAGGGTGTCGCGGGCCTGTCGCAGGGCGAGCACCTGTCATTGGAGCCGATGAATCTCCAGAGGCACGAGAGGAACAAGCACAGATAAGAGGATGCTATGGGTTTGCTAAATGAATTGGCAACTAAATATAAAACCGTCTCTATCGTGGGGATGGCCAAGAACTCGGGGAAAACCACAGCACTCAACTACTTTATTGAAGAGGCTATGGATGAGGGACTGCTTCTTGGCGTGACTTCCACCGGACGGGACGGCGAGGCGACAGACCTTGTGACCGGCACCGACAAACCAAGGGTCTACCTGTATTCAGGGACTCTGGTTTCGGTGCCGACTCAGCTTTACGAACTGGCTGATGCAGGTCTGGAGATCCTGAGAATGACAAATTATCATACATCTATCGGACAGATCATGCTTTGCCGAGTTGTGGATTCCGGATATGTACAGATTGCAGGACCGGTCAATACAGCAGACCATAAAAGGCTCTGCCGGGAAATGTTTGATCACGGGGCGGAGATGGTACTGATCGACGGGGCGATCGACAGAAAGTCCATCGCAGCACCGGAGACGTCCGATGCCATCATCCTGGCTACCGGTGCGGTGCTTTCCAGAAGCATCAAACGGGTCGTGGAAGAGACCGCACATATTGTCGGATTGTATCAATTGCCTGAACTGGAGCCGGGCGAGTCCCGGAGCCTGCTGGAATCCGGACCGATGGATAGGCTCGTTATACTGGATAGAGGTGTCAACGGATTAGCAGCTAGAGTGCTGGATCTGAAAACAGGGCTTTCGGCATCAAGATTCCTGGATGATGAACTGACCGATGATTCCGAATCCATCTTTATTCCGGGGGCGCTGACCAATAGCGTTATCGCGGATATCAATCCGGAAAAATTGAAAAGAATCAAGATGATCCTTAAGGATCCAACAAAAATATTTATTGACAGCATGAACTGGCAACAGTTGAGAAAAAAGGGCTTTACAGCATATGTTCTGGACAATATAACGGTTGCCGCGGTCACCGTCAACCCTATGGCTCCCCTCGGATATGCTTTTGGGCATGAAGAGCTGAGATCCGCTATGGAAGGAGCTCTTAAAGGTATACCGGTGATAGACGTCAGAATGTAAAGGGGATAGGACCATGGCAAAGAGACTGGCAAATGTTAAAACCAGAAACCAGGTAGGGATGGATTATGTGATTTCATGTCTGAACATCATCACCCCTTACGGGAAAAAAGAGCTGAAGGGACTTGTTCCTTTCCGGTGCGGCGAGGAAAGCCTCTTAAAAAAAGAACTGCTTCGTGTTGCGGCCATGGCGGATATCTATAGATCGTACAAAGAGTTCTGCGATAATATCGAAAGAGCAATGATGCTGATGAAGGATTGCATCTTCACCATTGAAAGAGCTAAAAAGAATGTTTTGACGGTAGTGGAGCTTTTCGAATTGAAATCCCTTCTTCTGGCTATGCGGGCATTGGACCAGGCTGTGGAAGACGGATCAGGGGAATTAAAAGAACTTTATCCGAAGGAGTTCCTGCTGGAGGACACGGAGGAACTGCTGAACGCCCTTGATCCAAGAGGAGACAGGATCAATACCTTTTATATTTATGACGAGTTTTCCCCAAGACTGGGAAATCTCAGAAAAGAAAAGCGAGAAATCGAGATACGGGCCCGTTCGCTGAGAAAAGCTGAAAGCATAAAATTAAAGGAAGAAAAGGGGATAAGTCTGACTCCAAAGTTCGATTTATCCGTCTCAAAATCCGAAAGCTTTAGAATCAAGGAAATGGAAACCGTCGGTGAACTGGTTAAAATCGACGAGGACTATATGTGCGTAACCTTTGCCCTTAGGGACAGCGGTGAAGTTTGTGATCTGCTCCGGCGCATGGACCTTCTCGATGCGGATATCGACGAGGAGGAAATGACTGTGCGCGTCGAGCTGTCGAAAAGGGTGGCTCGCTGCGAAAGAAATCTGCTGGAAAATTGCAGGAGGATCGGAAGTCTCGACATGACCTATGCTAAAGCGGTTCATGCTGTGCTGCATCATCTGACCATGCCTGAAATCGTCGATGATCATATGCTGGAATTCGAAAACGGCAGACAGCTGCAGGTGGAAGACGTGCTGAGAAGGAAAGAAAGGGATTACTGCCCTGTAAGCATCTCTTTGAAGCAGGGCGTAACCTGTATCACAGGGGCTAATATGGGAGGTAAGACCGTATCGCTGAAGCTTGTGGGACTGGTCGCCATCATGGCCCAATATGGTTTTTTTGTACCTGCGGAAAATGCGCAGGTTGGCCTTTCGAATTTCATACAGATGCTTATCGGCGACAGTCAGTCGATTGAGAGAGGCCTTTCCAGCTTCGGCAGTGAAATGGAGGAACTCAAGGAAATATTGGATAATAGCGAGGATCGTTCTCTGTTGCTGATCGACGAGATTGCAAGCGGAACAAATCCAAAGGAAGGCGCGGCACTTTGTAAGAGCCTGGTGGAATATCTGATGAAAAAACCTTATATCAGCCTGATCACCACGCATTTTGACAATGTCACCGATGTCTCCGGCGTGGTGAATATGCAGGTCGCCGGACTGGCGGGCGCGGATTTCACGAAGCTTAAAAAGGAGCTCCGCTATGCCAATCGTCGTGAAAGGATCGAACTGATAGGTAAATATATGGACTATCGCCTGATACGAATAAGCGGTACCAGCGATGTGCCTAAGGATGCACTGAATATAGCCGGCATGCTTGGGGTATATAGTGAAATAATTGATAAAGCAAAAGAATACTTATAAGGAGTCAAGAATGAAAAGCAAATTGAATCTCGACCCGGCGCAAATAGATGAAGCCCGTTCCTGCGCGGCAAGGATTGCCAGCAGCATGCAGGGTTTCATAGACAAACATTCTACCGTTTCAACAGAAAGAACAGTCTTAAGGCTGCTGGGGGTTGATGGAGTGGACGATGTTGATACACCTCTGCCGAATGTTGTAGTGGATCAACTGAATAATGCCGGTGTTTTATCAAAAGGAACAGCTTTCTGGATGGGCAATGCGATGATCCAGACGGGACTGGCTCCCCAGGAGATCGCAGAAAAAATGTCCGCAGGCGAACTGGACATTACAAAACTGCTGATAGCGGACAAAAAAGAAATCGAAGACAGGATCATGCCGGTGGTAGCGGAATCGCTGAAAGTCATCAGAACCCAGACTGAAGCACGTGAGAAATATTTGGCCACCATAGGCGAAGGCAAGCGTCCTTATCTTTATGTAATAGTGGCTACGGGCAACATTTATGAAGATGTGGTGCAGGCCCAGGCTGCAGCTCGTCAGGGCGCGGACATAATCGCAGTTATCAGAACGACTGCCCAAAGTCTTTTGGACTATGTGCCTTTCGGCGCCACTACGGAGGGTTTCGGCGGCACTTACGCTACTCAGGAAAACTTCCGCATCATGAGAAAAGCTCTTGATGAGGTGGGAGAGGAAGTAGGACGGTATATCAGACTCTGCAATTATTCCTCGGGCTTATGCATGCCGGAAATCGCTGCCATGGGCGCGATGGAACGTCTTGACGTCATGCTGAATGATGCACTGTATGGGATACTATTCCGCGATATCAATATGCAGAGGACTTTGATCGATCAGTTTTTCTCAAGAGTGATCATCGGGTACTGCGGGATCATTTTTAATTCAGGCGAGGACAATTATCTGACCACTGCCGACGCATTCGAAGAAGCACATACGGTATTGGCATCCCAATTTTTAAACGAGCAGTTTGCAGTTCTTGCTAACATTAAAGAAGAATGCATGGGTCTTGGGCATGCATTTGAAATGGATCCGGATATGGAGAATGGTTTTTTGTATGAATTGGCCCAGGCGATCATGGCCAGGGAAATTTTCCCGAATGCAGCATTGAAGTATATGCCTCCGACGAAATTCATGACAGGTAATATTTTCAAAGGAGCGATCCAGGATGCCATGTTCAATATGGTTTCTGTATGGTCCGGACAATCCCTCCAGTTGCTGGGCATGCTCACAGAAGCTATCCATACACCGCATATGCACGATAGGTACCTTGCTCTTGAAAATGCCTCCTATATTTTCAATAATGCAAGGATGCTGGGAGAAGAGACTGAATTCAAAAAGGACGGGCTGATCCAAAAGCGGGCTCAGGCGGTTCTCAGAGATGCGAATGCATTGCTCCATGACATTGAAAAGGAAGGCTTGTTCTCAACAATCGAGAAGGGCAAGTTCGGTGGTGTAAAGAGGCCTAGAGATGGAGGGAAAGGTCTTGCAGGCGTATTCATGAAAGACCAGGATTACTTCAATCCGTTTATTCCGATGATGATGGGAGGTGCAAAATAATGTTAGCCGGCAGTCAAAATACAAAAGTTGCAAATACTGCAACGGCACAGGTCGATCTGACTAAAGTGAAACCCTATGGGGATACGATGAACGATGGCATGACCGAGCTGGCATTCACCCTTCCGGTTCCTTACGGAGAAGAGGCATCAGAAGCAGCGAAGCTTCTGGTCAAAAAAATGGGCCTTGATGACCCTGCTGTCGTATACTCCAAAGATATGGGCGGCGGATTCACGTTCTTCATCGTCTATGGCAAATGCCAGCACACAGTGGACTTCACCCAGATCAAAGTTACCAAGGTTGAGACGGATGTGATGGACAGGGAAGAATGCGGCAGATATATTGAGGAAAACATTGGCCGGCCGGTCGTTATAGTGGGCGCTTCCACAGGGAGCGATGCCCATACGGTAGGTATAGATGCCATCATGAACATGAAAGGATTCCACGGTCACTACGGCCTGGAGAGGTACAAAGGGATCGAAGCTATCAACATGGGTTCACAGGTGCCTAACGAGGTGCTTATCGCCAAGGCCATTGAGGTCAATGCCGATGCGATCCTGGTGTCGCAAACCGTTACCCAGAAAGATATCCATATCGCCAATCTCACCAATATGGTGGAACTGCTGGAAGCTGAAGGCTTGAGGGACAAGGTCATCCTCGTTTGCGGGGGTCCGAGAATTTCCCACGAATTGGCTCAGGAACTGGGCTACGATGCCGGATTCGGCCCGCATTCCTATGCGGAAGACACAGCATCCTTCATAATAACGGAAATAGTAAAAAGAGATATGGTTAACAAAAAGCCGTTGTAGAATATTTATTTGGCATTGGTTATTTATTAAGTATATTGCGAAAGGAAACAAATACATGATAAACAAAATCAAAACTGCCCGGGAGGCGGTGGCGGAGATCCAGGACGGCGCGTCCATCATGGTAGGCGGATTCATGGCAACCGGGACTCCTGAGATACTGATCGACGCTCTCGTGGAGAAAGGCGTGAAGGACCTGACTATTATCTGTAATGATGCAGGAGTGCCAGGAAGGGGAGTAGGAAAACTGCTGACAAATGGCCAGATCAAAACGCTGATCGCTTCTCATGTGGGTTTGAATCCTGAAGTAGCTCAGCGGATGAACACCAGTGTGCCGGAAGACAAACTGGAATGTATATTGGTCCCACAGGGAACTCTCGCTGAAAGGATCAGAGCTGCAGGAGCCGGGCTAGGTGGGTTCCTGACGCCAACGGGAGTTGGCACCATCGTGGCTGAAGGTAAACAAGTCATCAATATGGATGGCAAGGACTACCTTCTTGAAAAACCGCTGAAAGCAGACTACGCGTTCTTAAGAGGTTCTGTGACGGATAAATTCGGAAATACGACCTACAACGAAGCCACCAGAAATTTTAACCCTTTGATGGCCACTGCCGCCGAACATGTTATCGTTGGCACTTGCGAGATCGTTGAAACAGGCGAAATAGACCCTAATCATGTGATGACGCCAGGCATATTCGTAGATGCAATCGTTGGAGGTGAGAAACCATGGCAGATATAAAAGTTAGGATCGCATCCCGCGTTGCGAAAGAACTCAAGGATGGCGATGTAGTGAATCTGGGCATCGGGTTGCCAACCATGGTAGCAAATTATATCCCTCACGGCGTGGATATCGTGCTGCAGTCTGAAAACGGTTTTTTGGGCATTGGGCCCGCCCCGGAAAAGGGCAAAGAAGACGTGGACCTTGTAAATGCAGGCGCTCAGTATGTTACGGTCAAGACTGGAGCAAGCTTCTTTGACAGCGCAACATCCTTTGGCATCATCAGAGGCGGCCATGTGGACGCAACAGTCCTGGGCTCCCTGGAGGTGGACCGCCACGGAAATCTCGCCAACTGGATCGTTCCGGGCAAGATGGTGCCGGGAATGGGGGGTGCCATGGACCTGGTATCGGGAGCCGAAAAGGTCTTCATTGCCATGCAGGATACCACCAAGGGTGTGCATAAGATCCTCGATGAATGCACGCTTGCATACACAGCCATCACGGTTGTAGACATGCTCGACCCGGAAATGGGTGTGATGGAAATCACCCCGGAAGGGCTAGTTCTGAAAGAACTGCATCCGGAGTTCACATTGGATGATATCAAAGCAGCAACTGGCTGCGAGCTGATCATATCTCCTGATTTAAAGCCGATGGAAGAGGAATAAGAATATCTAACAACAAAAAACAGCAATGAAAGCGGCAGGAAGCAATAAAGCGGAAAGCCGCTTATTCATTTGTTTACCATGATTCAACGATAGTTTCTTGACTTAAACAAGGACCGGCTGTAAATTAATACTATATTGGCAAATAACAAGTCATAGATAGGAGCTACAATGGCTGAAGAATATTGCATTGTTCTTAAAGGAGTAAGCAAATATTTCGATGACAAGCAAGTCTTGAAGGAGATCGACCTGCAGATACCCTGCGGTTCAATTTACGGCATTCTTGGCCCATCTGGCTGCGGTAAAACCACAACTGTTAAAATTATGGCGGGAATACTCGAAGCAACATCAGGAGAAGCATATGTCCTGGGGGAAAGAATGCCGAAGCTTGCCATGATGGATCACATCGGCTATATGGCTCAATCCGATGCTTTATATACCGCCATGTCAGCCTTTGAAAACCTGGAATTTTTTGCGTCTTTGTATGGCATGAAAAGATCCATAGCAAAAGAGCGCATAGAAGAGGTCATTTCTCTTACCAATCTCAAAGAATATCTTCACAGCCCCGTAGCGGTCTATTCAGGCGGGATGAAGAGACGACTTTCCCTGGCAATGGCCCTTTTACATCATCCGCAGGTACTGATCCTGGATGAGCCCACGGTAGGCATCGATCCGCTGCTGCGAAAGGATATCTGGGGCAAGCTCAATCAAATGGCTGCAGCAGGAGTCACAATAATCATTACGACTCACGTCATGGATGAGGCAGACAAATGCAACCGTCTTGCGATGATGCGAAACGGCAGGATCATCGCAGAAGGAACTCCCGTCGAATTGCAGCAAAATGTCAATGCGCAGGATATCGAAGAAGCGTTCATTTACTACGGAGGTGGAACGGATGAGGATTAAAGCCATGGCCCTCCGGATCTTTCATCAGATACGCCGGGATAGAAGGACCCTTGCACTGGTGCTCCTGGCTCCGATGCTGCTGATTTCTCTACTTTACGTCATACTTGATTCAACTACGACTGATTACAAGGTGGGCATCGTAAACGCGCCTGAAAGCTACATAGATAAATTATATGAAAACAATGTCGATACGATCCGATTATCCCGGTATGATGAACTGGAGGCCATCGAAACAGGCGCCGTCATCGCCACGGTTAACCAGATAGGCGGTAAACTTTATGTCAAAATCGACGGAACGAACTCTTCAAAGGCGACATCGTTACTGAAGATCCTGGAGTTGGCCGCAAAAGAAAAACCAGAACAATCCAGGGCTGATACGACAACGGAGATCGATTACATTTACGGTTCTCCGGAGTTGTCCGTATTTGATCACTTCGGCTCAACGCTGATCGGCATTATCGTTTTCTTCTTTGTTTTTTTAATTTCCGGTATATCATTCCTTGGGGAAAGAACATCCGGAACTTTAGAAAAACTATTGTCCACGCCTATCAAAAGATGGGAGATTGTCGTGGGCTACGCAGTAGGATTCGGGGCGCTGACAATTGTACAATCTGCCCTGATTACCTTTTTTGTCGTGTATGTTCTGGATGTGGCCATGGTCGGCTCGTTATGGCTGGTGCTATTGATAACATTATTGTCGGCATTGGCAGCGCTGACCCTGGGCACTCTGATCTCATCCGCAGCGGCCAGCGAGTTTCAGATGATCCAGTTCATCCCGATCATCATTGTGCCTCAGATATTCTTCTCTGGCCTGTTTGATCTTTCTCCCGGCTGGAGCGCTGTGGGCAAAGCCATGCCGCTATACTATGTGGCGGATGCATTGAATAAGGTCATGATTAAAGGAGATGGGCTGAGTGCCATTGCATTGGATATCGTTGTCCTCGTGGGATTTTCCACCATGTGTATGGTGGGCAATACACTACTGCTGAAGAAGTATCGCAGGGTTTGATGATATAGGGAGGTAAAAGAATATGGATCACTCTAAAATAAAAGAAAAAATTGCGCAGGGAAACAATTATCCAGGGAAGAAAGCTTTGCCCCTGATCCTGATACTGGCCGTTGGCATAGCGTTTGCTGTTTATTATTTTCAAGGCATCGGCCGTGATACATTATTGGCAGAAGTTGAAGCGACGTTGTATCCGCACAAAGCTGAAGTGGCTGGCAAGATTCTTGAGATGCTTGTGGATTTGGGCGCGGAGGTGAAAGAGGGCGACATCCTTGCCGTTATTGAAAATTCGGGCTTGAAATATGATATAGAGCAGATGGAATTGTTGATAGAAAAACAAAAGCTTGCGTTATCCGAGTCTCAATTGGGAGCGGAAGGAAGCACCCAGGCCGAAAGAAACCTTACAGTGGCGCAAACCGCCTATAACAGTGCTTTAGCCGTCTACAACAAAGCGCAGAACGACTATAAGAACGCTGAGATCCTTTTCCAGGAGGGCGCGATTTCCAGAGATAGTTTTGAGAATGCAAAGCTGAAAGCCGATAATGCCAGAGAGGCTCTTGCTGCGGCTGCGGCCCAGCTGCAGGGTGCGGCGAGCCAGACCTCCGCAAAATCCGCCGAACTTGAACTGAAGCAAAATGAGAGCCGTCTCAGACAGATGAAAGAAAATCTTGAAAAATGCACGATCCGGGCTGCCGTTGACGGAACTGTCATGAGTTTGAGTTATGTCGCGGGAGATACCGTCGCTCCCGGTTATAATCTGGCTGATATCGCAGGTGCTGGGGGGAAATATCTTGTTTTCTACGTTCCGGAAGACAGACTGGGACAGATCGATTATGGGAGCGAGATCATCGTATTTAACAAGGGCAAAAGATACACCGGCATTGTGAAATATATCGACGTGAACAGCCAATATACGCCTAAAGACATGCAAACCGCCGCTAATAAGAATAAAGAAAGCTTCAAAATAAAAGCCCTGCTTCCTGATGAGGTACCACTGAAGCCGGGAGAAACCGCTGAGGTGGAATTAAAATATGACTAGAACTTATATATCATTGATTTTAGCACTTCTTCTCTGGGGGAGCATGGGCATATTCGTAAGGCAGGTTTCTCTGCCAAGCCAGGAAATCATATTGATCCGTTATATCCTTGGAAGCCTTTTTCTTCTTTTAATATTTTTACTTCGCCGGCAGAAGCCGGATATAAAAGCACTGAAGAAATGTCTGCCGCTCCTGGCCATTTCCGGCGTTGCTATGGGCGTCAATGGCATTTTTCTTTTCAAGGCTTATGTATTGACCACGATCAGCGCAGCAACGCTGGCTTATTACTGTGCGCCGCTTCTGGTCATGGCCGCCTCCGTCATACTGCTGAAAGAAAAGCTTACGTGGATCAAAGCGGCGGCAATAACCGCTGCGATGTTTGGGATGTTTCTTCTGAACGGCACCGGAGAAATGGCCGGCCCGAATCCGACCCTGGGTCTTGTTTTCGGTTTGGCTGCTGCTGTACTATATGCAACCGTGACCATCACGAACAAATTTCTTCGAGGAGTCTCCGGGCTTGAAGCTGCTCTGGTGCAATTGATCCTGGCAATACCCCTGGTTCTAATATATTCGCTAATGGTCCACAGGGGACCGTGGCATTTGAACGGCAAAGCGGAGATTCTGTCGCTGCTGATGATGGGGATCGTTCAGACAGGGCTTTGCTATCTTATTTATTTTTCCGCCATCCAGAAATTGCCCGGCCAGACCATCGCGCTTCTAAGCTATATCGATCCGGCATCCGCATTATTCTTTTCTGCGATATTCCTGCATGAAAGGCTGACTCCATTCCAGCTGACAGGAGCATTGCTGATCCTGGGCGGTGCGGCATTCGGAGAACTATACAAAAAGAAAAACCGGCCTGCTGAGCCGGGATGATCTTCAAACTTTGTGCATAGGCATATTATTATGGACCCTTATACGCGGCCTTAAGGCTGGAAATTTCCTGTGCATATCCAGAAAGCTCATCATTGGGAGTTTCAAGAATACAGGGAAGGCCTCTCACAACCGGATGGCTGATGAATCTCACAATGGCTTCAAATCCGATTTTGCCTTCTCCGATCCTTGCGTGCCTGTCCTTCCGAGCGCCTGGAACGTTGTTGCTGTCATTGATATGAAATGCTTTCAGACGATCAAGGCCGATGATACGATCAAATTCTGAAAAAACTCCGTCAAGGTCGTTAATAATATCATAGCCGGCATCGCTTACATGGCAGGTGTCCATGCAAACGCCGACTTTATCTGAAAGCGCCACTCTGTCAATGATTGCACGCAGTTCTTCGAAACGTCCGCCTACTTCTGTGCCTTTGCCTGCCATAGTCTCAAGAAGCACGATAGTGCTTTGATCGGGTTTCATGATGTCGTTCATAATTTCTGCGATTTTGGTGATACCGGCTTCCACTCCCTGCCCTACATGGTTGCCGGGATGGAAGTTGTAATAATTGCCCGGTGTATATTCCGTCCTTGCCAAGTCGTCCGACATGATCATATACGCAAAATCACGGATCTTCGGATCGGCAGAGCAGGGATTCAGTGTATATGGCGAATGAGCGATGATTTTTCCAAAATCATTGAGCTTCCAAATCGATAAAAATCGGGAGATATCATCTAAATCCATTTCCTTGGCCTTGCCGCCCCTGGGGTTTCTGGTAAAAAACTGGAAAGTATTGGCACCCGCACAGATGGCATCCTTCGCCATGTTTTCATACCCTTTGGAGCTGGTCAAATGGCATCCTAGATATAACATGTTTCCCTCCATTACAGCAGTGTTTCCTGAGTATCTTTATCAAACACATGCAGCTTGGCCGGATCAAAAGTGACTTTGATCCTATCATCCATCTGAGCCGTTGTGGAGTTTGGTACTCTGGCCGTGATTTTATTCCCCTTATAGTTAATATAAAGATAAACCTCTGCCCCCATCAGTTCCCGGACTTCTACCAGGGCTTCGATATAAGGAAGATCTTCCCTGTCTGCTTCATTTACATCTTCCGGTCTAACTCCCAGGACAACGGCATGATCCAGATGCCCCTCGAGATCTTTATCCGCCAGTCTCTCAGGCAATATATAAAAGCGAGCATTATCCACTTCCATGTAATACCCTTTTTCATCCTTTCGGAGAATCGTGCCGATAAAATTCATCTGCGGGGTGCCGATAAACCCGGCTACGAACATATTGCGCGGGTGATCATACAGATACTGCGGAGCATCTATTTGATGGATGAAACCGTCCTTCATCACCACAATGGTGTCTCCCATGGTCATCGCTTCCGTCTGATCATGGGTCACATAGATGAAGGTCGTTCCTAATCGCTTATGCAGCTTAGCTATTTCTGTGCGCATGGATGCACGAAGCTTGGCATCCAGATTTGAAAGGGGCTCATCCAGCAGGAAAACGGAAGGATTCCTGACCATGGCGCGTCCCAGAGCCACCCTCTGTCTCTGCCCGCCGGAAAGAGCTTTAGGCTTTCTGTCGAGAAGATGTTCTATGTCCAGAATCCTTGCAGCCTCCCGGACTTTTCTGTCGATATCATCTTTGGGCTCTTTCCTGAGTTCGAGCGCGAAGGCCATATTTTTATATACCGTCATATGAGGGTAAAGGGCATAGTTCTGAAAAACCATTGCTATATCCCTATCTTTTGGAGGCACATCGTTGACGACCTTGCCGTCGATGAGGATCTCGCCGGAGCTGATTTCTTCGAGACCGGCCAGCATCCTGAGAGTGGTGGATTTTCCGCAGCCTGAAGGGCCCACCAGAACAACGAACCCTTTGTCCGGGATATCCAGATTGAAGTCGTGAACGGCAATAACACCGCCGGGAAACTCTTTAACAACATTTCTGAATGATATATTAGCCATGTCTTTGCCCTCCCAAAATCATTATAGTCGGAATTTTTAGAATCAGTCAAGACAAACTTTAGACCTCGTAAAGCTCCGGACCTTTACATTATTGTAATTATCTGAATACAGGAGTAAAATAATGTAAACAGCGGCAGAACAGGAGAATCATATGAGAGGGAGCGGAATATTATTACCGGTGTCTGGGTTGCCTTCAAAATACGGCATAGGCACCTTGGGCAAAGAGGCATATGGATTTGTTGATTTTTTAGAGAAAGCAGGACAAACCTACTGGCAGATCCTGCCATTGGGCCCGACGGGCTACGGAGACAGTCCATATCAGAGTTTCTCTGCCTTTGCATGCAATCCCTATTACATCGATATCGATAGATTAAAAAAACTTGCGCTGCTGACAGAGGAAGAAATCAGAAACTCCGGAATGAATGAGTCCCCCGGAACCATCGACTATGCGAACCTTTATCATACCAGATTGGCTTTGCTGCAAAAGGCTGCAGCCAGACTGGACCCTCAGGAAAGAGGGTACATCGCATTTGTGGCCGACAACGCCGGATGGCTTGAGAGCTATGCGCTTTTTATGGCACTTAAGGCCGAAAGGAATATGGACCCGTTGTGGAAGTGGCCGAAAACCCTCCGTCTGGCTGATAAGGCAAAAATCGAAATGGAACGGATCAAGCTGAGAGACGAAGTCGAATTCTGGCGCAGGGCTCAATATTTGTTTTCGATCCAATGGAAGAAACTGAAAGAATATGCAAACAAAAAGGGTATAAAAATAATAGGCGACATTCCGATATATGTATCTGCGGACTCCGCGGAGCTCTGGATGGAACCTGAATTATTTCAGACAGATGATAGCATGAAGGTTTGCGATGTTGCCGGCTGTCCTCCGGATGCCTTTTCAAAAAACGGCCAGCTTTGGGGCAACCCGCTTTATGACTGGGAGTATCATAAAGAAACGGGGTTTGAATGGTGGCTCCGCCGATTCAGGCATGCCGGCAGTCTTTATGATATCGTGCGATTTGATCATTTCAGAGGCTTGTCCGGGTATTATTCGATCCCGGCTGCCCACAAAACCGCCAGACAAGGATGCTGGAAAGAAGGGCCGGGAAGCTGTTTTATCAAGGCAATCAAAGAAGAAATCCCCGGGGTGGGGATCATAGCCGAAGATTTGGGATTTTTGACAGATGATGTGAAAGCCCTTTTGGCAGAAAGCGGATTTCCGGGCATGAAGGTTTTGCAGTTCGCGTTCGATTCAAGAGAGCGCAGCGACTATCTTCCTCATAATTATGATAGGAACAGTGTGGTTTATACCGGAACTCATGACAATACGACGATCAAGGGATGGGAAACCTCCGCGCCGGAGGAGGATGTGAGCTTCGCCAGAGAATACATGGGGATCTCCCCGGAAGACGATATGCCGAGGGCCTTCATCAGGCTGGCCATGGGCAGCGTTTCCGACACATGCATAATTCCGGCGCAGGATTGGCTTGGTTTAGGAGAAGAAGCCCGGATGAACATCCCATCAACAACGTCAGGAAACTGGAAATGGAGACTTAAAAAAGGCATGCTTACCGATGCATTGGCAGCAGAGATCCATAGATCCACGGACATATACGGCAGGCTGCAAAATAAATAGACGGATCAAATTTTATTGCTCATATAACTTTACTATTACTTAATTCTTTAATTTAATTTTGTAAAATGGAGGAGAAAGATCATGAAAAAGTTTTTAGCAGTTATTTTGATACTTTTATTGGCGTTCTCATTCGCCGGATGCGGCGGAGGAGAGAAAGAGGAAGGAGTAGAGGTATATTTCCTGAACTTTAAACCTGAAGTTGAAGCGGTGTACGCATCTATAGCCGAAGATTATGCCGCGGAAACGGGCAATACGCTCAAGGTAGTCACTGCAGCATCCGGGACCTACGAGCAAACGCTGAAATCTGAAATCGCAAAATCCGAGGCACCGGTCATATTCCAGCTGAATGGTCCGGTGGGCTATGAATCCTGGAAAGA
>CALBZG010000028.1 GCA_937889655.1 uncultured Clostridia bacterium
GGGCAATACCTGAGGCCTCGGTTACAACCACCAGGATATTGGGCGAGTGAAAGCCGGTCCAGGCCTCCGTCTCCTTGTCGCCGGCCGTGAAGCCGATTAGAAACCAGTCCTCGGTGTTCATGCGAATCAGACCGGACAGCAGCTCGCCGCCAAGCGGAACCCGGGCGTTGCGGTGGAGCTTGCCGATCTCGGACATCATGATCGAGTTTACCTGCCGGCCGGTTGGAGCGGTATTGATTACTTTCGACGGGTAGTGATTGAACAGGAAGGCCAATGATATACAGGCCGCTGAATAATCTTTCCCGCGAGAGTGCCCGGACCTGACCGAGGTGCGGCGGTTGAACTGGACACTATCTACAATACCGCGCTGCTTGCGGTCAAGCCTGACCCCAAGGATGTCACGGATCCACGCATTCCAGTCGTCCCGGTATTCAAGTGGATTTCTTCTTGTTCCGCTCGGTCTCAATCTGTATCCATTCAGCATAAGTCGTTGGCGATGCCAGATTTCCATCGATTTCGTGCTGCTGCCGCTCGATATAGCCGCGATCACGGCCCAGCTTGGCCAGGGCAAAGCCGATCGCCCAGTTGTCCTTCATCTGGACCTTCTCATACAGGGCGATCTCGGCCCGGTCGATAAGCTTGCCGCGCCATTTGTCCCGGACTGCTGCTACATCCGGCGACCGTTTAACCCATGCCAGGATCGTTGTGTGCGAACAACCCAGCCGTTCTGCAGCCAAATATACTGCGCCCATGCTCGCATCCAGGGCTTTGATGACATCTTCCTTGCGATAAGCCATTGTATATACCGTTTAGTCGATTTTTTCCGGGGTCTTGCCTGTCGTATCCGCCCATCGTTGGAGTGCCACAGCGACATATGGGGGACTGATTTCGATTGCGCGGCACTTCCGTCCGAGATTCTCGCAGGCGATGATTGTCGTGCCGGATCCGGAGAAGGGCTCATAGACATAATCGCTGCTGTGGTTCCGGATCGGACGGGCCATGCATTCCAGCGGTTTTTGTGTTCCATGGCCATGGCCGCTGTCTTCCCTGGCGGGAATGGTCCAGAGCGTATTCTGTTTGTGGTCGCCAATCCAGTGCCCGTTGCTCCCTTTCCGGAAAGCATACCAGCACGGTTCATGCTGCCAGTGGTAATGCCCGCGGGATAATGCAAACCGGTCCTTGGCCCAGATGATCTGGCACCTAATTTCAAAGCCTACGCTCTCGAGCGATTTCTGCACTTCACTGGCATGGCGGCCGGCGTGCCAGATATAAGCGACATCGCCTTCGAAGAGCCTCCAGGCAGCCGACCAGTCGACGATGTCGTCATTGACGACCTTGCCCATCTTGCCGGTGTGAGTGCTCAAGCCTGCACGCTCGCGCCAGGCAGGATCATATTCGACGCCATACGGGGGATCGGTCACCATCAATAGCGGTTTCTCGCCTTTGAGCACCCGGGCTACATCGTCAGGCTTTGTGCTGTCCCCGCACAGAAGACGATGACCTTCGAGCTGCCAGAGCTGGCCGGTTTCCACACCCCATTTGTCGCGCAATTCTTCGGCCTGGTCCAGCCGGGGTTCTGCATCCTTTGATTCGGGAATCTGGTAGAGACCTTCCAGTTTTGCCAGCTCCGCCAGCATCTGCTGGATACGGGCATCATCGACATGGATATCATGTAGCACAGCATCCAGCTTTTCCTTGTCCGTTGCGGCCAGCTGTGCGATCGGGTCGATCGTGGCCAGAACGGCGATCTCTTCAGCTTCACTCAGGTCGACATAGGTCACGGGCACAGTCCGCTCTCCAGCCCGGTCAGCCAGCTGCACGCGCAGGTGCCCGTCCACCAGGTGGCCGGTGTGTTTGTTGATGATTACGTTCTGGACCCACCCGATTTCCTCGAGGACGCCGGTCAGTGCTTCCTGCTGAGCCTTCGGATGAATACGCCAGTTGTTGGGATTGAACATGATCTGATCAACCGGTTCATCACCATAGCTGATGATGCGATTTCTGAATTTCTGGTTTATTGTTTTGCTCATGGGCTACTATCGTACCTTTCTCCACCCCACCTTAACCGGCGGATTGAGTTTGTATTTGTCGATCTTGGAATGGATCTGCCGCGCTGATAGTCCAAGGAGTGCGGCAGCGTCCTTCTGACACCAGCTGCAGCGCTCGAGAGCGGCCTTGACCATTTGGCGCTCTACCTCTTTTAAAGTCAACAAGTCGAAATCCTTACACAGAGGCATGGGCTCAATGGCTGCATATACAATATCCTGCTTGAAGAGCTTGAGCGCCATTTGCGCAGCAAGGTCAGCCTCCGGGTCCTCTTCGAAAGTGTACGGCACCGAGATTTACTGCCCGTCTTCCATCCCCAATACAAGTATCGCCATCAATTCTCCACAGCCATATTCGGCTATTCTCTATTTCACCTTTACCGTTAGGATGATCTTAATACATCACCCCTGGCCCATGCGAAAATCCGGGCCATCCTCGCCTCC
>CALBZG010000029.1 GCA_937889655.1 uncultured Clostridia bacterium
ATCTGGTCGGAACGATGATGGAAATACCTCGGGCTTGCGTTACGGCAGATGCCATCGCAACAGAAGCTGAGTTCTTTTCCTTTGGCACCAACGATTTGACTCAGATGACTTTTGGTTTCAGCAGAGATGACGTCGGCAAAATCCTGAATTCTTATTATGACAAGAAAATCCTTGAGAATGATCCGTTCGCCCGCTTGGATCAGGTCGGCGTTGGTTCATTGATTGAAATGGCAGTTGAGAAAGGCCGTCAATCACGCCCTGAAATTAAATTGGGCATCTGCGGCGAGCACGGCGGAGATCCTTCTTCAGTCGAGTTCTGCCACAGGACCGGGCTGCACTACGTTTCTTGTTCGCCTTTCCGTGTGCCTATCGCCAGATTGGCTGCAGCGCAGGCGGCTGTAAAGGAAAAGCAAGCAAAATAAATAATTACAGCGCTTAGTAAGTGCCGCCGGAGATAGCATGGCTTTCTCCGGCGGCTTCTTTATGCAATCCTTAATTGCCTTGCATTGTACTGCCATTGGTTGTACTATAGTAATCAGTGCGATATGGTAAAAGAAGGATAATTCGAGGCATGCATAAAAAAGCCGGATGCGACACTGATCAGAAAAAAAGAATCATCTTTAATAGTGCAATCGCAGTTTTTATAGCGGTTATGTTTCTGATCCCCGGATTGGTTGAGAGCCTTGTGAAAAGTGAAGGGGCGCCAAAGCGTCTGGCAGTTATACCCGTTTTTTGTGCGTTCTTTGCAGTTATGACACTCCTATCCATCCGCCTCCATGCAAAACGTGCAGCCATGCTGAAATCCAAAAATCTGGCATTATCCGAACTGGAAAATTGCCTCAAGCAAAATATAGCCGAACATAAAAGGATCGAGTTGGCTCTTCAGGAGAGTGAACGTATCAAATCCATGTTGCTGACTAATTTGCAAGGCATGTCGTATCGCTGCTCCAACCAGAGCCAAATGGCTTTTGATTTTGTTTCCGAGGGTTGCTTTGACTTAACTGGGTATTGCGAACAAAGCCTCCTTAACAACCAGGAACTATCTTATTCGGATTTGATCCCGGAGGAATACAAAGCTTCATTAATAGAAGAACTGGAAGAGGCCCTTGTTCACCGCCGGCCTTTCAAATCAGAATATGAGATCATCGATGCCTTGGGCTGCCGAAAGTGGGTGATGGAGATCGGGCAAGGTCTCTTTGATGACTGCGGAAATGTTGAGGCACTGGAGGGATTCATCGTTGATGTCACTCAGGCAAAAATGCGGCAGGAAAAAATTGATTATCTCCGAAGTCATGATCTGATGACCGGGTTTTATAAACGTCATCATTTCAATGAAATCCTGCAGGAGATGGATCAGCGCCAAAAAATCCTCCCCATATCCGTATTAGTGGCCAACATCAACGGCATGCGTTTTACCAATGATGTTTTCGGATATTCCATCGGTGACCGGATCATTGGCGAAGCGGCACGCATCATCCATTGTTGCTGCCGGGAGAATTATTTGACTGCCAGGACCGATGGCGATGAATTTACTGTTCTCATGCCTGGCGCCGGCAAGGAAGAAGCTTCTGCCCTCATGTACCGGATCAAAGAAGAAATAACAGCAAGCAATGCTCGAAATCAAAACAATGGTCTTCATTATTTTGACATTAGCATTTCTTTTGGTTACAATACTAAAGAAAAGTCTTCGGAGAACATCGAGGATGTACTGAATATTGCCGTAGATTACATGCGAAGAAGAAAAATGCTGAACCGGGATAGTTCCCATAGCAGTATCCTTACATCGATAAAGGCAACTATGTATGAGAGAAGCCAGGAAACCCAGGAGCATGCTACACGCCTTGCGCGGATTTCAAAGTCCATTGCACTTGAATTGGAGCTTGAGCATAATAGTATTGATGAAATCGAGCTTTTTGCCATGCTGCACGATATTGGGAAAATCGGCATCAATGACAGGATCCTAAAAAAGCCGGGCCGGCTTTCCGAAGAAGAATGGGTCGAGATGAAGAAGCATCCTGAGATAGGCTATCGAATAGCCAAATCTTCCCCAGATCTTGTAAAAATTGCGGATTATATAATGTCGCATCATGAAAATTGGGATGGAAGCGGTTATCCAAGAGGCCTGAAAGGGCAGAATATCCCATTACCTTCACGCATTCTAGCGATAGCGGATGCTTTCGACGCTATGACAGAGAACAGGGTTTATAGAAAAGCCATGGGGCATCGAGAAGCCCTCGCTGAAATTAAAGCGAAATCCGGTTCTCAGTTTGATCCCTATATTGTAGATATTTTTATTAAAATGGAGGGCTTAAAGGAAATCAATGAGTTTGGAGAGTAATATCATAATCAACAGCTTTTCCATTCTGCTTATGTCTGTCATCCTGGTTCATTCCTACATGAATGTCGAGAAGAAAACACTGCAAAACAGGTTGTATATTTTAATGGTCCAGCTGACGATCTTTCTGCTGTTTTTTGATATTTTAGGAAGATTTGACGGCCATCCGGATTCTATTTTCCCCGTGCTGAACCACATGGGCAATTTTCTCATTTTTCTCCTGAGTCCTGTACTGCCTTCGGTGTGGGTGATTTATGTGTATTTTCAAATCTATCGCGATGAAAAACAGGCCTTGAGACTGGGCTTACCTCTTGCCATACTAAACGCTGTCCACGCACTGATAGTACTGCTGTCACAATATACCGGATGGCTTTACACCATCGATACGGCCAATATTTATCAGCGAGGTCCGCTTTATTTTCTGAGTTCAGGGTTTTCGGCTGCACTATTAATGGCAACCTTTGTGATAACTGTTCGAAACAAGAAACGGCTTGATAAAAAGTACTTTTTTTCTTTGATATTCTTTGGAGTTCCGCCTTTCATAGGTGTCATCCTCCAAACCTATATATACGGGGTTTCCCTGATCCTTAACAGTGTCGTGCTTTCTCTGCTGATCGTTCTGCTGGATATTCAGGAAAACAGCATCAACACTGATTATCTAACGGGCATCAATAACCGGCAGAAGCTGGAAAACGCACTTCGTAAGAAAGTTGAAATGAGCAGCGAAGAGAATACATTTTCTTTGGTGATGCTGGATATTGACAACTTTAAAAATATCAATGACACCTTTGGACACGAAGCGGGGGATACGGCTTTGAAATATACCGCCACACTTCTTAAAGGCTGCCTGCGTTCCAGGGATTTTATTGCCAGATTCGGAGGAGACGAGTTCTATCTCATCATGGATATTTCCGACAAGAAACACCTTGAAGTCGCAGTGAGCGGAATAGAAAGAAGCATTGAAAAATTCAATGCTTCGAAAGTGCTCCCTTATGATCTTGCTTTCAGCACCGGATATGATGTGTACGATCATGCTTCCTCAATGAAAGCC
This sequence comes from uncultured Clostridia bacterium, assembly GCA_937889655.1. Lineage (GTDB taxonomy): Bacteria > Bacillota > Clostridia > Peptostreptococcales > Anaerovoracaceae > CALBZG01. The sequence continues at coordinate 3,387 of CALBZG010000029.1, forward strand.
GATGAGTTCATGAAACATGTGGATACACTCATGTATCAGGATAAGCGCAGAAAAAAAGTCGCTTCCTAAAGATTTTCCGTCACTTCTTCAAATGCGTCAATAAATCCTTTGCATTCCTCAAGTGATAGGTATGGCGAAACACTGGCTAAAATATTCCAGTATGGCGACAGTACATATCCTCTATTGATCAGGGCGGTGAATAAATATTCATAAAGAGCTTTGTCATGATTCCTGAATGCCTGAGCCGCATTTACCGCAGGGGTATCAGAAAACCAGATATCGAACCGCGCACCGATCCTCGATACTGACCATCCCAGTTTTCGCTTATGGATAACTCCGTTTATTCCATCGACGATCATGTCGGTATTGATATTTGCTTTGCCGAAGTTTTCAGCAGTCAAACCATATGCCAATGCTGCATTGATTCCGGTCATTGCCATAACGCTGCCCGTCATTGTTCCGCCTATCCCGCTGGTATCGGAGTACTCTATTTTCAGAACATCGTCGATCCGTCTTTTTATTTTATAGTTGACGCCGTAAGCACCCACTGGGAACCCGCCGCCAATACATTTACCCAGGATCAAAACATCCGGGTTCAGTTCGTGCTCCATGGAATAGCCTGAATAGCCCGCGGTAATGGTGTGGGCTTCATCGACTACGAAAACTGTTCCATATCTTCTGCATAACATTTTAGTCTTTTCGAGATATCCATCGATAGGATGGATGATACCGCAGTTTGTCATGACAGGCTCCATTAATAGGCATGCGTACTCTTCCTTGGCCAGTTCACGGCGCAAGGCGTTGATATCGTTGAATTCGATTGCCGTCGTCATTTCGGCCGTGTCTATTCCCGTTCCAATGCTTCCCTCTCTTTTAATCGTTTTCCCCTCTTCCCGGGACACGATGGTTTCATCGATGGTTCCGTGATAACAGCCGTTGAAAACCAGGATTTTCTTGCGGTCCGTGATTTCTCTGCACAATTTAATTACGAACCTGTTTGCGTCTGTAGCGCTTACGGAAAATCCCCAGAATTCCTGCCCGAATCTTTCTTTAAGTAATTTCCCGGTCTCGGCATCCAGGGTGGATGGTGTTGTGTAAACCATTCCGGCTTTCATAGCATTGTGCAGTGCATCCGTCACTTCATTGATCCCATGGCCCGGAAATGCCGCACTATATCCAAGACAAAAATCGATATATTGGTTCCCATCAACATCTGTAATCATGTGTTTATTCCCTGATAATAAGGTGATCGGATACTCCATAGGCCATTGCTGCATCCAGTTCATGGGCGCATTGTATAAAAGAGTTTTTGATCTTTCTGTTCTGGCTGCCAGAGAGTTTTTGTGGGTCCTGGCGTAGATCTCGCGTTCAGCAGCCAATTGTTCATTTAATTTCTTTCTGTTTATCATACTGTCGTATACGCCTTTCATATTTTAATTTTCTATTGGGCTCCGACCTTCTTGGTTATGATCCTAAGCGCTTATCGCATACAAAAAACACGCCGCCACCCAATTTGAATTTTCGTTAAATGCCCAATAAAACGACAATTGATTATAACACTATTTGTAAGATTTTGAAAACTCAATTTATAAAAAAGGTCGCATTCTCCTTTAAATGCGACCTTTCCTGGTATTTGAAATATTGTCCTGCACCGTGGACGGTTGTAATAAGGCTCTATCTTCTTAGATTTCCCAATAGCCCTCTGATCAGCTGCCTTCCAAATTCCCGTCCCACCGTTGTTAACGCTGAGTCGATAGAGATCGGAAGAGCACACGTCTGAACTCCAGTCACGAGTGGATATCTC
>CALBZG010000030.1 GCA_937889655.1 uncultured Clostridia bacterium
TTCAAACTGCCTTCAGGGAATGCGGTATCTCTGAGTTTAGCTATATCTTCACCTTTGATTATAGCTACGTTGTGCTTTTCAAACTCAGCCATGATCTCATCAAATCTCGTTTCCGGGCAGATTACATTCTGTTCACAAGTGCAAAGCACACCATTGTCATAGCAGCGGCCATTGATAATCTTTGGCACTGCATCAGCGATATCTGCATCGAAATCAACGATGCACTGCATGTTTCCTGCTCCAACGCCGAACGCCGGTTTGCCGGAGCTGTATGCTGCAGTAACCATCCCAGGACCGCCTGTAGCGATGCAAACATCTGCCTGCTTCATCAGTTCACCGGAGGATTCGATTGTAACCATATCTGGCTCGATGCACTGTATAAGATCTACAGGAGCGCCGATTTCTTTTATTGCTGCTCTCATGACTTCGCAAGCCTTCATACCGGTTAATCTGGCGGATGGATGCGGTGCAACGATGATGGCATTTGCGCACTTAAGAGCGATCATGCAGTTGTGCAGTGGAGTCATTACCGGATTGGTTACAGGAGCGATTGCGCCGATAACGCCCATCGGATGAGCAACTTTAACGATTCCTGCAGCTTCATCAACTTCGATGATTCCTCTGCTCTTCTTATCCTTCAGGTAATTCCAGACTGCCATGGCCTTACCCTTGTTTTTCATGATTTTGTCTTCGTATTTGCCCATGTGGGATTCTTCAACTGCCATTTTTGCAAGAGGTTCGCCTTCGTCATAGATCGCCTTGCCAACTGCGCGAACAACTTTATCAACTTCTTCCTGGCTGTAAGATTCAAATTCCTTCTGAGCGACACGCGCTTTTGCGATTAAATCAGCAATGTAATCATGTGCATCCATAATAATTAATTCCTTTCATTTTCCTAATCTTTATCAAAACTGACTTCTTATTGTTTTTGCACAATAAGAAGCCAGTTATGACTTTAATGTGAACTATCTGTTATTTGCCCCAGTGATTGTTGTAAACAATACCCATGGACTCATCAAGTATGGCAATTGCTTCCTTAATATGTTCTTCGGTAATGTTGAGAGGCGGTTCGATTCTTATTGTTCTTGCGTTGATCAGGCTTCCGGACAGCAGTAATCGTCTGTTGAATGCTTCGAAAACTACTTCATAGCCTTTATCGCCATCGCAGAATTCCATACAAAGCATCAGACCTCTTCCACGGAAATCAACCAAAAGTTCAGGATACTTCTTCATGAGCGGCTCAATACCAGCTCTGAATAATTGTTCACCTTTTCTTGCTTTGCCGCATAGATCTTCACTCAATATTACATTGAATGCTGCAATACCTGCTGATGTTGCAAGAGGATTGCCGCCTGTTGTAGTTGAATGAAGGAGAGGGTCAGGGAACATGCCTCTGAATGCTCTCTCTGTGCATACGCATGCTGACAATGGAACCACGGAGCCTGATATCGATTTGCCAAGGCATATTATATCAGGAGCCAAGTTATTGTAGTCAGTTGCGAAAAGGTACCCTGTACGGCCCATGCCAACCTGAACTTCATCAGCAACCATCATGATATCGTATTTGTCGCAAAGTCTTCTGATTGCAGGAATGAAATCGTCCGGTGGAACTATAACGCCGCCTTCGCCCTGGATCGGCTCATAAACGATGGCTGCAGGCAGCTCGCCTATGAATTCCATTACATCCAGCATCTTCTCAAGATAATCCACATCCCCGAAAGGTGCAAATCTTGCGCCCTGCAACAGTGGCAGGAACGGACCTCTGAAATGTTCTTTTGAGGTCAGTGACAAAGCACCATGGGTTTTTCCGTGGAAGTCATTCTTGAATGCTACGAAGTAATGTCTTCCTGTTGCCAGCGTCGCCATCTTAAGAGCGCACTCCACTGCTTCAGTTCCTGATGATGTGAAGAATGTATACTGCAAGTCTCCCGGTGTCACATCTGCAAGTATTCTTGCGAGCAGGCTCCTATTGGCATCAATAAGCTCGGCACTCGATAAAGGTTGTTTGTCCAATTGGTTTTTAACGGCTGTCAACACTGTATCATGTCTGTGGCCACAGTTAAATGCGCCGAAGCCGCCCAGACAGTCAATATATTCCTTGCCGTGAAGATCCGTAAAGGTGTCTCCCTTAGCCATCCACTCCATTGCCATTTGATCGCCTCCGGCAGATTTCCTGTATTCAAGAAATCCAGGATTGATATGGTTGTCAAAGTTGTTTCTTGTTTCTTCGATAAACTTCTCCATTTCAGCGGGTTCAAGCGTTTTTTTTGAGATGATGTCAAGGGCGTACTCTGTGTACTTCAATACTTCGTCAAAACTCTTTCTAGGCATTTTTCTTCCTCCTACTTTCCTCTTAATAAATAATTTCTAAACTAAACATTTATTTGGAACGGCAGAACCTCTTTCGCCGGCATTCTCAGTACCGGGTCTATAGCATCCTATCTGGAAACTACAGAACAGATTCGACCGAAGCCCTCAGGATCTCAACGCACTTGTCACAATCTTCCTTAGTAACCGTAAGTGGCGGTACCATTCTGATAACTTTAGCTCCGATTGCAGTTGTGAGAAGATATCTGTCAAGTGCTGCATGCTTGATATCAAGCGCTTTTTCAATATCGAATTCAACTCCCACAAACAGGCCCTTATGTCTAACTTCCACAACATGAGGAAGGGTAGCAAGCTTCTCTGCAAAGTAGTCGCCTACAACCTGTGCATTGCCCGCAAGATCATTATCAAGAAGTTCTTTGATCGCTGCGTAGGAAGCAGCACAGCCTAGAGCATTTCCTGCCCAAGTAGATCCATGGGAACCAGGGTTGAAAGTCTTGGCAAGCTTATCTGTGCAAGCCATGGCTGAAATCGGGTACCCGCCGCCCATAGCTTTTGCCATGGATACTGCATCCGGTTTGATTCCGTAGTGCTGATAACACATAGGCTTGCCTGTTCTGCACCAACCGGACTGAATTTCATCCAGCAGCAGCAATAATCCTTTTTCATCGCAGAACTTTCTCAGTCCAACCAGGAATTCTTCAGTGGCCGGGTATACTCCGCCTTCGCCCTGAACAGGTTCAACCATGATAGCAATGGTGTCATCTGTAACAGCTGCCTTGAATGCATCCAAGTTGTTGAATTCGGCATAAGTGAATCCAGGAGTCAAAGGTTCAAAACCAATGTGCAATGCGCTGCCAGGCTGGCCGGTTGCGGACATTGCGCCGTAAGTTCTTCCGTGGAAGCTCTTTAAAGCCGTAACAATATGGTACTTATTAGGGCCAAAGTTGTCTACTCCATACTTTCTGGCGATTTTGATCATCGCTTCATTGGCTTCAGCACCGGAATTCTGGTAGATGAGCTTGTCCATGCCGGTGGTTTCACAAATCAGTTCAGCAAGAACTGCCTGAGGTATCGAGTATGGGTAGTTGAAAGTATGAATGAGTTGTGCAGCCTGTTCCTGAATGGCAGCAACGACTTTAGGGTTGCAGTTTCCAACGCTGTTAACTGCGACACCGCCATAAAAGTCAAGATAAGCATTATCGTTTTCGTCATACAGATACACACCTGAAGCTCTGCAAGCGATAAATGGGAAACGCTCGTAAGTTTCGATCATGTACTTCTTGGTTTTTTCTTTGATCTGTTCTGGTGTCAGGTTCACGTCTTTTAATTGCATTTTTTTGCCTCCTTAATGATTAATAATTTATTGTAACTCAACTGCGTCCAACCAATTTCATTAAGCAATCTCCCACCTTTGCAGATAAACACATTAAAATTGCCCATAACATATTCGCTCGCTGGGTGCCGGCATTGTATATCCCGCCGGATCATACAAGAAAAATAGTCGTAGTTATAAAAAATGTGAGGAATGTGCAGATTGTGAGAATCGCTGCGGCTAAAAAGCGTCATTGTCTCCAATTGCCGAACTTGAGATTATAACTGCCGCTTCCTGCGAAAATCCGCTTCTTACGACACTTATATTTTAAACCTTGTTGTAGTGACAGAGTCAATTCAAAAATAATGTTTTTTTGTGTACTGAACCGCTCCTCAACCGAATCGTTTTATAGGTACCTGGAGCTTAAAAAATGCTGTTCTGTCATAGTGATTAAAGGTCGGCAATTCAACTAAAATTTCACTTATGCAATCGCCAGTTACCTTATAATTATTTTCAAATATATAATCCATGAGTTTTTTCAGCGATGCTTCTTCCCGTTCAAAACCGTCGCAATAAATGCAAACGTACATCCCCTCCGGTATGACCTCTATCCCGTCGCTGGATTCGAAATCGTCCTCCACAAAGAGGAACACTTCCGTTGACATCAATTCTCTTTTCAAAAAATATTCTTTGCGTAGAATGCTGCCGACATTGCAAAAATAACTCATAGGGAATTTATGTAGTCCGTAATTCTTTTTCAATGCTCGCAGCACATGTTCATAGTATTCCATACCGTAGCTGTAAGCATTGATTTTGGTGTCGTAGCAGAATATCCGGCGTTCTTTCTGATACTCAAGGATCGGGACTTCCTGAGTAGGAGATGCTTCATATCTTCTATAGCTTTCCAATGCCCTGTCAATTGCCTTTTCGGCATGCAGGAGTTCATCCATCTGGTTCTTGATGTTCTGCTTCTGCATCGTCAGGATTTGTTTGAATTTATTGACGTCCTGCTCATCAAAGCATTCTTTTATTTGCGAAAGGTTCATTCCAAGGGCTTTCATGTATTGGATCATATCGAGCTGGGCACATTGTTTGATATGATAATATCTATAGCCCGTCTCTGCATTCACTTCACAAGGCTGAAGCAATTCCATCTTATCGTAGAGTCTTAAAGTCTGTTCTGAAATCCCGTTGATTTTGGCCATTTTACCGATGGTCAATTTATCCATTTTATACCTCCATTTTTGTACAAATATGCGGTTTGAGCATACTTATTGTACCATGAAACTATATAGTTTGTATAACCTTTTTTTGCAGTATAAAGCCGTTAATTTCTCCAACAACATTTACAAATGTCATATTCTTGTTATAATGACGATATAACAATGACGTACATCCTTTTGTTTTTATTCAAAATTACAGAATATTGCAATTTTTCCATCGTATTGCTTTTCTGAATTATAGTCTTATTATTCATTTGATTTTACCTTTGATCGTTAAATTATCATTCATCGGTTATAAGGTTAGCTCCACAAATCATGTACTCATTTGTTATCATTATTTATATGGAGGAGGGTTTTTTGTTATGGATGTAGGTATTTTATCTTTGGTCCCACCGCTTCTTACCATTGTTCTTGCCATAGCAACCAAAGAGGTTCTGCTGTCACTGTTCATCGGTGTGTTCACCGGCTGTATGGTCATAGCCAATTGGAATCCACTGGGGGCACTGGAAACAATGATTTCGATCATGGTCGGCGGGTATGATGAAACAGGAGATTACGTCATCTCGGGTTGTTTGACAGACCCATGGAATGTCGAGGTTATTCTGATCGTTCTAATGCTCGGCGGGCTGATAGGCCTCATGGTAAGATCCGGCGGTTCCGCGGCTTTCGCACAGCTGCTGAGCAAAAGGATCACTACCAAGAAGGGCGCTCAAGTCATGACATGGGTGATCGGCATGCTCATATTCTTTGACGACTACTTCAACGCACTGACCAATGGAGCTGTTATGAGACCGGTTTCAGACAAGTATGGAGTTTCAAGGGAAAAGCTTTCCTATATTATTGACTCCACGGCAGTAGGAATCTGTCTGGTAGTTCCACTTTCATCATGGGTCGCATTTATTTCTTCATTGATTGCAGATTCGTTCAATCAAGTTGGTATTACGGAAGATCCATTTATTGCATTCCTTAAAGTCATTCCGCATAATTATTATGCCTGGCTGTCTCTGATCATGGTTTTGGTAGTGGTATTACTGAGTCTGGACTTTGGACCTATGGCAAAAGCAGAAAAGAGAACCAGGGAGACGGGAGCTCTCTGCGATAAGACCTTCAGCGGCGGTGCGGCCGATGAGGACGATTTTTCTTCTATTCCTGTAGCTGAGAACGGGAAAGCCATTGATTTGCTTGCACCAATCATTCTGCTAGTAGTTATGGCAATGGTATTCATGCTTTACACCGGAGGATTCTTTACGAGTTTCAGCCTCCTTGAGGCTGTCAACAGCATGGACGGAATGCTGGCTCTTGTTTATGCTATTGCAATATCTCTGATATTCTCTATCATATTCTATGCGGTCAGAAAACTTTCTAAAATAACAGATTCTATCAATGCATTTATTACCGGTACTAAATCCATGTTATTCGTAATCATCCTGCTTGCCTTCGCATGGTCCATCGGCTCTGTATGCGGTGAGCTGGGCACTGCAGAATATGTTGCAGCTCTGTTTGTCGGAAATGTTCCGGGCTGGATCGTACCGCTTATCCTCTTCGCATTCGCTTGTGCGATGACTTTCTCAACCGGAGCTTCATGGGGCACATTCGCTATCATGATCCCGATCGCTGTTCCTCTTGCCGTAGCAATGGATATCAACGTTTATACCTGTATTGCCACTGTAATAGGCGGCGGTGGATTTGGAAACCATTGTTCTCCACTTGCTGACACGGCTATTCTATCTTCTGCTGGAGCCAATATTCGACATACCGACCATATCAAGACACAGATACCTTATTCACTGACCTGCGCAGCGGCTGCGGCAGTTGGATATATCGCTTCCGGCTTTATAGATGGTTGGTTCATTCCGCTGATAATAACCTTTGGCGTTTTCTTCCTCTTTGTTGTAGCTCTGCACAAGATCTGGGGCGAGAACAAATACTCGATCGAGGAAATAAAAGAAGAAATAGCAGAAGCCTGAAATTAACAAGGTTGCCTATCAGACAACAATCAAAATTTGATATTCTATTTTAAAAGCGGTATTACATAAGTAATGCCGCTTTTTTATGGATGATATTATATTCACTGCGAGAATTCTACTTAACTAATCCTGCTCTCGATAGGATTTTATGCAGCTTTTCCCCTTTCGGCAGCAGCTTTATTTCCGGTCCCGAGATTGCTTTGGTCTTGATCAGCATGATTGCATATACAGCTGCTCCTGCAGCGATCGAAAGTATGCACGCAAGGCTGCTGCCGATGATGCCGTTGAAAAGGCGGTATAAAATACCACAAACTATGAACATGGCCAGTCCTGACACCACGGGTCTGAAAATAGCCAGATCCCTGTCGAAGTTTATTCCCGTCAACTTTTTAACTGCATAGAAATTAAACATCCCTATTGTCACAAAACCTAGTGAACTCGCGATTGCTGCTCCCTCAACATTCAAACCGGATATTCCTGCCAGCATGTACGTCGAGAACAACTTAACCATAAAACCGGCCATCAAGCCTGCAACAGCGATCCCTGGCTTGCCGAGCCCTTGAAGTATGCCAGCCATCGTCTGCCCGATACATAGAAAAATCACTCCCATAGCCAGATAGCTCAAACATCCGGATGCTCCTGATGCGCTTTCCATTTCCATAGGGTATAGCAGCATCATGATGGGCTCGGCGAGGAT
>CALBZG010000031.1 GCA_937889655.1 uncultured Clostridia bacterium
AATATCACGATATATAAGTATAGGGGGGGTATATCAACAATGCGAACCGCGACTATCCAAGTGGACCGAAGGATAACATCCGGCAGATTCTTGATAGGAGAAGCAACCCAAAATTCCCAATTGCGCTACCGCCGTCTTATGCCCGGAATAACGCTCGGTCAAGCCGTAAGCAGGTTGACGAGTTCACAGTCAAGATCTATAAGGGATACCATTAAAAGCCGGCTCATCGAAGGCGATTTTGGATCCGGAGAAATATACTCCTATGCGCTCTCCGGCCTGGAAAATATTATTGATTGCAGGAATGGGGGGGTGCGAAACCAATTCCTGAACAATCCTCTTCATGACAGAGATGCTACGAACGCTCTTATCGGAAGGATATGCGATCCCGAGCAATCTTTCGGCAGGATCTGGGAATTCAGCGGAGAGGATATCGGAGGCGCCACAGATATGGGAATACCGGACAATCCCGAACTGCTAAAGACCTTGCAATGGATGAACGATGATTTAATCAGAAGATGCAACAGAACCTTTGTCTTGGAATGGGAAGGAAGCAAAGATCCTGTAGGCGCAAAGCTCTTGGATCATGTTGTCATGTACTTAGACCATGGAAATGTTTACGGGATCCCACACCGCAAATATTTGATCGACCAACATATCCAACCGGACATTTTCGGATACTACAGGGTCCTGACCAGGGACGGCGGACCTTCTGGGATGCTGCAGCGAATAGCCGTCTTTATTGATGAATTCATGCCGGCAAGACGGGTTCCATTTCCGGGAGGGCAATAAGATCTGGAGCTTAGGCAATCGTTGTTTGCCTATCCGATAAAGGTTCGCATTATTTCGTTATTGCCGGGATCCACTCTGCCAGTTTGTTGTAAATGGCATCCCTGACCATTCTTGTTCTTTCCATTATTTCATCGTCGTTGCCGCCAAATCCGGAAGGATCGTCAAAACCCCAATGGATCTGCTTTTGGGCTCCCGGAAAGATCGGACATCTTTGACCGCTTGCTTCGTCGCAGACAGTTATCACATGATCGAATTTCCTGCCTGACTTATAGATATCGAACACGCTCTTTGTGGTATTTTTAGAAATATCTATGTTTTTCTCCGCCATTGCCCTGACCACATAGGGATTCAGCTTCCCGGGCTCGAACCCGGCGCTTTCGGCCGAGATCCTGCCCTTCCCCAGCAGATCGGCAAAGGCTTCCGCCATCTGGCTCCGAGCGCTGTTGTGGATGCAGACAAACAGAACCTTTACGGGCGGGCATTTATGCCTTATGATCTTTGCCTCTACCATGTAAACGACATCCTCAGCGATGTTCATCGCGTGGTCGCATATGCGCTCAAGATATCTGGCGATCAAAAGCAGCGGAATGGCTCTCAATGTGACCTTGCTGTCCTTCTCGATCATTTCCGTCAGCTCATCGCAGATAAGATCGCGCAGGCGATCTGCTTCTTTCTCAAGCTCATTTATACCGGACAACCCGGAAACATCCCGCTTCACAAAAGAATCGAGGCTCATCGATATCATTCTTTGGGCAATATCCGCCAGCTTCGGTGTGTCGATCAGAGGCTTGAGGAGCGGCATTTTTATAAGTTCAAGGTTCTTCTGTGAAATATCAACGGCCAGGTCGCCTATCCTCTCAAGGTCCGTGGTGATCTTCATGGCGGTGGTGATGAACCTGAGATCGGAAGCGACCGGCTGTTTGGTAGCAAGCAGTTCGATGCACTTTTCATCTATCTCGTTCTCCAGGCAATCAGTCTCTTTGTCCTTTGATATCACCCTTCTGGCAAGCGTCTCATCCCTTTCCTTGAGGGCCCGGATGCTTTCTGCTATGCCCCTTTCCGCCATGCCACCCATCTTAAGGATCAGTTCATTCAGTTCGGCCAGTTCCGCATCAAAAATCCTTTCGTTCATTATCCGAACCTCCCCGTAATATAATCTTCAGTTCTCTTATCCGAAGGCGCTGTGAATATCTTTTTTGTGACATCAAACTCTATCAGTTCACCCAGAAGAAAAAAACCGGTATAGTCCGCCACGCGCGCCGCCTGCTGCATATTGTGAGTAACTATCACTATAGTCAGCTTGCTTTTAAGTTCGGCGATCAATTCTTCTATTTTTGCCGTGGAGATCGGGTCCAGGGCCGAGCATGGCTCGTCCAGAAGGATCACTTCCGGTTCTACAGCGAGAGCTCTGGCTATGCAAAGTCTTTGCTGCTGCCCTCCGGAAAGTCCTATTCCGGGACAATAAAGAATATCTTTGACCTCTTCCCAAAGCGCGGCCTTTTTAAGGCTGTGTTCAACAGCCGCGTCCAGCTCCGCCCTGTTCTTGATCCCGTTCAATCTAAGGCCTGCGGCAACATTGTCGTATATGGACATGGTAGGGAACGGCGTGGGTTTCTGAAAGACCATGCCCACCCTCCTTCTGATATTTACGGGGTCTATCAACGGATCGCTTATGACTTCACCGTCCAAAATTATCTCTCCGGACATCGTAGCTTCGTTTATCGTCTCGTGCATGCGGTTAATGCATCTGATAAAGGTCGATTTCCCGCAGCCGGAAGGTCCTATCACGGCAGTTACTTTGTTCTCCGCGACAACGGCATTAACGTTCATAAGCGCCTGTTTCTTGCCGAACCACGCGTTCAGATTTTTACCGGAGATCTTCTTTTTATCCATATGTCACCCTTTTCGAGAATTTTCTGACCGTGATGGTCACCAAAAGAACCATCGCTACAAGCACGAGAGAGCCCGCCCAGGCCATGTTATTCCATTCTTCAAAAGGCGCGATGGCATAGTTGTATATCTGCACGGTCATCGAAGCCGTGGGCTGGTCTACGGCAAAGTTCCAATACAAGCTGCTGAACGCGGTAAAAAGCAAAGG
>CALBZG010000032.1 GCA_937889655.1 uncultured Clostridia bacterium
CCTTGACAGGCTCCCGGCCCAGGAGGTCTTCAATATCTACGTCCCTCAGCTTGCTGATGCTAACGGTATCGTTGATGAGGTCGATCAATGTCGGCAGTATCTTGATTTTACATCTTGTCTTGTTGCATTCGTTCACGATGTTCTGGATGGTCTTCCTGCTGGCACTGGGTATGGCGATGATGATTTCATCTATTGAATATTTTCTGCTGTAGGCTCTGAGATGAGCAATATCCCCCGCCACTTTGACACCGTTTATCCGCTTGCCCTGTTTCGAAACGTCATCGTCCAGCATGACGGCGGCTCTTTTACCATATTCGGGATGCTGCTTGATTTCACGGACGATAGCGGCGCCAGCCTCCCCGGCTCCCACGATCATGACTCTGGTGAGGTCCGGGTTGAGAAGATGGTTTTTGCTCTTAATCAACGGCACTCCCCTGAAGGCGCCCGGATTTCTGAGCATGCGAAGCAGCCTGTACGTCATTCTGGAAGCGGAGACCAGCACAATGATCATTAAACCGGAGATGATATATATGCTGCGGGGCATCATCTGCTGGCTGAATGCCATATATGCCAGCGTCAGAAGCTCACCGAAAATGGATGCCATGACGATTTTCGTCAGTTCGTCGGCGCCCGCATATCTCCACATGCTGGTATAAATGCCCAAAACTCCGAAAGCAATAATGATGGCCACGGTGATAGGCGCAATATTCAATGCATACACCGCGAACCACGCTTCGAATTGTGTGCTGTTCACATCAAACTCAAATCGAAGGAGATAGGCCCCGATGAATGATATATTAATTATCAGAATATCCAGTACAAGAAGCGCTGCGATCCGCCCGGCTTTAACCATAAATTTTGTGACCCTTCCACCCAACTAAGTTATTTTTGCTCTGTCAATTTAGCTTGTCATCCGGATCCGACGGCGCCATCCTCGATAGCATGCTTTCGCTCAGAACGATTTGAGGAGAGGATATCCTGTCGGGTCCATCCGTTTCATATTTTACTTTTTCCTGCTTCATGAAAGACTTGATCGTATCCACATGGATGCTCATGCCCAAATTCAATTTGGAAGTTCCGCTGTGCATCCCATAAATCACGCCCCGCTGGTCAAATAGCGGCCCTCCGTTTTGACCTTTAAATCCCGGGGTCGACATCTCCACTCCTACGATCCCTTCCGGACTTCCAACCAGACGAGTGACCATACCTTCGCCCGGAAACCTCGGCATAGTCCTTTGCCCTTCATTCGTCCAAATGATATTGTCAGTTTCGATTTCGTATTTGAAATTATTGAACTCAGGAAAAGGGAACCCCAACCGGCAAAGATATTTGCCCGGCTTCACTACAGCCCCGTCCCCTGCAAACAACGCATGGCTTTTATATCCAAGTTTTGAAAAGCCCTCAAAATGTATCAGGGCCAGGTCTATTTTGGGGTGGATCTTGCATTGCACACCTTTCACGACGTCCACACAATCCACAAAATTGATTTTTAGCTGTGCAATGGAGTCCCGGTCGTATTTGAAAAAGTCCTCAAGCTGACGAACGCCTTCTTCGAAATTGGTTCCCCTGGGAACTTGATTTTTTCTGGCTATGAAATCCGCATATTTCTTGTCGATGCTCCCTGCGTCGATGATCATTTTCGCGACTTTGCCTGATGTCACCGCCCAACCTTCATCGTTTACAAAAAAAATCGCGGCAGCGCCCGGACTGATTTCAGACGAGCCGTATCTTCTCATGATGGTAAATATAGGGCGGGTAAATCCGCCGACTTTTTCAATCGCATTCACAAACATCGCTATACCCCTTGCCGCAGAAGAAACTTCCCACTTACTCCCGACCCGCTTTCCGATTGTGATTATATCACAAAAGAGCGTTGAAAAACAATCCTTGCCATGTTTAACCTGCCCTTCCTTGATTTTTACAGTCCGGTGAGGTATACTTGTATGCAATAATTATGACCTGAAGGGTATTATTGGGAGGGCAAGGACATGACTGATAAGAAACACGCCTTTGAGACGATATGCGTACAGGGAGGCTATAAAGCCCAGAGCGGCCAGCCTCAGGTGCTGCCGATCATACAAAATACGACGTACCGATATTATAACGCCAAAGACGTGGCGGAGCTTTTTGATTTGGAAAGCCCGAATTTCATGTATACAAGGCTCGGCAATCCGACTTTGAGCGCACTGGAGAACCATATGGCAGAGCTTGAAGGCGGTACAGCCGCTCTTTCGGCATCTTCCGGCCAGGCCGCAACGTTGATGACTATATTGAATATGTGCCAGGCTGGGGATCATATTATTTCATCCGCCAGCATTTATGGCGGCACTTACAACCTTTTTTCCGTAACGCTGAAGAAAATGGGTATCGACGTTTCCTTCGTCGATGTACACGGTTCTCTGGAAGAAATCGTGGCGGCGGCACGACCGGCAACGAAAGCATTATTCGCTGAGACTCTGGCGAACCCGGCTCTGCATGTGCTGGATTTTGCGAAATTCAAGTCTGCGGCCATTGAAATAGGTGTTCCTCTGGTGATCGACAATACTCTCGCCACTCCGGCCCTGACCCGTCCCATCGAGTTCGGCGCCGACATTGTCATACATTCGACAACGAAGTATTCTGACGGACATGCTTCCTGTCTTGGCGGGATGGTGATAGAAGCCGGCGTATTTGATTGGGGTTCCTCAGACAAATATCCAGGCCTGACAAAGCCTGATGACAGCTACCACGGTCTTTGCTTCTATGAAAAATTTGGACCCGGTGCATTTTGCACGAAAATGAGGGCTACCCTGCTCCGCGACTTCGGCTGCACCATGTCGCCAATGAACGCGTATCTCACTCATCAGGGTTTGCAGACTTTACATCTGAGGATGGAGAGACACAGCCTGAATGCGCTGAGTCTGGCGGAATTCCTGGAAAAGCACCCGATGGTGGATTGGGTCGTTTATCCCGGCCTAAAGAGCGATATTTCCAACGATCTTGCTAAAAAGTATATGCCAAAGGGAGCCGGAGGCGTTTTGAGCTTCGGAGTCAAGGGCGGCAAGTCCGCGGGGGAAAAATTACTTGAAAACCTCGAATTGACCAGCATCGTAGTACACGTGGGAGACATTCGCACATCTGCCCTGCACCCTGCCAGCACCACTCACAGGCAACTAACAGAAGCGCAGCAAATCGCCGGCGGGATCCGTCCTGAGTTGATCAGAGTTTCCGTGGGCATAGAAAATATTGAAGACATTATTGCGGATTTTGCGCAGGCTTTAGACCGGATCCGCTAGATCAAGAAGGATGGAGAGATAAAAAATGCCGATTATTATACCAAATGGACTTCCGGCAGCGGAGATCCTGGAGCAGGAAAATATATTCTTTATGCAGGAAGGGCGGGCAGCGACCCAGGATATCCGGCCACTCAAAATATTGATCATCAACCTCATGCCTACTAAAATAGCGACTGAAACACAATTGGCCAGAGTTTTGGCTAATTCGCCCCTTCAGGTGGAGCTGACGCTCCTGGGAATGGATTCTCACTATTCACAAAACGTTTCCCAAGACCATCTTCTGACCTTTTATAAGGTGTTCGACGATATCCAATACCAGCGTTTTGACGGAATGATCCTCACCGGGGCGCCGGTGGAGACCCTCCCGTATGAGCAGGTCGATTACTGGCATGAGCTTTGTGAAATATTCGAATATGCGAAAACCAACGTTTACAGTACGATGTTCATTTGCTGGGGCGCTCAAGCCGCCCTATATTATTACTATGATATTCCTAAATATCCGGTGGACAAAAAAGTCTTCGGCGTGTTCGAGCACAAGGTCGTGAGGTCTCACAACCCTCTGGTAAGAGGTTTTGATGAGATCTTCTATGCTCCTCACTCCAGGCATACCTATATCAAAAAAGCTGACGTCCTGGCTCGCCCGGAGCTTCGCATACTGGCCGAGTCCGAAGAAGCCGGTCTTCACATGCTTTCCATCGACAATGGCCGGCAGATATTCGTGCTGGGGCATCAGGAATATGACAAAGATACTCTGGCCAACGAATATTTCAGAGACAAGAATAAAGGTCTACCTATCGATGTTCCAAAGAATTATTTCAGGAACGACGATCCAAAGGATGAAATCCTGTTCAGATGGAGAGCTCATGCAAGCCTATTGTTCAGCAACTGGTTGAATTATTATGTTTATCAGGCAACACCGTATGATCTTAAGGATCTTCAGAAGGAGCTGTAAAGGAGATACCATTTATGTTTCGCAAAAATAAAGATGGGAGGCCCCGGAAAACCGTGATCAAAATCGGTGGTCTGGGGTGCTCCCTTCCTATTGTCATTCTGTTGGTTGTTGTTTTGGTCATATCCGGGAGCATGATGATTTCTTCCGTCCGGGAAGCGCTGGGTATCGGGGAATGGCCGACTTCCTTCAGCGACCTCCTTCCAGATGAGATCATGGGCTACAACGATGTGGAGATTACACAGGCAATTTTGGGAGAGGTCCGGGATAGAGATCAGCTGATCGTCATGGAGCAGGATATTGAGGTACAGACAGAAATCAGCCGGGCCCTTGCCAATATTTCACTGTTTGAAAAAACCAAAACTATCTATTCTTATGGCACTGGCGCTTATGGCATCGATCTGTCTGCACTGACAGAAGGCGCCATCACATATGACCATGACCGTAAAGAGGTGATCGTCCGGATCCCCCATGCTGCATTAGCTTACGTAGATCCTGATTTCTCCAAGACAAAATTCGGCGACACGGAAAAAGCCCTGTTTGCCTTCGGAGAACTTAAAATGACCCAAGAGCAGGAAAATGTGGTCAACAAAGAGGTCGAGGATGCTATGTGGAGCAAACTCAACACAGGAAACCGGCTGGCGGTAGCGGATCTGAAAGCAGTCCAGCGGGTCAAAGGCCTGCTGATTCCTATCGTTAATGGAATAGATGAAGATTATAAATTAAAGGTCGTACAAGACTAACAGAAAGCGAGTACTATGGCCATGGGCACTGTAGAGCAGCAACGTAAAGCGATGCTTCTGATGACAATATGCGCCATATTGTGGAGCATCGCCGGTATTTTTATTAAACTCATCTCTTGGAACCCCCTTTTGATAGCGGGGGCTAGAAGCCTGATTGCCGCGGCCGTCCTTGGCATATTCATGGCTGTGACAGGCAGAAAATTTAAGATCAATAGACATTCTATCATTTCAGGAATTGGTCTGGCCGGCTGCCTGCTGTGTTTTGTAACAGCCAATAAGTTGACAACCGCTGCCAATGCCATCGTACTTCAATACACCGCCCCTATTTTTATTGTCATTCTGTCGGCTGTACTGTTTAAAAAGAAAATGCAAGGCTCCGAGATCGCCGTCGTTCTGGTGACGACAGCGGGTATCGCATTATTCTTCTTTGACCAATTGTCACCGGGGAGCATTCTCGGCAATATCATCGCTATCGTAGCAGGAATTTTCATGGCAGTCATGTTTGTTTTCACCGGGCAATCCGCAAACGACGATTCCACTCGAATGAGCGGCTTGCTGCTGGCGCATATGATAACATCTGCCATCGGGATCAGTTCGCTATTGTTCATTGAAGTCCATCCAACTTCCATGGAAATCGTATATATTGCGATTCTCGGCATTTTCCAATTGGGCATCCCTTATGTGCTGTATTCCCTGGCATCAAAGAATTGCTCCGCTCTTGCCTGTTCGCTGATAGGAACTCTTGAGCCTCTTCTCAATCCCATCTGGGTGTTTCTGTTCGTGGGAGAAGCCCCGGGGATCTTCGCCCTCATGGGCGCTGTGATTGTTATTGGCGCCATAACAACATGGCTTATGCTGCAAAACCGATATGCAACTTCTTTATAGCAGATTCTTGTCCACATACTTCGTCAATTTGCCCAGGCAGTTGACATAGCAGCCGAATTCGTTGTCATACCATCCGAAGACCTTGGCATGGGTCACCGGAATATTCATGTCCTGGGTGGTTTCGATTCCATGCCTCTTCAAAGTTTCGGAGTCAAATGACAGGAAACCTGTTCTCGTGTGGTTTTCGAGGCCTTCGATGATGACCGCCGCCTGGCAGCCCATCAGGTCGGTGGACACATTTTGATTTTCACTGAATATCAATAGGTCCTTTTGAGCCCCTTCAGCAGCTTTTCTATATATATCATTGATGAAATCCCTGTTGATGATCGGTTCTCCGGATGGGGTGCGTTCAGTTCTGAAGGTGAGGTTCAGCGATATCAGGGAGACTGTGCTGGTGGGTATCCTGATGGAATCCGCCATAAAACCAACATTCTTTATTTCCGGGATGATTTCTTCCAGGGCGATCGCGGCCCCTGTGGATGTAGGGATCATATTGTTCATTACCGATCTATTCTTCCTGAGGTCTTTCGCGCCGGCTTTTGGCGGCGCATCTAAAATGTTCTGAGTGTTCGTTGCTGCATGAACGGTAGTCATGGATGCAGTGACAATCTGAGAAGTCTCTTCGGTATCAAGTAGTGGCTTCACCATATGGGCAAGGCCGGTGGTGGTGCAGCTGGCTGCAGATATAATATGATGCTTCATCGGGTCATAACTGGAATGGTTGACGCCATAGACGAAGGTGGCGCTGTCCTCCGGCAGCTTTCTTGATGAATCCCCAATTTTAAAAGGCGCACTGACGATCACCTTTTCGGCTCCGGCCTCCAAGTGCCCTCTCAGGCTCCCTTTGCTATGATCCGCCGGCAGAGTCGGATCCACAAACTGTCCCGTACAATCAATGACCAGACGCACGCCTTCCCTGGCCCAGTCGATTTCCTTTGGATTTCTTGCTTTGACAAGTATCCTGACCTGGATGCCATCCATTTCTATCAGATTTGCCTCTCTATCCTGGATCTTGATCTCGCAGGTTTTCCCGGTAAAGCCATAGAGGAATTTGTCCAGATTTCCGTATGTCGAGTCTGTCGTGATGTACTGAATGATATCTTCAAGCTTCCTCCCGACTTCCCGGCCGGCATTGATGACGATTCCGTCAAAATGCTTCATATTCAGATGGTTCCATAATGTCAGCTTGCCGATACGCCCGATTCCGTTGATTCCAAGATTTTTTCGATTCTGCAGATTGATTTCCATATTCCCGCTCCTTATTCCCTTATGATTTTAATATTTCGTAATTTCCTTCATAAACATTTCCAAGACTTCCATCGATGGAAATCTGATCACCCGGTCCAAATGCATGCCCATTGAGGATGCATCGCTTTTCAGTCTCATAGACGATCAGCCCCCTGCACTTGACAATGCAAACCTTCCCAAGACCCGCAGCTGCCACAGCGGCGTGGGACGTGACTCCACCCTTTGCCGTGACCAGGCCGTCGCATATGAATATCAACGGGATGTCATCGGGCACGGTATCCGGCCGCACCAGAATGATCTTGCCGTCAGGCTGTTTTTCTTTCAGAAGATTCATATCCTCCATATCAAAAGCCAGAAATCCTGACAATGCTCCGCTGCTCACTCCGATTCCGTGTCCGGCAAGGAGCATCTCGTTTGGCGAAGGTACGAAGCTCGTGGACGTCTTCTGCTTTTTCAGGTTCTGGTTCCTAGTCTGAAGGATATAAAGCCCCTCCGGGTGATCGGACTCGAAAGTGAATTCGATTTCCTGATGAACGTATCCTTCCTTTTCAATCAGCTGCCTGGCATGGTTCTTCAATGATTCGTAAATTTGAGGGAATTCGGATTCCAGGGATATGCTGCTGTCCTTATAATGATTCTTGCGCTGGTGCTCCGATATGGGCAAGGTGTCCACAAGGCCTGAAACCACATCCTCCCCCTGTCCGCAGAGTGTAAAGTCACCGTATAGATTGACACCTGAATATTCATTGAATGGACTGTTTGTCAGGATGACTCCAGTGCCGGCTTTTTCGGGCAGGTTGCCCAGGACCATCTTCTGCACAAGGATGGCGGTCCCCCATCCATCGGCGATCTGCATATGCTCCCTGTAATATGCTGCACTCTCAGAGCCCCAGGAATCCAGGACGCCGCGAATGGCATGCTTCAACTGAATGAAAGGATCCGATTCTATCTGCACCTCGAAGTCCCCCAACGCTGCCTTGTATGCATAAGCGACCTCCATCATCTGCTCTTTGGTGAATTGGGCCTTCAGTTCAACGCCGTATTTTTCTTTGTGGTCCGATATCAGTCTGTCGAAAACATCTCTCTCTATGCCGAAGGCCATCCCCCAGCTTTGCAGAAACCGCCGGTAGCAGTCCCAGGCCGTCCAGCCCATGCCTGGAGCGTGGCTCAATGCTGCCGCGATTTCGTCATTCATGCCAACGTTCAAGAACGTCTTCATCGCTCCCGGCATCGAAATCGAGGATCCGGAGCGTACAGACAGCAAAAGGGGATTTTCGGGTCTGCCAAAAGCCTGACCGGTTATTTTTTCTATGTCCGATATATTCTTTCGGATCAACCGGTTGAAATCTTCATTCATGTAGGGATGCCTGGTAATGGTCTCCCTATGCCTGAAAACCTCGGTGGTGATCACGAATCCGGGAGGCACAGGAAGTCCGTATGTGATCAGCTGCTTCAAAAAGAACGCTTTCGCTCCCAAAAATACCGGATTATCCACTTCTTCGCTCTTTTTCGAAAGAAGGCTGAAAGCCAGATCCGGATCATACGTCATCATGTTTTCAATGAAGGACTCGGAGTAATTGTCGATCATGGTTCGGAGGGCATTGATGATATCCGTGATAAAGTTATCCAATTCCTGTACCAGAAAAGCCGATGACAAATTATCCCGAAGGAATTTTTCGGATTCCATTAAATCCATCTGAGACCCCTCCAGACCATTATGTCTGACGATCTGAGGGATGATGATGCTGAGAGGCCGATCATAAAAGTCGAAGAAGTATTCCCTGATGATCTGCTTCATATCCTGGCCGATGAACTGAAATATGTTGATGAACTGGTCCAGTGAAAAGCTGGGCGATGTAAGGCCGTATTTGAGCATATTCAAGTGGGAGTTGAAGCTCGGGTTGTATATGCCGTCCAGTTCCAAGCCCTCCCGGAACAAAAGAAGAATATCATAAATGCGGCGGAAGGTTTTCGCTGTGATATATTCAGAATTAAACGGCTGCACTACCTGTGTCATCAGTTTGGCTGCGGTCCGTTCAAGACGGTACATCAACCCCAAGGCTTCGAATTTTGGCTCCATATATTGCCCGTACATGGAAGGTATGCCCACGGCAATATGTCGTTTATAATATATGTTCTCCAGTGCTTCGCTCATGCCGGGGTCAAGGATGATCCCCTTTAGCTTGTTCATCATCCGATAAATCTGCCGGACGCTCTCCTCGCAATCATTGCAGTCCAATGCCTTTTTGAGCGATTCAAGCTCCGATGGATTGAAGTGGTTGCCATTCTTCAGCGTCGATAGAATATCTTCAGATTCCAAAGAATATTTTTCCAGGAGCATTGAGTAGACCCTGAAGATATAGAGCACGCGCTGATGATCTTTTTCGGTACCGGACCCGACTTGATCCAGATTCATTCTAAGTTCGTCCATATCCGTGTTCAGGAGCCTGGATGAAGTTGATCCAAGATTTCTGCAAAGTTCAGTCAGGACTTCATGAACTCCTGAAAGCCATTTATTCCGAGGGCCCAGCTCATCAAAAATGTCATCGGGCACCATGCCCCGCAAAGGCTCCTTATCCCGATCCTCCCAGTACTGTATGATACGTTTCGAGAGCGCGATATGGGTGTTGTTGCTCTCGGTATGGATCTGCTTCCTCAGGAAATGGATCAGCCTGTCCTTTCTCATGCATAGCTCATCCATGGCCGTTGTGGCTTCCCGAAGCTCCCCTTCGGCGCCGATATCGCGAAAATAAATGGGGAATATCCTGGCAAGCTGCTTGATCTCTCTGAAAACCGGTTTGATATCTGAATTGAGAAGTTTGGTGACGTCCCGTTGAAAAAGATCCGTATCTGAAATGAAAATTCCTCCGAGCTTCATGTTGGCAATAAGAGCGGCAAGCAGTTCCCTCATCGACGATGGTGCATATCCGATCAATTCCAGCCATACCCTTATATTCTTTACATGGTTAGGATCAGCTCTGGTCTGCCAGTCTTCGTTCAGTTTCAGTTCTCCCGGATAGGCAAAGCCCAGGCTGATCAGCCCTTTGGTAAAATATGATATGCTGCTTTGATCATTTTTATTGATCACCTCTTTGCCCAGGGTGCTGATGCAGTCCAGAACGGTCCCGAAATGCTCTTCCTTCAGATCGCTAAACTCCGCCATCAATGTGTCGAGGAAGTCTTTGATGTCTTCCATGTCGATTTCCTTGAAAACATTCCGTAAATTTCGATTCATGTCATAAAGAAGATGATCGTTAAGAAGCGACATGCCAGGCAAATGCAGCAAGTAATAGATATAGTATATAGCTTCCAGGGAAGACGTGAATCTATCAGTGAAGCCTCGGAAATAATTTGAAATATCATTGTAGAACATCAGGCAGACAAGTTTTTCCCAAGAGTCCGCCTTGGATTTTTCTTGTCTGAGGTTGTTGAAAAAAGGAGCTCCGATATTGCCGATGACCGTTTCATCCATATTGCGGAACAGTTTTCTCTTGGAGCGAAACCACTCCTCGGCGTTGGATGTGCGCTCCCAGTAATCGATACATTCATCCAGAAGCCCGGAGGTAAGATCAAACAGTATGCTCTTAAATATTGGCAGGCGGCCCAGATTGATGAGGTAGGATTTGAAATAGCCGGAATTTCGAACGTACAAAAGCTGCCAGCTCCTCATATCCTGCCGGATGATGTCAAGACATTGAAAAATAATGGTTTCGGGAAAGTTCTCCAGACTGGAGAGGCGGTCCATAAATTTAATAAGGGTTCGGATGAGCAGTTCGCGGTGGGCATCTTCCATCTCCAGGGCCAACAGCTTCCTGAAAATGTCTACCAAAACAGAAAGGGCCTTTTCAGACTCTTCCAGGGAATTGTAAAGCCAAATATCCTCCAGGCAGATCGTATGGAGCGCATCGATGACATACTGATCGTTACGGTACTTATGATTCAATTCCGTTAGAAAATCCTGTGTTCTTTTATAAATTCCCCATTTTGATTTGGAGAGCTCCATGAACCACTTTTGATCTTCCGGAATATCGGGAATTGCATCTCGCGTCCTGGTCAGATTGGCCTCTAATGCCTTTGAAGAAAACACCTCAGACATTGCCAAGTCTCCCGTAAATCAAATAAAAGCAAGATTCTGACCTTCTTCATTAAAAGTATAGCATACACCGGATTCGAATTGAACATTTTATGCTATAATTTGTGCTATAAGCTTTTTCGTTTTTCTATATTCGTTGTTTAACTGAAGTAAAAGGAGTTATCTGTGTTGAAATCTTTTGATGCGGTCATCATCGGGGCGGGCGTCGTTGGGAACGCCATTGCCCGCGAGTTATCCAAATACGACATGTCTGTCTGTGTAATCGAGAAAGAAGCAGATACGGCCTTTGGCATCAGCGGAAGAAACAGCGGCGTTCTGCATTCGGGATTCAATAATAAACCCGGCACTCTGATGGCTGAGCTTTGTGTCCAAGGCTCCCGGGGGTTTGCCGGAGAAGCAGCCGGACTTGGTATCAAGCTGGATAGGACCGGAAAATTGGTGACGGCTCTATATGATGAAGATGTCCAAGCCCTGCACTTGCTGAAGGAACAAGGTGAAGCCAACCATGTTGATGGACTAGAAATCATCAGCAGTGCCGAAATCAGAAAAATCAATGAAGATATTAGCGGAGTGGCTGCGCTGCTTTCCAACGCCACCGGAATTTTTGATCCTTTCCTGTACACAATAGCCCTTGCAGAGGAAGCCATATTGAATGGCGCGGAATATCGTTTTTTAAATGAAGTTGCGGGCATTGCTCCGTGCCGGCCGTCAACGGGTGCTCCAATGGCAACCGATAGCCGACGCTACCAAGTTACTTGCGTTCATCGGCGAAGTCGATGCGAGGAGCGCATTGAAGCCGATTGGGTCATCAACAGCGCAGGACTGCATTCCGATCATGTATGTAAAATGCTGGGGATCAATGACTTCCTCATCCATCCATGCCGCGGAGAATATCATATCTTGGATAAGAAAATCGGAAGTAAACTCCGGATCCCCGTTTATCCCGTGCCAAATGAAAAATCCGGTGGTCTGGGCGTTCATCTCACCCCAACGGTTCATGGCAATCTGATGATCGGGCCAAGTGCTGAGTATGTCGGCACGCGCGAAGATTTCAGTACGACGGAATCCATCATGAATGATCTTTTTGCCCAGGGAAGCGAACTGTTCCCCGGCATTGAAAAATCAGGCATTATCCGAAGTTTTGCCGGTATAAGGCCCAAGCTTGCAGCAGAAAGCCAAGGCGGCTACCACGATTTCATCATCAGAGAAAGCGAGAGAAGCAAGGGCTTTGTGATCCTGGCCGGCATTGAATCTCCGGGTCTCACGGCTTCCATCCCTATTGCAAAGAAAGTAGCGGAAATCATTTTCTGTAGGAATCAGGCAGAGCGTAGAAAACTCTTCCGTCGACGGATAGATGCGATCCAGACTGAAGAACACTACGGCCCTTCAGGAAGCCATCGGTTGATTTGCCTTTGTGAATCCAAGTCTGAAAACGAAATACTAAAAGCATATGATCAAATAGTCATGATCGGTGCGCTCCCAACCGTGAAAGGGATCAAGAACAGAACAGGCGCAGGCATGGGAAATTGCCAGGGCAGTTTTTGCACTGTTAATATTATTGACCTTCTAGAACGTAAAAGAGATTTGGATCCCCTTGGATTTTTCCTGGATGGACCCGAAAGCTATCTATTTGCCGGGAGGACGAGATGATAAAAAAAGATGTGGTGATCATAGGCGGCGGACCAGCAGGTCTGGCTGTGGCAGATAAACTTTTTGATCTGGGCATCAAAGATATCGTGCTGTTCGAAAAAGAGGAGTATCTGGGCGGGGTTCTTCCGCAATGCATCCACGATGGCTTCGGCCTTACCAAATTCGGCAGGAATATCACGGGACCGGAATACGCCCAGCTCTATATACGCCGGATCCTTGAAAAGAATATATCAGCGATATGCTGTGCCACCGTCATGGACATATACTCGGATAACCATAAGAAATACGTCTCCGTTACTCTACCGGAAGGCGAACGCCTATATGAGGCAAAAGCAGTAGTGCTTGCAACCGGCTGCAGAGAGCGGGGCAGAGGCAGTCTGGGCATCCCGGGAGCCCGTCTGGCAGGAATTTATACAGCAGGGACAGCGCAAGCCTTTATAAATCTGAAAAACCTGATGCCCGGGAAGAGGGTGGTGATCCTGGGATCCGGCGACATCGGTCTGATTATGGCCAGGCGGCTCACCCTTGAAGGTTCCGAAGTTATTTGTGTCGTGGAAAAGGAACCTATACCCGGCGGCCTGAAGCGAAATGTCGTCCAATGTCTGGACGATTTCAATATACCTCTTCTCACGAACTCCATCATAACCAATATATATGGGAATGGAAGAGTCGAAGGAGTTGAAATAGCAGCTTCAGATGGAAGCGGCAGAAAAAATGTCAGTTGCGATACACTGATACTATCGGCAGGGCTTATCCCTGAAAACGGCGTATTGAGCACGACAGAACCCGGTATTTATGTCTGCGGAAACGCCCTTTATGTTCACGGGCTTGTGGATGATGTCTCGTCCAGCGGCGAAGAGGTAGCCCATGCCGTGGCAGCTTTCCTGGACAAGAAGGGTGCAAGACCTTCAGGAGGGAAAATGGCCGTCGATAAAGAAAGCAGCAATAGATATTCAATAGCCAATATTTCCGAAACAAGATCCCGACGTCAGGCGGAATTAAGAGAAAAACGGCTGCGGGAGTTGGAGTTCGGCTATATCAAAACCATTACTTGCATATTGTGCCCTAATAGCTGCGAGATCGACGAAGAGCTCAAGGGCGGCAAGTGTGAAAAAGGCGCCGAATATGCCAAGGCTGAAATGACGAAGCCGACCAGAGTGCTGACTTCTTCTGTCAAAGCAGCAGGAAGAGCATCCCAATTGGTGAGTGTAAGGACCACAAAACCAATTTCAAAAGAGAAACTCAAAGAAGGTGCAAGAAGCCTTCGGGAACTGGTTGTCAGCCCGCCGATATATCAAGGCGATTTGATCTGCAAAGATTTCATCGAGAATGGAGTTGATTTGATCGCCACGTCCGAGTTGCTTTAAGTCAGCCCCGACTGGCAGACTTATTTAGAACAGCAGAATTATCTGGCTCAAAAGAAAATCTGTAAGGCATATCCAGGAGGTCTCTGACGTCACAGAGGTCTTTCTGGATGGATCCACCGGCAGGGACGCCTTTGTCCTTTCGATCCAGCCAGGCCAGATACTCTTTTTCCCCGGCTGTATAAATCCGCTCGCATCCGGGTGCGGTTTTTGATTTTCTCAGCTCCCTCAATATATTGCCGGCTTGCTCTTTGAAGGTATCCGCTCCCAGAAAAGCCTCCGTATCAATAGCAATGAAAAAATGCCCCAAATGGATCGGTGATTTCTGCCCATGTTCATTGAGTCCCGATAGCATCTTCAGGCAGCAGCCTGCCTGCAAAGCAGACGATAGTATCTCGACAACGGTTGCGTATCCGTATCCCTTATGTCCGCCGAGGGTTTCACCCATTCCGCCCAAGGGCAGCAGCGCCGCTTCACCATTCGTCAGGTCCTTGAGGATCTGATCGCTGTCGGTGATGCTTTCTCCATCCTGTCTTATGACAGCTCCTGCAGGAGTTTCCATCCCCCTTCGTGCATAATATTCAATCCTCCCCCTTTGCGTGATGCTTGTAGCACAATCGATCATGAAGGGGAATTCTTCGTCGGTGGGCAGTCCGAATGTCAGCGGATTCGTCCCCAGGATGTTTTCCACCCCGAAGGTCGGAGCCACGGATGGCCGTGCATTTGTGCCCGTTATGCCGATCATGTTCTTTTTTGTTGCCATCCCGGCGTAATACCCTGCTATGCCATAATGAGTCGAATTCCTGGCTGCGACCATGCCCATTCCATATTGCTTTGCCTTTCTGATAGCCAATTCCATGGATTTGTAGGCCACCACCATGCCCATTCCATCATGCCCGTCCACCACTGCCGTAGTGGCTGTTTCCTTGATGATCTCAAAATCCGTGACAGGTTTCTGCATGCCGCATAAAATCCGGTCGATATAGATCGGCTTGAAGCGGTTGACACCGTGACTGTCAATGCCTCTCCTGTCGCTTTCAGCCAGCACATCTGCGCATATCGCAGCCTCTTCATGAGGCACTCCTGCTTTTATGAAGGCTTTGGTCATAAAGTCCGTGATTTGCTCCCACGGTATAAACACTGTATCCGGCATCGTGATCCAACCTCCTTTTCGTAATATCAATTATGTTCAATCCGTCTTGCCGCCAGGCTTTTTTCGTTGAAAAGACGGTGCTTTGCATACGATCCTCCGGCCGAAGTATTGAATATATTCTCCGATATGCTGTATCAACAATCCTATTCTTTCAATTACCTGCGGCAACTTTTCTGGAGGATGTAAGCTCATCGCTTTGGTTGTATCCAATTCAGTTTCTGATATCAGTTTTTCAATATTAATTCCCAACGTAGACGCCAATCTTGAAATATGCTTGATTTTACCTGGTGCAATATTACTCATGCGGCATGAAATAATATCTGCGCATGCTGCATTTCTGCTCCATACCCGGAATCCCGCATCGATTGGACGTCCTGCTACCGGCCCATTGAAGTCCATTCCATAGAAGCCGTCAACAATGCATATATGGGGTCTTATTGCCAAGGTCAAATCATGAATAATATCTGAAATATGTGTGTGTAAAACCCATTTTTCGCTACGAGGAAGGGTGCCGAACAGATTCTTGCATGCACCGGTGAATCCGGTGGTGGTGTGGGTTTTTAGGTTGGTCGCATCAATGATAAAGTCGCATTCCATCAGCGTTTTTGAGAGCCAAAGCTGCCTTTGGAAGTCATTAAAATATTTAAATTGTTTGTTGCGGACCCTCACCAGTCTATCTCGTGATAGATCCAGCAGCCTTAAATTTTTTGTAAGGCTCGGGTCTATTTTCAATGAATTATACAAATCCAGATTTTCGAACTTCAGAAATGCAAAACCATATGCAGTGCTGTCTGACTCTGCAATATATATGATTTTTTCCGGGGCTATGCTTAATAACTGCGTAATAAGCTCACCGATCATCGCAAGGTCGCTGACCACATGGCTATGTATCGCAGCATGCTGCCCAGCTGAAAAGTTTGGCTTGATTACTATATAATTAGCTTTCATAAGGTCTTCAACCAAATCGAAACAGCTAAAAATATGATCCAGCATCTGCTTGTCATATCTCCGGCTATACTCAACCATCACCTGGGTATTCTTCATTATTAAACCTCTAAATCCCTCAATCTTCGTATGAGGTTTGCGACATCGTCTTTTTAGCCTTTATCTTATTGAATCCTCTTTTTATCATATACCCCGGTATA
>CALBZG010000033.1 GCA_937889655.1 uncultured Clostridia bacterium
ATTCTCCAATAGTCTTGCGGAATCCAATCTTTGAATTGTCAATTTTTCTGATGCTGAAATAAGCAAAGATTCGATTTCCTTTAGGTTTGATTCAATTTTTTCTCTTAGTCCGTCGAAATTCGAGATAGTAGAGAGTTTTTCTTCCAGCTCATTTGCGTATGCCAATACAGCTTCAAGTGAACCTCCGTACTTACGCTTAAGCCCTTTGATAACATCAAGCCGTGTCAATGCATCATCAAGCTCTTCCTTCGAAAAATCAATGTTGCTCCTGACTTTGTTCATTTCCCTTGACGCTTCATCAAGACGGAAATAAATATCATTGAATTCTTCTTCGATAGCTTTTATTGTTTGAGAAAATCCGGATATTGAACGCAAAGATAAAAGGGCCTTATATATGCTGTCTAAAGAAGAAGGAGTTCCTTCGAATACGAACTGGAAAGCATCCTCGAGGTTTTGAAATACTTTTTCGCTATTTTGCATAAGGTTAATACGGGATGCGAGTTCTTCATCCTCGCCATAAGTAAGTTGCGCAGCCTTTATTTCTTTCAATTCATAGGCCATAAAATCTCTTTTTCTCTCAATTTCAGAAGCGCTGGATATCATTTTCCCGAGTTTCGATCTCATGGCGGAATACTGGGCAAATATTTTCTCAACCAGATTTTTTGCCGGCAGGATCGTTTCGGAACGATAGGAATCGACCAGGAAAATATGATTATCAGGGTTCAATAATGATTGATGATCATATTGACCATGGATATCAGCTATTTTTTTACATAATCCCGCCAACTCCGATAGCGTAACAATGTTTCCATTTATTTTGCATAGATTCCTGCCCAGTGAGTTTATTTCACGTGTTATGATCATTTCCTCCCCATCTAGATCAGCAATCAGCTGGACCACTGCTTTATCAGATCCGGATCTAATTAAAGAAGTATCTGCCCGACTACCTAGAGCGAGGCTTATTGCTTCAATAACGATGGATTTTCCCGAACCTGTTTCACCGGTGATGATATTTAACCCCGGTTGAAAATCGATCGAGGCGTTTTTGATGATGGCAAAGTCTCTGATACTGATGTGGCTTATCATTTTATTTCCCCCATGATGTATAGCTGTCAATCGGAACAAGAGAAGTATTCTTATGGACAAACATATGTTTGTATAGTATAATCATAAACGATGAGTAAGGCAATTGCAATAGATAATTACAAAATATGGAAAATAATGGAGACGCTATGAGAGTCCTTGGAATTGACCCCGGTTACGCCATATTAGGCTGGGGAATCATTGAAATGAAGGGAAACCATTTCACCCCCATACATTTTGGTGCTATAACAACTGACCCGGCAAATTCTATGTCTGCACGTCTATTAGATATTTATCATGGTTTAAATCAGATTATCGACACCTATAAACCTGAGGTTGTTTCCATTGAACAATTATTTTTTAATACAAATTCTAAAACAGCTATTCTCGTGAGCCAGGCTCGAGGTGTTGCGCTACTTGCTGCCGCCGAAAAATCCCTCCCCATTTTCGAGTACACTCCATTGCAAATAAAACAAGCTTTGGTGGGTTATGGCCGTGCAGAAAAAAATCAGGTTCAGCAAATGGTCAAAACCATCCTTTCTCTTGAAAAGATTCCAAAGCCTGACGATACCGCAGATGCCCTGGCGGCTGCTGTTTGCTATTGCCATTCAGCAGGCTATTCAAAAAGACTGCAAGCATCCATGGTCAAATAGAAAGATATTCGGACATATATCTGTGTAAGCAAATCATTCCTAAGCGGGAGATTATAAAAAATGATACATTATATTAAAGGCCAATATGCTGGCACTTTCAATGGTGGAGTAGTCATCGAAACTGCAGGCATGGGATATGAAATATTTGTTCCTGAGAATTCTACAGTATACATGTTGAATGACGGAGATATTGTAAAACTATATACAAAAATGGTAATGAGAGAAGATGATGTCAGCCTTTATGGGTTTTCTCAAAAGGAAGGACTCGAACTTTTCGAAAAACTAATCACTGTAAACGGAGTGGGTGCTAAAGCCGCTTTATCCATCATGTCGGCCATGAGCATCACAGACGTAAGAAAGGCGATCGCTTTTGATGATGCTGCCATGCTCACGAAAGCAAACGGCATCGGCAAAAAAACAGCACAAAGAATCGTACTCGAACTTAAGGATAAAATGGGGGATTTGAGTTCGATAGATGGTTATTCATGTACTGTCGGACCGCCGAATATCAACGAATTTACTGACGAACGGGCTGAAGCAATGAATGCTCTTATTTCACTGGGATATTCAAAATCAGAAGCAGTTATGGCTTTGTCAAAAGTAACGGAAAACGATTTGACCTGCGAAGAATACATCAAAAAAGCCTTGAACCGCATATACTGAAAACTCAAAGAAAAAGGTGATTGAATGCAACATGATGATAGGATTACCGCTGTAGGGGCATCGATGAACGAAGAGCTCCAGGAACGGAGTCTGCGGCCAAGAACATTAAACGAATATATCGGACAAAAAAGAGCCACGGAGAATTTGAAGGTTTTTATAGAAGCCGCAAAAAAACGCGGAGAAGCCTTGGATCATGTTTTGTTTTATGGCCCTCCGGGGTTAGGAAAAACTACTCTGGCCGGTATTATAGCAAATGAATTGAATGCCGATATCAGGATCACTTCCGGACCTGCTATAGAGCGGGCAGGTGACCTTGCCGCTATTCTCACGAACCTCAATGAAAACGATGTTCTTTTTATAGACGAGATCCATAGACTAAACAGATCAGTGGAGGAAGTCCTGTATTCAGCAATGGAAGATTACGCCCTTGATATCATGATAGGAAAAGGGCCAAGTGCCAGATCCATCAGACTTGATTTAGCGAAGTTTACACTGATCGGCGCAACGACAAGAGCTGGAAGTCTGAGTGCTCCCTTGAGGGATCGGTTTGGAGTTGTTACTAAATTTGAACTATACACGATCGGTGAGCTTGAAAGCATCATTCAAAGATCAGCATGGATATTAGGCATTGAAATAGATAATGATTCATTGACTGAGCTGGCCAGAAGGTCGAGAGGAACGCCGCGTGTGGCAAATCGACTTCTGAAAAGAGTCAGGGATTTCAGCCAGGTGAAAGGAAGTGGCAAAATCGACCTTGAAGTAGCACAAGAAGCGCTTAGTGCGCTGGGAGTCGACCATTGCGGACTTGAAAGCCTGGACAGAGATATTTTGAGAGTAATCATTGAAGCATTCCAGGGAGGCCCTGTGGGTATTGACAGCATTGCGGCTGCAGTGGGAGAAGAGCGGATAACGATCGAAGACAGCAATGAGCCATATCTCATTCAGGCTGGTTTCCTTCACAGGACACAGAAAGGGCGAATCGCCAGTGAAGAAGCCTATAGACATCTTGGGCTTTCTGCCCCGAGTCGTGAACAGATAAGCATAGACGAGATCGAGAAGGGAGAATGATCTATGAGGTTAAGGGTTGTATTTTTCTCCGTATTGATATTAATTCTTTCGGCCAGTTCAACTTTTGCTGATACCGGAGAGTATCTAAAGGTTGGATTATCCTACGGATATACAGAAGTATATTCTGCGACGATACGTTGCGAAAATGGATTGGAAATCGGTGAAATCACGGAAGATGGCTACGAAATAGTTAACGATCTCGATGATATCACAAAACTGACAGCTGCCATTACCGATGGAATAATATCTGTTTCTACTGAAGATGGAACGGTTATTGTTCCTGATTTGGGTACTAATGGAGTAATCGTTCCTCAAAATCAAGGAGATGTTTTATATTTTGCATCAAACGGTTATCGAGGAGGCTACTGCTTTTATCCGGACTCTTCCGGGAAAATGAATGTCATCAATTATGTTTCTCTTGAAGATTACGTTAAGGGCGTGCTTCACTCAGAAATAGGATCTGGCAGTCCGATGGAAACTTTGAAGGCCCAGGCAGTATGCGCCAGGAGTTATGCAATCTGCAATCTTGAGAGGCACAGTAAGGCCGGTTATGATATCTGCGCCACAACCCATTGTCAGGTATATAGAGGATATCAAAATGAATTCCCGTCGACTAATCAAGCCTGCGAAGAAACAGAAGGAATGGTTCTTTATTTTAACGGAAAGCCTGTAACAGGATTCTATTCAAAAAATAATGGCGGGCATTCTGACAATGTTGAAGATGTATGGGGAAGCTTCTCTGGATACTTACGAGGAGTAAAGGATGATTTTTCACCTGCTTATACCTGGAAAGCCGGATATACCGTTCAGGAGTTGAGTACATTATTTGAGGATTCCGGATATGGCATCGGGGATGTAACAGGCATTGATATCATATCGAGGAATGACTCCGGCTCGGTCAGGGAAATGAAAATCTACGGATCTGAAGGAAATAAAACCATCACAGGGAATACATTAAGGAATATACTTGGAGCCAATGTTATGAAATCGGGAATGTTTGCATTCAGCGCTTTGAGTTCTTACGAAGATATTGAGAAGGCTTCTGAAAAAATGTCGGTCTCTATAAAAAGTGAAGGCCTTATTAATAACGGCACTATTGCGGCAACGAACGGAACCAAAGAACAAACATATAGTAAAACAGTTAATGTCATGGGCAAAGATGGTGTGGTCAGACAGATAAATGCCTTCGATTTGTCTATAACAAATGGTAAAGATGTGGTATTGCCTGGTGTTGAAAATGCAGATCAGGATTATTCGATCACATTCTATGGATTGGGTTGGGGACATGGAGTCGGAATGGCGCAGGACAGTATAATTGCTATGGGAAACCAGGGGTTTGACTACGAGTATATGCTGAATTACTTCTTTACAGATATAGAAATCAAAGAATGGAATGATTAAACGGAGGGGTTATGTACATCAATGAATTCGATTATGAACTGCCCCTTGAGCTTATCGCTCAGCATCCTGCAGAAAAAAGAGATCATTCCAGGCTTATGATTCTCGACAGAAAATCCCAAACAATAGAACACGGATATTTTTATGAAGTGTTAGATTTCTTAAAGCCTACGGACTGTCTTGTCTTAAACCGAAGCAAGGTAATACCTGCAAGGCTTTTTGGTTTGAAGAAAGACACAAGGGCTAAAATCGAGTTTTTATTGATCAAAAGGAAAGACGGGGATATTTGGGAAACCTTGGTCAAACCCGGGAAAAAGCTTAAACCTGGAGATCATGTCGTTTTTTTTGAGAATCCTTATTTTGGCGCAGAGATATTAGACTATGGAGAAGAGGGAACAAGAATAGTCCGATTTGATTATCAAGGGACTTTCATGGAGCGCCTGTCGGATTTAGGGAAAATACCTCTGCCGCCTTATATAGACAGAGAAAGTACGAAGGAAGACGGCGTTAGATATCAAACTGTCTATTGCAGTGAGGAGGGCTCTGTGGCCGCACCAACAGCTGGTCTTCACTTCACAGAAGAACTCTTAAAAAAAGCTCAGGAAAAAGGTGTAAAAATAGCATTAGTCACACTCCATGTTGGCATCGGTACATTCAGACCTGTAAAATGTGAAATCGTAGAAGAGCATAAAATGCATTTTGAAGAATATGAAATCGATAGTGAAAATGCAGAGATCATTAACCAAACGATCATCAACGGAGGGAGAATTATATCCGTTGGGACAACTTCAACAAGAACTTTGGAAAGTGCTGCCATGTTAGATCCAAAAACCAACAAATGGCTGGTCAGTGCCGGAAGCGGCAGCACAGGAATATTTATTTATCCCGGTTATGAATTTAAAATCATTCAAGGACTGATAACCAATTTTCATTTGCCGAAATCGACCTTGCTAATGCTTGTTTCAGCCCTATATGCTAAAGAGCCTGTTTTGGATGCCTATAATCTTGCAGTACAAATGAAGTATAGGTTCTTCTCCTATGGAGATGCCATGCTTATCATATAAATTAGGAGTAATGATCTATGAATGCAGTCACATTTGAATTAATAAAAACTGATCTAAAAACAAAAGCTAGAAGGGGAAGACTTCATACACCCCACGGATCTATAGAAACGCCTGTATTTATGCCGGTTGGAACGGCAGGGACAGTAAAAGCTATGCGACCTGATGAAGTAAAAAATATGGGTGCAGAAATCATTCTGGCAAACACCTATCATCTTTACTTACGTCCGGGACATGAGGTCGTAAGAGAAGCCGGAGGACTTCATCGCTTTATGAATTGGGATCGTGCGATCC
>CALBZG010000034.1 GCA_937889655.1 uncultured Clostridia bacterium
CATTAAAAATACAACGAAGAAGGCTGGTCTGAAACTCAAAGACTTACTGAAGATCGTGGCATCGTTCGTCGAAGTCATCAGGCTCCGTTCAGTGCGTCTGCTGATATATGCGGCCATATCGTATCTCATAGGATATTCGGTATATTGTGCTGACAGAATGTATTTTTTTACTTTCAATCTGGATATGAGCGCCTACGAAATCAGCTTGATCATGGGTCTGATCACATTGTCAGGACTCGTTTTTATGCCGTTTATTTTGTTTCTAGCCAGGCGATTTGATAAACGGGCGGTGTGCATCGGCGGACTGTCCGTAAGCGCTGCGATCATGTTCGCTATGGGACTGATGGGAATAGAAACCTATCTCGGCGTCATCGTGTTTTCGGTATTCTATACTGTCGGCTCCGCAGCTTATTGGCAGCTCATGCCGGCTATCATATATGACGTATGTGAAGTGGATGAACTGGTGTCAGGAAAAAAAAGAGCGGGAAGCATTGCATCGCTGCTGGCTCTCTCCGAATCAGGAAGCCAGGCCATTGGATTCTTATTCCTGGGGATCGTACTTGATCTGGCCGGATTCAAAGAAGCAGCCGCCATTCAAACAGATAGAGCCTTGGCCTGGTCGGAATATTGTTTTTCGATCATACCGGCACTATTCATATTTACAGCGGCTTTTATGATATATCGATATCCGATAGGTAAAAAAATATTCAATGAAGTCCTGGAAGCCCTTGCCTTGAAGGAACAAGGAGAACAAATCGATCTGTCAAAATTTAAAATGTTAATATAATTCAAAACAGGAGATGAATGAATGGAATATATCAAAATTGAGATTTTTACCAGCATACCGGGAGTGGAGGTTGTTACTGCAGCGTTGCTTGATATGGGCATTACAGAAAGCATTGTTGAAAGCCCGCTTGATGTGGAAGAACTGCTGGAAAAGAAAAATGAGTATGATTGGGATTATGTTGATCAGTCGGTCATCGAGCTTGGAGACAGTGAACCCAAAATAGTCCTTTATTTTGAAAAAACCGAGGAAAACAAAGCCCTGGCGCAGGAAATAAAACTCAAAATGATGTTCTTGAAAAGCAAGGAACTGGAAGGCTTTTGGAACTGGGAACTGGATCTGGGCCGGCTTTATGTCGAGACTAGCACAATAGAAGACAGCGGCTGGAAAGACGGATGGAAGGAATTTTTCAAGCCGAAGAAAATAACGGATTCCATAGTTGTCAAACCCACCTGGGAAGTGTACGATAAAAAAGCAGGTGAAATCATTTTGGAGATCGATCCGCAAACAGCCTTCGGCACCGGCACCCACGAAACCACCTCTTTATGTTTAAAGCTTCTGGAGAAGCAAGGGGTATCCGGTAAAAGCGTTCTGGATCTGGGGACGGGATCAGGTATTCTGGCTATAGCAGCAGGGCTGCTTGGGGCACGTGATGTCCTGGCAACGGATATCGACCCGGAGGCATTGAAAATCGCCAGTGAAAACGTCGAATTAAATCGCATGGACAAACTGGTAAAGCTGCAACAGAGCGATCTGACAAAAGGCATCGATTTCAAAGCAGATATCGTTTTAGCGAACCTTATCGCTGAACTTGTCAAAAAAGCCGCCGCAGACGTCAAAAGGTGTCTTAATCAGAATGGCGTCTTTATCAGCAGCGGAATATTGACAGACTTAAAGGAAGATGTGGCTTTCGCTCTTAAAGAATCGGGTTTTGAAATAATAGAAATAATGGAGGAAGGCGAGTGGTGCGCCATTGCCGCAAAATCAAATGAATAGATTTTTTGTTGAAAAATTCAATATCGGGAACGACAGCATCGTCATTGATAATAAAGATGATATCCACCATATCAAAGATGTGATCCGTCTTAAGGAAAACGACTATATCATTATTAGCGATTCCAACCAATTTGAATATACGTGTCAGATCATATTCATCGGATCAGAAGAAATAGAAGCGCGGATTATGGATAAGCAAAAATTTGCACGAGAGCCGAAAATCCGCGTCACATTGTTTCAGGGCATTCCGAAACAGGATAAAATGGAGACCATCGCTCAAAAATGCACGGAACTTGGCCTTGCAACTTTGGTTCCGGTTTTTATGGACAGAACGGTAGTAGTAGATAATGGCGAATACTGGAAAAAGGTAGTGAGACTTCAGAGCATTGCAGAAGAAGCTTCAAAACAATGTCAGAGAGGCATCGTGCCCGAAATCAGGCAGGCATGCGACAGCAAAAGCATGATAGAAAGACTCCACAACTTTGATCTGGTTATTTTCCCGTATGAGGAAGAACAGTATTTTACGATCAAAAACCTTCTGAGAGGGATTCCTGTGAACCCCATCGACATCGCAGTCATCATAGGCCCTGAGGGCGGATTTTCGGAACGAGAGGCTGCAGCTGTCAAAGCAGCCGGGGGAAGAGCTGTATCCCTTGGCAAAACTATATTAAGAACCGAAACGGCCGGGATCGCAGCGTTGGCCATGATCATGTACGAATTGGAGATGTAGCGATAAATGAAAGTAGCCTTCCATACCCTTGGATGTAAAGTGAACCAGTATGAAACAGAAGCCCTGAGAGAGCAGTTCATCGATAGGGGCTTTGTTGTTGTGCCTGAGGATACTTATTCAGATGTCTACGTCATCAATACATGTTCAGTGACGAATCTTGCAGACCGTAAATCCCGACAGTATATACGACGTATGAAAAAGGTCAATCCGGAAAGCATAATAGCAGTAACAGGCTGTTACGCTCAGCTGAAGCCCGAGGAGGTCGGCGAAATCGAGGGAGTCAATATCATCTGCGGAACCAATGAAAAACATCATTTGCTGAAGTATGTCATGGAGTTTATGGAGCAAAAACACCGGCATGCAGCCTTTTACAGAAGGCCTTATGAAGACCTGACGGAATATGTGGAAACCGGTATCGTGCGATCCATGGAATCCCGGACCAGGGCGTATATTAAAGTGCAGGAGGGCTGTGACAGGTTCTGCTCATACTGTGTTATTCCTTATGCCAGAGGTGCAGTCAGGAGCCGGGATCCGGCCAGCATTATGGAGGAGGCTGCCGCCCTGGTGGAAGCAGGCTTTAAAGAAATCATTCTGACCGGCATCAATACAGCGCTATACGGCATGGAAAAGGGGTTTTCCGGGGATCATGCTTCAGCTTTAAAAAATCTTGAAGTTGGCGAAGATGAAAAGGGTATCAGGATACTTCTTTCTCTTTTGGACAAAATGGAAGGGGATTTCCGTGTCAGGCTGAGCTCGCTGGAACCCACGGTGATCAATAGCGATTATGTGAAGCAGCTGCTTTCATACCGCCGGTTATGCCACCATCTGCATCTTTCACTGCAGTCGGGCAGTAATGAAATATTGAAAGCAATGAACAGACGCTACGACATGGCGGAGTACAAACGAATTTTAGAGGTTTTGCGCCGCTTCGACAGAAACTATGGGATCACCACGGATATCATCGTTGGATTCCCAGGGGAGACTGAAGCGCAATTCAAAGAGACCGTTGATTTTATCCAAAGCGAAGCCTTTTGCAAGGTCCATGTGTTTAAATATTCAAAGAGGGAAGAAACAAAAGCATCTGCTATGTTGAATCAAGTTTCAGGACTCGTTAAAAATCAACGAAGCCGGATATTATCAGAGATCGCAGAAGAATCCGCCTTGCGGTTTTATCAAAATAATATCGGAACAAATAGAGTGGTGCTGTTTGAAGAATATAACGCGAAAAGTAGAATAAACACAGGGTATACAGATAATTACATCAGGGTATATGTCGAATCCGATATCAACCTTGAAAACACCTTCAGAAGCGTCCGAATGACTGCGCCGTTTCTTGACGGAATGAGAGGGGAATGCTTGTAAAATTCATAAATGAGTAGTATGATTCAACGTAAGGCAGCAGTGGTAGCCAAAGAGATATCAAATACCATCATAAGGAGGACAGCATATGTCGGATTGTATATTTTGCATGATCGCCAATAAAGAAATTCCATCGAATATCGTTTACGAAGACGACAAAATCATGGTGTTTCATGATCTGGAGCCACAGGCGCCGGCTCATGTGCTCATGATCTCGAAAAAGCATATTCCTTCCCTGGATGCAATAGCAGAAGAGGACCAGGAGCTTTTAGGCTATATGATTTTAAAAGTGAAAGATATTGCGGAGATGCTTGACATGAAAAATGGTTATCGGCTGGTGAATAATTGTGGCGAAGACGCATTGCAGACGGTGAAGCACCTTCATTTCCACATTTTGGGCAAACGGAAGATGGGTTGGCCTCCGGGTTGACTTCGATGAAAACATCCTTGATAAAAAATCTAATAAAAAGCAAAACGAATATACTTAAAAATCTTGCTTATATGCAAGATATTTAGTATAATCTTTCTGTTGTAGGCAAAAGAAACCGTTCAGAACTGCAAGTACTACAAAGTCAGGAGGTGATTTGGGAACATGGCACAAGTAATTGTTAGAGAAAATGAAAGCTTGGAAAGTGCTCTTAAGAGATTTAAGAGATCATGTGCAAGAGACGGCGTTATGTCGGAACTTCGCAAAAGAGAGCATTATGAAAAGCCGAGCGTAAAGAGAAAGAAGAAGTCCGAAGCCGCTAGAAAAAAGGCAAGGAAATTCTAATAAAGAGGTGTTTTTAATTGACCTTAAAAGATAGATTGATGGCTGACTTCAAAGAATCCATGAAGCAAAAGGATGAAGTCAAAAAAAATACAGTAAGCTTGGCCCGTGCAGCTATAAAGCAGTACGAGGTCGATAACAGGGTGGAGCTTGAAGATGCGGATATTGTTAAAATACTGCAGAAGCAAGTAAAAATGAGAAAAGACGCCCTTGCTGATTTTGAAAAAGCAGGAAGAACGGATCTTGCTGACGCCTATAAAGCAGAAATAAAGGTACTTGAAACATATTTGCCTGAGCAGATGTCCAAAGATGCGATCCTGGATGTTGTCAAAGCCACTGCTGCCGAACTGGGAGTAGAAAGCGGAAGGCAGAACATGGGAAAGCTCATGGGTCCAGTAATGGGCAAACTGAAGGGATTGGCCGATGGCAATGATGTTAAAAAAGTCATCGAAGAATTTCTTGGATAAATACTAAACATTCTGACGGCGCGGCATTGACTGCGCCGTTTTAGTTTGCCGCCATATATTCGGATTTGCGGCGATATAGGAGGTCAAGTGTGCAATATTTTTTACAAGGCCTGACGATGGGCTTGGCCTATGTGGCTCCGATAGGGCTTCAGAATATGTTTGTCATCAACACAGCCCTGACCCAGAAGAAAAGCCGGGTCTATGCCACTGCTTTGATCGTGATATTCTTTGATATCACTCTGGCATTGGCCTGTTTCTTTGGTATCGGGGCGATCATGGAGAAATCCCGCCTATTGGAGATGGGCATCCTTTTGATCGGCAGTATCATCGTTGTCTGGATCGGTTTCAGTCTGCTCCGGGACAAAACAACTCTTGATACATCCACGGATGTGTCTATACCCCTTGCCAAGGTGGTCACCACGGCCTGCGTGGTGACCTGGTTCAATCCCCAGGCACTTATTGATGGCAGCATGATGCTGGGCGCTTTCAGAGCCACTTTGCCCCCTGAAGAGGCTTACAAATTTATTTTGGGAGTAACGTCGGCATCATTCATGTGGTTTATGGGGATATCAACAGTCATATTATTTTTCAGCGCCAAAATAACGAATAAAACTCTTAGAATAATCAATATTATTTGCGGCATCGTAATCATATTTTATGGTGTCAAGCTAGGCTGGAATTTTATGCAGCTGGCCGCCGGGTTTTAAGTTGAAAGGACTCAACAAATGGATAATAAGGTTGTAGAGTGGCTGCTTGAGGAAAGCAATCCGTCCGTAAGGTACTTTGCTTTAAAGGACTTGATTGATTTGCCTACAAGCGATCCGTCAGTGGCGAAAGCTGAAAAAAGCATCATGCAAAGAGGAGCAGTTCCTGAAATACTGGTAAGGCAGAATGATGATGGTTCCTGGGCGGATCCGGATAAATTCTATATGAATAAGTATAAAGGATCCATATGGACAGTTTTGACCCTCTCCGAACTGGCGCCGGACCCAAATGACCCGAGAGTCCAAAAAGCCTGCGAATTCATTTTCGAATATTCCCAGGACCCTGAAGGCGGCGGATTTGCATATAAAAGAAGCGCAAAAACCGGAAGAGGCCTTAAAAGTGCAGTGATACCATGCCTTACCGGCAACATGGTGTATGCGCTTATCAAACTGGGATACGTCGACGATGAAAGAGTTAAGCAGGCAATCGATTGGATCGTTAACTATCAGCGTGCTGATGACGGAATAGAGGAAACCCCAAAAGGGAAGTTCTACACTCGATATGATAGCGGCTGCTGGAGCCAGCATTCCTGCCATATGGGCGTGGCAAAATCATTCAAGGCGCTTGCGGCGATCCCTCCGCAAAAACGGACTAAGGATATCGATAATAAAATCGGCATTCTGGCTGAATACTTCCTTCTGCATCATATTTATAAAAGGAGCCATGATTTGTCAAAAGTAGCGCGTCCGGGATGGCTGAAATTCGGATTCCCCTTGATGTATCAGACGGATGTTCTGGAACTGCTCGGAATATTTGCGGATCTGGGAATAAAAGATCCGAGGCTGGAAGATGCTTTGGAAATCACAGCGAACAAAAGATTGAAAGACGGCAAGTGGCTGCTGGAAAACTCGTTTAATGGAAAAACGACCATCGATATTGAGAAAAAAGGCGAACCTTCCAAATGGATAACATTGTGCGCACTGAAAATTTTGAAAAAATATGATTTACAATAAAGATGGGTTAAAACTGAGATGAGAAAAAGGAGTATATCCCTTGAAATTTAGAGACAGCTATCATTTGTATGCCCTGATCACTATTATACTCTTTGCCTTGACATTCGTGCTGACCCGGATGGCCTTGCGCTATTTCTCGGCATTTTCATTGAGTTTTTTAAGATTCTTCATCGCATCTTGCACATTGATCCCCATGGTCATATTCAAAAAAATGCATCTGCCCAAACGAGAGGATATAAAATGGTTTCTGGCGTCAGGGACATCAGGGTTTTCTTTATATATGATTGCTTTCAATGTGGGTTCAAAGACCGTAAGCGCAACCACTACAAGCGTTATCATCGCCACAGTTCCAGTGATCACAGTTATATTTGCCCGTGTTTTCTACAAAGAAAAGCTGAAAGTTTTTCAATGGGCGGCAATAGCAGTTGAATTTTCAGGTGTTGTGGTGATCACCGTTTTAAAAGGCGGATTTTCTGTCAATATTGGAATTTTGTGGCTATTAGCGGCCGTGGCACTATACAGCGTGTACAATCTTCTGCAGCGAAAATTGACACAGACGTATTCGGCTTTGCAAATCACTGCATACAGTATTTTCGTAGGAACGATCATCATGTCGGTATTCATACAGCAATCTGTTCAAGAAATAAAAACAGCTCCTCCTGAGCAAATCCTGTATATCCTTATACTTGGGGTATTTTGCGGGGCTGTCGCTTATTTTACCTGGACAACTGCTTTCGAAAAAGCGGCCAATACATCTTCAGTAACAAATTATATGTTTCTCGCACCATTTTTAACAGGTGTACTGGGGATCGTCATGGCGGGAGAAGCTGTGGACTCACCAACTATTATAGGCGGAATGATAATTATGGCAGGCGTATTGATATTTAATTTCGGCGGCAAAATATCGATCCGATCAATCAGTGAAAGAACCTCAAACGACTAAAAGTTGACTACATTTCTATTTCGGCCGGATAGGAATTCCGACAAATTGTTTACGGCAATCTTCATCAGGCGCTTTCTGCTTTCCGTAGATGCCCAGGCAATATGAGGTGTAATGATCATATTTTTTGCCTGAAGGAGGGGATTGTCCGTTTTGATCGGTTCTGTAGAAACTGTATCACAAGCAGCGCCGGATACTTTGCCGCTGTTCAAGGCATCTCTAAGGTCTTCCTCCACGATCAACTGGCCACGGGCGGTATTGAGGATCAATACACCATTTTTCATTTTCTCTATGGTGTTCCGATTGATAATTCCTTGAGTGGCAGGCGTTAGAGGACAATGCAGAGAAATCACATCCGAATTTTTCAAAAGCTCATCAAAATCAACATATTTGCAGCCATCGGATTCCAACTCGCTTTTCCTGTGTCGCGCAAAAGCCAGCACATTCATCCCTAAAGCCTGCGCAATCCTGGCGGTGCTTCGACCGATTTCACCGAAACCAATGATTCCCATTGTCTTGCCGGCAAGCTCGATGATCGGATATTTCCAATAACAGAAGTCATCGCATTCTGACCAATCTCCGCGCATCACTGAGGCCGAGTGTTCGCCAATATGACCGCACAATTCGAGAAGCAAGCCGATGGTAAGTTGAGCAACTGCGGCAGTGCTGTAGGAGGGCACATTTGTGACCGGTATGTTTCTAGCTTTGGCGGCATTAGTGTCAATAACGTTATAGCCGGTAGCAAGTACACCGATATATTTTATATTCTTGCATTCATTAAGCGTTTCTTCAGTGAGTGGCGTCTTGTTCGTGATGATTATTTCCGCATCCCCGATCCTTTCAACAATTTTGTCGAGAGGAGTCCTGTCATAAACCGTCACTGAACCTAATTTTTCAAATCCTTCCCAGCTGAGATCTCCGGGATTCAATGCATATCCATCTAAAATTACAATTTTCATTTGTTGTCTCATCCTTCTTGATTTTTTCTTAATTCTTCTCAGAGAGGTATCATCGTCTTCATATCTTGCCATGAAATCTGTTTCTCATGAGGGCTGCCTTAGGTTGTCGAGTATACCCGTCGCATCTATCCACAAAATTATTAACCTATTATAAAACATTCGGAAAAGATTGAAAAGTCTCAGGGCCCTTACATTAGCATAATTTGAAAAAGACGGAAGGAGCAAATCCTTCCGTCTCAAATATCCATCTGCACAATGTTTTGGTTCTATACGCTTTTCATGCGTTCGATGACCTTGCGTACAGCCGGTACAGCCAGAACGGCCAGCGTTATGAGTGCTTCCATCCCAATATAAGTGATATTATAATAAACAGACCAGGTGACAGCATTGAAGTTTTCAGGTGCGTAGGCTCCAAAAAAGACGATACCGGAGAGGACGCTGAAAAAATAGCGAGATAAGATACCGATCACATATCCAATGATGAGTCCATTCTTTTTATTTGCCACAAGACCTGCAAAACCCAAAGCACCAAAAGCAAAGGGATAATCGAGAAGCAACTGGATCGGATGGATCACGTAAGGATTGAACATCAGGTTTAAAAGGCCGAAGCAGATCCCCGCCAGCACTCCTCTCCTGACGCCATACAGATAGCCGCAAATAACGATGGGCAGCATGCTGAACGCTGTG
Organism: uncultured Clostridia bacterium; assembly: GCA_937889655.1. Lineage (GTDB taxonomy): Bacteria > Bacillota > Clostridia > Peptostreptococcales > Anaerovoracaceae > CALBZG01. The sequence continues at coordinate 9,410 of CALBZG010000034.1, forward strand.
ACAGATCCGCCCTGTGGCATATGGAATAGAGTGATTTGGTTCAGGGCGATGGCAAGGGCGACCAATACCGCGGAAACCACCATGACCTTGGTGTCCGACCGGTGCGATTTGCCGGTAAATAAAATCGCTGCAAACAGCAAAGCGATGATAGCCACAATGGCGACTTGCCCCAATGTGGATTCTACAAATGGTTGTAGATTTTCAGATAAAAATGACATAAAAAAACCTCCTTTTGATTGCTGCAGGAGGGGGAACGCATCCGCCGGACTATCAAGGCCGTCAGATGGACATTGCTTTCCTACGCCGGTATTATCCGGTTCAGGTAATGAGGGTCATAAACACTCTCAGCCGAAGCTCCCCTAGCAACTATATTTATTGGCGGAAGCGGTGGGATTCGAACCCACGGTACCATACAGTACACCGCATTTCGAGTGCGGCTCGTTATGACCACTTCGATACGCTTCCATAGACCTTTTCTATTATAGCAACATTTTACGGTTTAATAAAGAAGAAAATTATTGTATAATTATGTTTAGATTTGTCAGTATCCATTTGAGACTTAACGAGAACGACAAGGTAAACTCATGAATTGTTAAACAGGTGGCCACATGAAACATTTATTTATTGTCAATCCGGCTGCCGGCAAAGGTCAAGGAATTGATAAACTTATACTTAAAATCAATGCCGTATCCCGGGAACAAGGAGTCGACACCGAGGTTTATGTTACGACCCGTGTTGGAGACGCTGAAGAATATACAAGAACCTATTGCAGCAAATATGACCGCAACAGCTCAATACGCGTATACGCTTGCGGTGGAGACGGGACCCTGAATGAAGTGTTAAATGGCATGGCAGGTTTTCCAAGCGTGGAGGCCGCCTGTGTACCTATTGGATCGGGTAATGATTTTATAAGGAACATGGGGGGCGGCGATCCTTTGGATATCGAGTCTCAGGTCAATGGGACCCCTCAGCTGGTGGATCTGTTAAGGTTTGCGGCGATAGGAGAAGATGATCCGAAGATCCGGTATTGCATCAATATGTTCAATATAGGCTTTGACAGCGATGTTGCTTTCAGGGTCGGGGAACTAAAGAAAATCCCGCTTTTGACAGGCTCCATGGCCTATATTTTTGGGACCTTCGTCAGCCTTGCCAAAAAAGAGAGCGTAAAGTTGAAAATCATTTTTGATAATGGCACCGTGAGTGAAGGCCGGATCCTGCAAATCGATATAGGAAATGGCAGTTATTACGGAGGCGGCATCAAAGCAGTTCCCAAAGCAGATATAAACGACGGCCTGCTGGATGTAAGCATTGTAAAAGACATATCTTTGATCAGATTTTTGAGACTCTTTCCCAAATATAAAAAAGGGACTCACTTGACAGTAAAAAATATAGATGACATTGTAAACTATACACAGTGCAAATCGATTTCCATCGAACCCGAATCTAATAAAATGAGGATTTGTACAGATGGAGAGATCTCAGAAGCAGGCCCAATACACATAGACATTATTCCTTCTGCAATCCGTTTCAATGTGCCGGCCAAAATGCAGTCTAAAGGGAAAAAGAGATAAAGAGGTTTAGCTTGAAACAAAAATACGATATTGTCGTTGCCGACTCTGCAGGCAATATTACCATATTTGTACTAACGAAAGTGCCGCGTAGCGAATATGCTGAAATCGCGCAAAAACTGCTGGCGCTAAAGGAATACAAAGGCGAGCAGGTATGCTTTGTTATCGATGATGACAGCGCTGAAATGTGCGGCCTTGAATTTTGCGGTAATGCTTCAAGGTCTTTTGGCCTGCTGAAGGCGAAAAAGCTTGGGATAAAAGGCGAGGGCACTGTCACCATAAACATGTCAGGAGCAAAGGGGCCCTTGGAGGTTTTTGTCAATACCGAATCCGATTTTACAAGGATCCGTATGCCGCTGCCGTTAAAGAGCCAATCGCTCGACCTGGCGACGATCGTTAGCGGAGATAACGCTTTACGTATGGATTTTGAGGGCATAACCCATGTAATAGTCTTCGATGTGCCTGCTGGCAAAGATAAGTTTGAGGGCATCAAAGAATATATCCAAAATCAGGACGATCCTCCTGCCATTGGAGTTAGATCGGAAGAGCGTCGTGTAGGGAAAGAGTGTAGATCTCGGTGGT
>CALBZG010000035.1 GCA_937889655.1 uncultured Clostridia bacterium
ATCAATCAATCAATCAATCAATCAATCAATCAATCAATATTCCTCGATATATTCGAATTCATAATTTTCAATTCTGATAGTATCGCCTTCCTTAAGGCCCAATTCTTTCAGCTGATCGATGCCTCCATTTTTTTCGATGTGTTTATAAAGATATCTCAGGGATCCGATATCAGTGAAATTTGTGGAATCAAAAATCTTCTTCAATTGTTTACCTGACAAAACATAAATATCGCCTTCTCTCGAAGCGTATAATTTCTTGTAATCCGGATCATTATCATCCTTATCAAAGTCGAAGTAACCGGGTGTTTCATCTTCTGCAGGATTTGCTTCAACATTTTTGAGTTCCGCAAGAGCTGCTGATAGTAGGTCTTTAACACCGGCGCCAAGAGGCGCGGATATCGGAAAACACTGATAACCTTTAGCTTCGACGTGCTTTTTAAAATTAACAAAAATAGGGTCCGATTCGTCAATAAGGTCTATTTTATTAGCTGCTACTATTTGGGGTTTTCGCGATAGCTTTTTACTGTAAAGCTCAAGTTCCATATTGATTTTTTCAAAATCCTCTATCGGATCCCGACCTTCGCTGCCGGCAACATCGACAACATGTATCAAGACCTTCGTTCTTTCAATATGCTTTAAGAAAGCATGACCCAAACCGGCTCCTTCATGGGCTCCTTCTATTATGCCTGCAATATCAGCGATAGCAAAGCTTTCATCATACAACTCCACTACACCCAAATTAGGGTTGATCGTTGTGAAATGATAATTTGCAATTTTAGGCTGTGCGCTCGTGCATACACTAAGCAAGGTTGATTTGCCAACATTGGGAAAGCCAACGAGTCCGACATCGGCGATCAGCTTCAATTCCAGAATTACAGTCCTTTCCTTTGCCGCTCCACCTGCTTCGGCGAAATTAGGCGCCTGTCTGATAGAGGACTTGAAATTTACATTCCCCTTGCCGCCTTTGCCCCCTTTGGCCGCAACAAAACTATCCCCGGGATCCACCAGGTCTTTCATGATCAGACCAGTGCTTTTGTCTATGACTACGGTTCCAGGGGGCACTTTAATCACTAGATTCGAGCCGCCTTTGCCGAAGCACTTTTTTTTCATGCCATCCTGTCCGCTCTCTGCTTCATATTTTTTGCTGTAGCGGAAATCCATCAGCGTTCTCATGTTATTATCCGCAACAAAAATGACGTCACCGCCCTTGCCGCCATCGCCACCGTCAGGTCCGCCTTCCGGCACAAAGGGTTCTCTTCGAAATGAGACTGACCCGTTGCCGCCTTTACCTGATTTGATTGTTATTTCCGCTCTATCTACAAACATTTTTACCTCTTAAACTCTTTTCAACGGTTAAAAAAGCCCCTATACTATAGGGGCTTTCAACTGCAACATTTATGCTTCCTTGGAATATACACTTACTTGCTTTCTGGTTTTGTCATATCTTTCGAACTTCACAGCTCCGTCAATCTTTGCAAATAATGTATCATCTCCGCCGATTCCTACATTGTTACCAGGATGAAACTTAGTTCCTCTCTGCCTTACCAATATACTACCGGCAGTCACAAACTGGCCGTCACCAGTTTTAACCCCTAAACGTTTCGCCGCGCTATCGCGACCATTCTTGGAACTTCCTACTCCCTTTTTACTTGCCATTGATCAACACCTCCTTCTCTATGCCGTGTATGGTTATTTGATGGCTGCAGAAATAGTTTCAATCAAAACTGCAATGGTTGCCTTTTCATCGATTTCGATGTTATTGGCTTTCGCGAATTCGATTATTTCTGCTTTCTTCATGTTTTTAAAATTTGGTAATCCGCTTTCTTCAGAAGCTGTATCCGCGTCAACAGATGGCGCTGCGCCAAGGCCTGTTATCTCAACCTTTGTATAAGGTTGTCTATGCCCTTGCTTCTTTCTATAATCTTTCTTGGATTTGTACTTGTAGATGATTACCTTTTCGCCCTTGCCGCTTTCGACGACATTCCCTGTCACCACAGAATTTAAATATGGTGTGCCTACTGAAATACTGTCTCCTGCGCCCAGGATCAAAACCTTGTCAAACTCAATTTTTTCACCAACTTCAGCATTCAATTTTTCAACGCAAATAACATCGCCCTGAGAAACCCTGTATTGCTTGCCGCCGGTCTCGATTACTGCATACATTTTATTATTCCTCCTCAACCCAGTCTCGCCATCATGGGTAGCTTCATGCTTTCCTTTGACCCATTCTGAGCGGCTTACAATCAAACATGATATCACAAGGCTGTACTAGTGTCAATAAATTTGAGCTATTATTAAAATTTATTGTTCCTGGATCACTCCGTCTTCATCCACCAGCAACTCATTGATCAAATTATCCATAGAATCGTCGGCAAGGGCCTTTTTAGAAGGCATATCTTTATTTTCAGATGTGTCGGATTTTTTGGTTTCGGAAGCAAGCAATGAGGCTACCTTGTCCAAAACATCTTTATTTTCTGAAAGATATGCTTTGACATTTTCTCTGCCCTGACCAATCCGGTTGCCTTCAAAACTATACCAGGAACCAGACTTTTCGATTATTTTCTTTTCAACCGCACAATCGAGAACATCCCCTTCTTTGGATATCCCAGTACCGTACATGATATCAAATTCGGCAATTTTAAATGGAGGAGCTACTTTGTTCTTAACGATCTTGACCCTGGTACGGTTCCCGACAACTGCATCGCCTTGCTTAATGCTTTCTATTTTTCTGACGTCGATCCGCATGGATGAATAGAATTTTAATGCCCGGCCGCCTGAGGTAACTTCCGGATTACCAAACATGACGCCGACTTTTTCACGCAACTGGTTGATGAATATTACCGCGGTATTGGATTTGCTGATCGCGCCGGCTAACTTTCTGAGGGCCTGTGACATCAATCTGGCTTGCAGGCCTACATGACTGTCACCCATGTCCCCTTGGATCTCCGCTCGTGGAACTAAAGCGGCTACGGAGTCTATCACCACAATATCAAGAGCCCCGCTGCGCACCAGCATTTCGCAGATCTCCAGACCCTCTTCGCCGGTGTCAGGCTGCGAGACGATGAGTTCGTCGATATTGACCCCGAGATTCTTTGCATATTCGGGATCCAGCGCATGTTCTGCATCGATAAAAGCGGCTTTGCCGCCAGTCTTCTGGGCTTCTGCGATCATATGCAGTGTCAAGGTTGTTTTACCGGAGGATTCCGGCCCATAAATCTCTGTGATCCTGCCTTTTGGTATCCCGCCTATGCCGGTGGCGATATCGACACTTATCGAGCCTGTCGGGATCGCCTCGACATTTAATTTTGCCCCTTCTCCAAGGATCATGACCGAACCTTGTCCAAACTGCTTTTGTATTTGTAAAAACGCTGCTTCCAGGGCCTTGTCCTTATCTGTCTTATTAACTCCCAATTCAATACCTCGCTTTCTAAAACGAACGCATGTTCTTTTCTAATAATAACTTGAAATCATCTTAAGGTCAAGGCTTTATTTCAATATTGTTTGTTCTTTAATCTTATATGTTATAACAAAATATGTCAATCTTTACCATCCAATAATTTATTAATGATGTCCATCATGGATAATACTGTATAAGTTCTGTTCCACTTCCTATTCACATCGCGTAGCCTTAACTCCTTGACAGTTTCTTTTTCATCAAAGATAGCGCCGATATATACGAGTCCGACGGGCTTCTCCGGTGTTCCTCCTCCGGGCCCGGCGATACCTGTTGACGAAATCGCAATTCGCGTACCTGAAACACGCTTCACGCCTCTGGCCATTTCCATTGCAGTTTCCTTACTAACGGCACCAAACCGATCCAAGGTCGCTGCCGAAACGCCTAATTCCTCGATTTTAGCCTTATTGCTATATGTTATAAGGCTTCTGTCAAATACTTCCGATATTCCGGGTATATCCGTAAGAGCCGCAGCGAACATCCCTCCCGTACAGGATTCCGCCGATGATATAGAGATTTTATTATCTAGAAGCTTTTTGGATACAACCTCTGCATACTCCTCGTCGTCAGTACTATATATGTGGTTACCGATGATGTCCTTGATCTTACTGATCATTTCCGTAACAGCTGTTTCCGCTTCTTCTCGAGTCTTCCTCTTGGATGCGACACGCACACAGGATTCGCCTTCTTTTGCATAGGTGGCGATCGTCGGGTCGGACTGACCGTTGATCAAAGGCAGCAAAGCAGTTTCGAGCTGGGCTTCACCGATCCCAAATGTTTTTATCATCCTATAATAGATAATGTCTTGAGATAAACTGACCAGGTAAGGCTTGACCTCTTTTGAAAACATCGATTTCATCTCCCTGGGCGGTCCCGGGAGGCATATGATGATTTTTTCGTCCTTTGACAGTGCAAATCCCGGAGCGGTGCCCTGGGAATTCGGGAAGACCGTAGCCGTCGCCGGCATATAGGCCTGCTTGATATTGTTTGCAGTCATCCGGATCCCTCGTTTTGCAAAAATCTCGTTGAGATTGTCCATGGATTCCTGATGCAACACCAGCTGATCATCAAATAACTCACATACAACTTCTTTTGTCAGGTCATCCTGAGTCGGACCAAGGCCGCCTGTCGTGATCAATAAATCAACATTGTTCAACGCCCTAAGAATGGTTTCCTTCAGTCTTTCGGCATTGTCTCCTACTGTATAATGAAACATCACATCCAAGCCTAAAAGATTCAACTGAGAGGATAGATACGCCGTGTTGGTATTTACGATCTGGCCGAACAGCAGCTCTGTTCCCACGGTTAGAATTGCGCTCTTCATGATTTCCCTTCTTTCATCTGCCTATTGCCTGAAAACGCCTTTATTCCTGACGACATATTCTGTCCCTGAGACCACAGTCATAATCAGCGACGCCCAAAGGAATATCATAGCCAGGATCTTGATCCATTCAAAATCCAATACTCCGATCAACAGTAAGAGCGGAACAGCAATCATCTGCAAGACAGTTTTGATCTTTCCGCTGGTACCCGCAGCAACAACGATTCCTTCCGAAGCAGCGACTGTGCGCATACCGGCTACAATAAATTCCCGGGCAAGGATGATGATCAGCATCCAGGCCGGCACCAGGCCGTTTTCCACCATGCAGCAAAATGCTGAATATACCAATATCTTGTCTGCCAGAGGGTCCATGATTTTTCAGAAATTTGTTACTAATCCTTGTTTTCTGGCGATCTGCCCATCGAGCATATCCGTCAGGGATGCAACTACGAATATGATAAAAGCTATCAGGTCATAACCAAACATATAGG
>CALBZG010000036.1 GCA_937889655.1 uncultured Clostridia bacterium
TGGAGTTGACGGAGCAGCGCTTACGATTGATGCCGCTGGTGGTGGTTTCTCGGTTACAGTTGATGGGAAGTATACCGCTGGTAGGGAAGATGGTGATTCTCCAGTGAAAATGGAGTAGAAGACGTATACGCTTTTCTTCTTTAAAGCCAGGCTCCATATCAAATAGTTGGGATGGGTCTTATTAACAATAAAGTATTAACGTATTTTCCCGGCGGGCGGTCAAATTGACCTTCCGTCGGTTTTATTTTTTGAATAAAACCGAATTTTAGCTACATTCAAGTAAATCATCTTCTTCGAGGCTATATATTATGAAGTCGCTAAGGGTTTGACTGCAGATTGATTGTGCTGACGAACTCGGTTGATAAGTGCATTTATCTTATGGTTCAAGACGCGGTAACAATTTTTTGAAATATTTATCCTAATTTTATAGAATGTGTCTGAGACTCGGGAATAGTGGTATAATTTAAACATTACTGCCGCATTCCAACCGATCGGATGGATTGACTGTGCATGATTTTAAGGAGGATATTGTAATGAATGAAATGATTGAAAGAATCAAAACGCTCAGAAACTGCAAAGGGTTCACCCTTGTCGAACTCATAATTGTTATTATGGTTGTTGGTATTCTGGCAACGATTTTAATTCCAAAGTTCGCCGGATTTTCTGTTAAGGCTCACGCTACTCAAGCCTTGGTTGATGCAAAACAAATCGCAACAGCAATAGACGCCTTAAAATCTGAAGGCAAAACCCCTGTAGAAACAGATAATGGAAATGTAGAAACAATGTCTGGTGTAGATTTGGGAAATAAATTGGATATTGCCGATCCTGCATCAGATGGATATTTTACCTATACAGTCAACGGCTATACCGCAGAACGCACGGCAGCAAACGGGAACGTAGTAAAACTGCAATAAGATGTGGACCTCAATCACAAATAAATATGTATGTATTTTCCCCGCGGGCGGTCAGATCGATTGTCCGCCGTTTTTTTGACTTCATCGTCAACTACGTTCTTTGTTGGCTTGTACTCATTAGATTACATCCATATGAGAGGCCCTCCGCTTGCGGAGGGCCTCTCTCTTTCACTTATGACTCTTGATCCGTCTTTCTTTTCTAAAACTTTACTCCATGGTCAGATAGTAAGGATCTGATAAAGTCCCTGTGCCGGAGGTTACATACAAATGGTCAGTATTACTGATGCTGATGTATGGGCGGCACCTGTACTGATTGTTTGCTTTATTTCTTTCGTCAATATATCCTTCATTATCGACACGATAAGCTCTAGCGCTATTCCCAGGTGTTTCTCCACCCCACCAGTTTTGATTGATGTCCCTAATATTACTTCTATCTAGAGTGTTCAATGTCGTACCGTCAACCAGGTCTGATGCGGTTATCCAGTTCCAACCGTTCCATGCCGAAGGGAAGCCGTTCAAATAAACTTTAGCCAGATTCCATGCTATGTTCCAATTCATATTGTTATTACCGTTTGATTGAATGGTTACTCTCGCCAGTAATTTATCTGCTGATATTTTCTGGAACAACACATTGTTATTTGAATTGTTCTTAATGTAGATATATTCACCAATATTTATTTGCGCATAAGTCTTTTTACTGTTGGTCCACTGCGCATAAGCAGTCATGTGCCCTGTCACGATAGTGTTGGCGTTGATCACAGCCCCACCACCTCCGGGTTGGGTGTTCCATCCGTTGAATGTGAAACCGCTTCTAGTAGGTGGTTGCGGCAGACTGCCGATCGGATCCCCGTTTTCGACCTGCATTGAAGACGGTACAGCACCAGTAGTGCCTCCGTTACTGTTGAAATCTACAGTATAAAGGATTATCGGGATCCTGCTCCACTGTGCGTAGACAGAAATGTCATCTGTCACGATCGTTGCAGCGTTGAAGGCGCTGCCGGTCCCATCCGCCATAGTATTCCATCCGGTAAAAATGTATTTTGCACGCTCAGGCTCTGATGGGAATACGCTGACCGGATTGCCTTCATAAGCCGTTTTTGTAGTATAAATCTGGCCTGTTCCGTCATTATTATAGAATGTTACGTTATGTATCGGAATCGTTGATCCGATGATATAGACAGACGGTGTTTCGCCTTCTGCCGCATACACCCTGAATTTAATCGAACCATAAATATCCTCAACGTATTTATCCTTGATATTAAGCTCGTAATAGGCGGATATAGGGCCGGTTCCGCTTGCGGATATGCCAAGCTTGCTGCTTCCGTCAAATGCGCAGGCAATGCTTGGGCTTCCGTTGCCATCAAGCTTTGTGACAGCATATTTCATGTTTGTCTGCCCGGAGCCCATGTTCTGATAATCTCCGTTGACGCTTATAGTTTCATAAGAGCTGCTGTCTGCATATCCGATGTTTCTTCCGTAATTTGTTGAAACCGTAACTTCATTGTCGCTATTGCCCTTGCCAAGGGTGATAAGCAAAGGATTCATGATATTAGCAGACATGCTGTTTATGAAATCAACTGCTCCGGTGTTTCCAAGCGAAAGATTTCCTGAATTATCCACTTTCGTGTTCCCGCTGCCAAAAGTCAACAGCTTCCCATCGGCTACCTTTAAAGTGCTCTCTGTATTCCAGCCTCCGCCTTTGAATTTGGCTTTGTCGTTTATTTCGATTACGGCATTTGCAAAGTTCACTTCCGATAAATCCATTCCATCATCTGCAGAAAGCGTGATTTTACTGGCCGCGCCGGTATTGCCAATGAACGTTGATCCAACAATTGACAAACCATTTAACGATTCTACGGATATCGTGCGATTAGTGCTTGAATTCGGGGTCAGCGTAAAGCTGGTATTTTTGATATCTATGTCTCTGTTGCTCGGAAAAGCCGTCCCTTTTGTGGTATCCAAATAAACAGAACCCTTCGCGGCTATTGTGGAATTCACTGAGTTAATTTTTCCGTAAGGTTGAAGTGTTATGGTATTTCCGGCATCCAGGTCAGTGTATTTCTGAAGCGAAATATCTCCCTTTCCTGAGGTCTTCAGTGTGATGCTTCCTCCCGGAGCCGAAAGTTCCGGTCCGTAATCTATCATCACAGGCTTGCCGTTGACAAAAACCGCGTTTCCGGTATTCGGATCCAATTGAATATATTGGTAAAGTATTACATTCCCATCTCGGGCTTCCATTTTAATGTCTGTGTTGTTGGTCACATTTATGTCTGTAGCCAGATGGATGCTTTTATCGACTTTCCAGTCCAAGATGTCGTTACCGGCAACGTCTATAGGACCGACCCTGTCGCCCGCAGCCCTGTCGATGCCCATCGGGACATACAAAGACCCGTCACTCGGATACAGGGTGTCGCTCGGATTCTCAGGATCGAGAAAAGTCTCAGCCCCGTCAAAGCCATCCAGCAGATGCCACTTATAGTCGTTTATTTTGGCTATCATGACGTCGTCTTCACCGTAATACGATGCGTTAGCATTTTTATCCACCCAGGCGAATACTCCTGATCTCCATTCCTCTCCCAGGACATAAACTTCGTTGCTGCTCCGGACTTCGGTTCCTCTGAAGCCATGGATATCCACCGGAGTCACTGTAAAAACGATGTACCGATTCACTTCTTTAGTGAGATCGTTGAGATTCGGAGGAGTTACGCCCGTAAACGTGAGTCTTTCATAGTCCTCAGGCCATACAGGATCCGGATTGCCTTCATTGGATACATACCATTTATATAGGTTGGCATACCAGTTCGGATCCGTATTCGTATCGACTTTGCCGATCAGAGTTGGTTTCGGGGTCTTTTTCATATCTGCCAGTTCATGCACCGTTTCATTTGAAACCTCAATCCGCACGCCTGTTGCAACCAGCATCTGCCGCACTTCCATCTCTGCAAGTTTTTTGGACAGAAATGCCAAAAAACTCTTGTTTTCATTTTCCGTATACAGCTTGCTGATCTTGTAAACTGTCATGGTCCGCCCGAAAATCGATTTTGTTGTTGCAGTCACGCCATCGATGGCGTTCTCATCTATCAGAGGATCTACAAGCGCTTGTTTCAGCTCTGATATGGCCTGCTCAAATTCGCCTTGAGAATCAAAGGCTGATGTCGTCAGGTTCTTCGTATCCAATGTCATTTTGAATTGAGCTGCAAAGGCTGGAATAATGCCTATTGCGATGATAGCAACTAGCGTAATGGCCACTAACACCTCGATCAGTGTAAAGCCGGCGTTTTTATTCTTCATTGTCCCCTCCCTCCCATTAGTATGGGCCGTAGATATGCCAGGTTTCCTGGAGTATCGTCTGGGTTATTTCCTCAAAAGTTTGTTCCAGTTCGACCTCTCCGGCGGCTTCATAGTATCGTCCTTGACAGTAGTTCTCCGCCACCGTCCTGTTGTTCGCTATATCAGTTGGAACTGCTGAAAAACCTATAAAAAAAGTGTTGATGTTCAGTGCCGAATTGAGCAGTATCTTGTTATCCGCCACGGACTTGCAATAGGTCATCGATCGCTGAAGATTCGTTGCTCCGTCTGAACCGCTATTATTGCCGGCGCCCCAGACATAATCTTCTCCGCAATCTCCAGGTCCAAGCTTCGGCAGATAATCGCTATAAGATCTGTCATACCAGCGGCCCCAACTGTAATATTCTTTTGTATTGTCACCGCTGAAAAATGTCGGATCGCCATCTGTAAGCAGAATGATATAGTTAACGATTTCATCTGTCGGATGGTCGTTATTGTATTTTTCGAGCTGGTAGTATGCCCGCCTCATTCCATCTCCGGTATTTGTCCCGCCTGATGCATTAAGTCCGTTGATTTTGGTTTTCATCGCTGTTTTATTGTCAGTGGCATAAAGCATTTCGCTCGGGTTGTTCGCCGTGGTTGCGAATGGGATGACGCTGACCTGTATATTTCCGATACCGGCGAATTGGTCGATCAGCGCTGCTGCTCTTCTTTTCATGATGTCTTTTCGTATGTTGTTTCTATCAAAACCCCGATCGTCGTTTGAAAGCCCGTTCATATCCCAGTCCATGCTTCCGGAATCATCAAGTACAAGAGAGATGGCGATGGTCACTTCCCTTTGCGTAGTCACTTCCTCTGGGATCGGCGCCGGATCGCTTCGGTAAGCGATGGCGACTGCGGGATCGCTCTCGCTGCCCCCCTCATCCACAGCAACGGAATTCAAAGCCTCCAGCTCCGAGGATACGTCAAATGTCTTTTTATCGCCTTCTTCGTCGATGACATTCAAATCGAATTTGACCAGCTTTCCTTCTTGCTGGACCTTGCTGAAAAACAAGCTGTAAAGAACATCGTCACGAGAAGTTAATATGGTTTTCTTATCATGGGTTTTTGTTTCAGGGTTCCAGGTATACTGAACGACTTGCTTATTGCTCTCCAATCCCAAATAGTTCCAGTTTTCTTTTTTGCTGCCGAGGAAAACATCCTGAGGGATCAAGAAGGTCACAGAAGCGTCCCGGATGGCTTCGTTGACAGTGCTCGAGGCCCTGCGCACTTCCGTCTGAAGGTCATATTCCTTCTCGACTTTTCGCTCGGAGTTGAAGGAAAAATTGAGAAACATGCCGGACATGGTCAACACCATACCGAGAAGCACAATCGATACAATGATTTCTACCAATGTAAATCCGGCGATTTTCTTATCTTGTTTCATGGCAGCTGGGTCCATATTATTCACCTCCTAAACGTGAATATGAATACGAAACTTTTTCGGCATCATTTTGACCAGTACATGTCTGGTTTGTTGCTATAATCAATATAAAATTCCAACGTTACTGTCCGTGATACAGGCTTGCTCTTTAATGTACCGGTTGATTCAATGATGATCTTCTGGCTCTCCCCTGTTCCGCTGGAAGTAACCTTGACATCGGCAGTGCCCTTTTCAAAATCAATGTTATTTTCAGTTAGAGTATAAGCGCTGTTGTTTCTAAAAGTATCCAGAAGACTTGGCGTTGTCGTCATTATAGCTTCATAAGCAAGCTCTGCTCCGGATCGCGCTATGTAATAGGCCATAAGGCTGTTTTCCTGGTAGCCGGCCTGTTTGATATTAGCCTGTGCGATAGAGGCAACCACGGAAACCATGATAAAAACCACTATAAGCGCAAGCATTACATAGGCAACGGCAGCTCCATGTTTATTGCGAATCAGTTTCTGCATAGCAGCCTCCTTTCTTTCATTAAGGTTAGCTAAAAGGATTTGCTTTCCCCTGAGGGATGACCGGTACAAAGGTCAGACCGTCGTTTTGGGTCCTGTCGAATTGCGGGATCGAGTAGAAATCCAAAATGAGCTGTCCTTCCAGGTAGCCTTCTTGTTTTGTATAATCTATGCTCTTTACGATGACAGTTTTTTTCAATTGCTCAAGGGTGTAAATGAAATTGTAAACGCTGTCGTAGCTGGTTGTATTATAGTTTATAATGATTTCCATGCATGGGATCCTATCCGGAGTGTCGCCTTCCTGACCAGCTGTGATCGCAAGCTGCTCTGACGGTTCTCCTTCATACAGCTTCGGTTCAATATTTTTTGCAAGATCAAGCATCGGGTAATTCAGCGGGGCAAATCCGCCCTGCTCCAGCTCTACAGAAGAAACCGTAAGGATTGAAGCCATGTATGAGTTGGCCTTGATCCCGGTTCCTATCATCAGAGTGTCCAGTTTGTGAAGCAGCTCGACCTGGTCCAGGTTCGTAAAAAATACTGCATACTTGTCAACAAGATCTTTTCTGAGTTTATTTTCCTGCCTTGCCAAATCGTTCCGGTTTTCGATCAGTTCCTTCGCTCTCGCTATCTCATCTTGTGTGGCCGCGATCTCTCCATTGAGGAGGCCGGATTTTTCAATACCGGGTGCCAGGACAAAAGTGTAACTTAAATAGAATATAATGGCTGCCAGTAGTAAAATTAGAAGATTGCGATCTCTTGCGCTGATATTGTTAAATGCCTTCATCCCTACTCACCTGCTTTCAAAATACTGTTGATTACTGCAGTGTACCCTGCTGCGCCCTGCTGCGATACCACCGATATCAAAGTCGTCTGGACAAACAAATCAGATTCATCGATGTGTTTGACAAGCTCCGCGGCCGCCTGCCTGTCCGGAACTGTAAAGGTAAAAGTCGCTGTCGCTCTGTTGATGCTTGCATTTTGCAACGACACCGAAGATGGCAGAATTCTGGAAAAAGCATAAAGGAAGTCAGTTCCCAATACGTCCCCGCTTTTGATCTTCTCATAAGCAGTGCCTGCATATTGGTCGTATTCGGTCAGGGCGCCGATCTTTTTCTGCAGTTCATCCGCCTTCTGATATTGCTGGCTTTCATGTATTGCAGTCAGATCCTCCGTCAAGGATGTGAGCCTTGCGCCAAGGATCGTGTTGTAAAGCATCAACCCTGCGCTGAATACGATGATCAAGGCGATTACGAGGACGCCCAAAAATGCCGGTGAGGCAAAATTGATATTTATTTTGTTTCTTTTTTGAAATTCATCAAAAAAATTATAATCTTTCATGACATTCTCCTTTTCTCATCTAATACCTGATCAGTGCGCCCACCGCATTTAGAAACAGCGGACTCAGAGGGTTTTCAGAGTTATTGGTTTTTCCTATAGAGGATATATTTTCCATCGGTACATTTAAATTTGCTGACCAATATTCACTCAAGCCCTGGAGTTCACTGCCTGTTCCGAACAAGTAGGTACGTTCGATCGCATATTCTCTCGCCCTGTTGTTGAAGAATGTAATGGTGTTTTGCATCTCGTCATTCAGTTTATAGAAAAACGGCTTTACATTGATCGGGCTTTCCTCTGCAAGTTCCCTGCCATTAAATATCATATATTCGCTTGCTTTCCCCTCATTTGTCGTGACATCTCCAATAAAATCCGGCACATCCTGAAGAATCTGGATAAGCTCCCCGCTTCCAAAGTCAATAAGGCGGTAGAACATCAACCGTCCATCCCTTATTACATATACCGACGTCGTGGAATATCCGAAGTCGATCAGCGCAGCGGAAATGCCCGCGGTTTCTCTGCCATTCACTGAGCCAAGCCATGACTGCAGCTTATCGATTGAATTTAAATTGATATCCAAAGCGACCGGCTTCAGCTTAGCCTTTTCGGCAGCGTTATAGTAAGTCTGCGCAAAATCACGGTCCAGCGCCGCCACTCTATAAGTCGTCAGCTTTTCTCCATTATCATTTTGCGTCTCAGCAATTGGCTTGTACTGTATGATATCTGTTTTTGAAACATTGAAGGTCTGGTAAAGTTCACTTTTTATCATACCTTCGATTTCCTTGGGTTTTGCAGCAGGCAAATTCAATTCTTTTATTAAAGCTTGTTTGCTGCTGACTGACAGGACTACATTTTTTGAGGAAAACCCTCCCTCCAGCACCATCCTGTTCAACGCATCTGCGAAAAGAATTTCATCAAGAACAGCTTCGTTCTTAATGCTTCCGGAAGGCATTTCAAAGCTTCGGGTCTTCCCTATTGTCAGATTCCCTTTTTCGAAGCCGCCCTCAGCCATGTAAATATTCTTGTTGTCAATATTGACCGATAACAATGTACTCAATTTCAACCCTCCTAAATTATTATATTATGCGCTACTGAATGGAACCGTATATATCTAATATCGGCAGCATCATTGATATGATAATGAATCCGACGACAACACCCATTATTACGATCATGACCGGTTCCATCAGGCTGACAAGCTTCTGGATCGAGTTCTCAACTTCATCATCATAATAATCAGAGCATTTGTCGAGCATCGTTTCAATGGATCCCGCTTCTTCGCCGATACCAATCATCGAATATACCATCGGAGGAAGACTGCCGACTTTTCTAAGGGATTGAGAAAGGCTCATCCCTTTACGGATATCCTCCTTTGTGATGTTGAGATCTTTCATAATGACCCTGTTGTTTACAACTTTTATAACGATCTCAAGCGCCGAGAGCAATGACATGCCGCTGGATAGCAACGTCGCCAGTGTTCTGGTAAACCGAACCGTTGCGATTTTAAGAGACGTGCTCCCCGCTACAGGAAGCTTTAGAACAAAGGAATGCCAATCATAGCGTCCTTTCTCGGTGGCAAGAAACGATCTGAATAAAAGTACAATGATTCCGATGATAATAATCGCTACATACCAATATCCTCTGATAAAATCAGATATTGCTATCAATATCTGGGTCGGGAGCGGCAGTGCCATACCACTTTCTTCAAACATGCCCATGAATATCGGCAGGACCTGCGTGACCAGTATAAGTATTACTGATATTGCCAGCACCAAAAGTATAATAGGATATGTCATCGCGGTTCTTATCCTGGCTTTCAGCTTAACATCCTTTTCAAACTGTTCGGCCAACTTAAGCATGATCTGATCAAGCTTTCCGCTTGCTTCCCCTGTCTCGACCATGCTGATCATCATTTCCGGAAAGACTCCCTTGAGCTTTTTTAACGCTTCGGAAAACTGCTCTCCACGCTGAACGGATTCATAGAGCTGCCTGACCACCTCTTTGCTTTTCTTTTTCTCCACTTGAAGATACAGAATGTCAAGCGCCTTGACAAGAGTGATGCCTGACGCCAGCATTGCAGAAAGCTGTCTGCACAGCAGCGCGATATCGATCGTGGAAAGACTGATCTTAGAGCCTCCGACGATATCCTTGCCGGTGTCCTTTGTTTTGTGGTTCACCAGGTACATTCCGTTGGCTTTAAGCTGGGTAACGAGAGAAGCTTCATTTTCCGCTTTCACAAGGTAGTTTTTCAGGAGACCGCCGTTGCTCTTTTTGACTGTACAAATGTATTCCTGCATTACACTCCCTCCAAATCATTACTGTCATTTTAACTTATATTTGTACTTGTAAATAGCTAATTAATGGTATTATACCCATTGATTAATAAAATATTATACTCAATATGTTGTTGATTTGCAATTCCTGTATCAGAATTGACTTATATATAGGTTATAGTACGCCGTAAAAATCATTTTTTCAATAATAATTTTTATTATTTTTATGTTTTCGGTCGTTTTTTTCAATTTTGTGACTTGTATTTATAATTTTAGTGTCTGCATCTCTATATATTGTGGCATCATATTTTTTACCTACTACTGAAGACGCCGCCCTTTACGGCTTTTTCTCTTTGAATTTAACGAGATTTGTCAATACGAAATTTACCGGCGCTTGTGTGCCAAAGGCTTCGCTCTCCCTGACTATCGCCCCGTTTATCATGTCGATTTCCGTTCTCCTTTTATTGAGGATATCCTGAAGCATGGAGGATTTGTTCAGTGCCGTCGCCCTGCATATTTCCTTGGTGTGCGTTACCGGATCTTTATGATTCAGAAGTATGTTCTTGGCATCCGCAACCCTTATTCCCTCCAGAATAGCTTTTTCAAGTATCGTTTCAATCTCGGGATGATCAAGGAGCTCGCCATTTAGAAGCCCGGTGATCGCCGTTAGTGCATTGATGCCAACGTTGACAAGGAGCTTATCCCATACCAGGCCCAGTACGTTATCAGACAAGGTGGTTTCTATTCCCGCTTGATTAAGCAGCTCCGAAACTGCGCTTATGCGTTCGCCGCAGATCCCCTCCGGTTCTCCTATCGTTGTTATGCCATAGCCCGCATGGCAAATGCTTCCGGGTCCTTTCATATATGCGCCGTGTGCTGTTGTGCCGGCAATGACATTTTGCAGTCCGAACGCCTTGCTGAGGATATCGATATTGCCAAGGCCGTTTTGAAGAGTCAATGCAAGGGTGTCTTTGCCGAATACTGCCTTGCTTCCCTCTGCCGCGGCCTCTGTTTCTGTGGATTTGACGAAAATGACGGCCAAATCGACGATACCGACAGTAGCCGGATCCGTCGCTCCTATGACTCTTCTGTAATTAAGGATCTCATCAGTCTCCTCGATGAATATCCCATGCTGATTTATGGCATCAATATAATCCTGTCTGATGTCGACAAGGAACACTTCGTTGCTCTCAACAGATGAAAGCTTCCCTCCATAGAGGCACCCCATGGCTCCGGCGCCGATTATCGCAATTTTCATCTCGCATGCCTCTTTCTTTAATAAAGCTTGTCCAGCTTGACTTCCTTATTAAATGAGTATTCCGGAGCGGGAAAAAGGCCCTCGGCGGTTTCCCTGTGGAATTCATTGAGGCCTTCTACCATAGCTTTTCTTATCTGGGCATATTGCTTCACAAATTTAGGCTTGAAGTCGCCGTACATGCCAAGCAGATCCTGGGTGACCAGAACCTGGCAATCGACATAAGGCCCTGCTCCGATTCCAAGGATCGGTACGCTGACAGCTTCCGCCACAGCTTTCGCCACCATGCTTGGAACGCACTCAAGAACAATAGAGAACACGCCGCATTCCTCCAGCGTCTTTGCATCCCTGATCAGCTTCATTGCGCTTTCAGTGGTTCCCCCCTGCACCTTGAAGCCTCCCAACGCCGTTGCTGTCTGAGGTGTAAGGCCAATATGGCCCATGACGCAAATGCCTGTATTGACAATGGCTTTGATCCGGCCGGCCATCTCTACGCCGCCCTCAAGCTTAACGCAGTCGCAGCCTGTTTCCTTGATCATCCTCACTGCGTTGCGGACTGCCTGCTCGTTGCTTTCCTGATATGAACCGAAGGGCATGTCGCCTGCGATCCAGGTGTTCGGAGCGCCTTTGACCACCGGCTTTGTATGGTGGATCATATCCTCCATCGTCACCGGCGTAGTGCTGTCATACCCCAGCATGACCATGCCAAGGGAATCCCCCACCAATATGATCTCCACATCGCTTTCGTTCACAATGGAAGCGGTAGTGTAGTCGTACGCTGTCACATAGCTGAATTTTCTACCCTCTTCCTTAAATTTCTTAAAATCGCTGATGGTCATTTTGATTTTCCCGTTCATCCCTTTTCTCCTTATCCTTAATCCTTTGATCCTGCATAAAAAATCACACTCGCCTGGCTTTCACCAGGGTCGTGTGACCGGCATTACAAATCCAGCGCAACGCTGCAGTTGTGGTATACCCTCTGGACGTCGTCATTTTCTTCAAGTATATCAATAAGTCGAATCAGATTCTTTAAATCTCCCTCGGATGTCGGTGCAGCTTCCATGCTCGGAAGAT
>CALBZG010000037.1 GCA_937889655.1 uncultured Clostridia bacterium
AATTTGCCAATTTGTGAACAAGGGTCTTAAAATGCTCGCCCCGTTGTTCAAAGCAGGTATACATATCCCAGCTGGCACATGCCGGAGAGAGTAGCACCGTGTCGCCCGGGGATGCCAGCCCATAGGCGGCCTTCACTGCCTCGTCCATATCCTTTACCATTTTGATATCAGTAAATCCAAGCTTTTCAGCTGTCTCTTTTATTTTAGATGCTGTTTTGCCAAGCAAGACTAAAGCTTTGACCTTTCCGTCGAAGGCTTTGATCAGATGGTCGAAGTCGCCGCCTTTGTCGTAACCCCCGGCAATCAGGACGATTTCGCCCTTCATGGCTTCAACTGCCTTGATCGAGGAGTCCGGATTCGTTCCTTTTGAATCGTTAACAAAACGGATCCCGTCTATTTCTTCCACAAACTCCAAACGATGTTCAACACCTCGGAATGACCGGAGCGTTTCTCCTATCACACTGCTTTCAACTCCTGCAAAATACGAAATCGCAGCAGCAGCCAAGGCATTCTCAACATTATGGGCGCCGGGAATGATAAGCTGGTCGGTGCGGCAAATATATACCTCTTTACTGCCGTCGTTGACGGTAATGGCTCCGTCTTTTACATAACAGCCGAAGTCCAGCTGCTCCAGTCTGCTGAAAGGAACTATTCTGGCTTTTGCACCAGTTGTCAGCCCGAAACAGGCTTTGTCATCGAAATTGGCTATAATAAAATCCTTTTCATCCTGATTCATGAATATTCTTGCCTTGGCTTCACCGTAATTCATCATTGTCTTGTGCCGGTCCATATGGTCCTGGGTCAGATTCAATATGGCGGAAACTGCAGGTTTAAACCGACTGATAGTTTCAAGCTGAAAACTGGAAACTTCTGTTACCATCCAGGCGTCTCTTTCTGCAATAAGAGCGCTTCCGATAACCGCTACCCCGATATTGCCAACTACATAAGTTTTTCGGCCGGCATTTTTAAATATTTCGCCGACCAATGTTGTGGTAGTAGTTTTACCGTTAGTTCCGGTGATC
Source organism: uncultured Clostridia bacterium (assembly GCA_937889655.1). Classification (GTDB taxonomy): domain Bacteria; phylum Bacillota; class Clostridia; order Peptostreptococcales; family Anaerovoracaceae; genus CALBZG01. Next base: position 1,023 of record CALBZG010000037.1, read on the forward strand.
GCTATATATTTCCCGTTTCCAATCCTGTACGCTATTTCAAGCTCCCCGACTATTTCTGCACCTTTAGTTCTGGCTTCATTGACAAAGTCAAGATTCGGTGGTACTCCCGGAGAAAGAACAAGCATGTCGAAGACGTCTTCCGGTTCCGGAACAGAGCCAAAAAAACACTTCACATTCAAATTTTGAAGGAACCTAATAAACTGCTGATCAAAGTCTTCCGCATGTTTAGAATCCTGAACTGAAACTATGGCGCCCAATTTCAACAGCGCCTGAGTAGCTGCGATGCCGGATTTTCCCATTCCGACGATCAGCACTTTCTTCCCGACTATTTCTTTTCTCATTTATAACGCTCCTATTCCGAGGGTGCAGAATACAATGGCGGCAATCCAGAATATTGCAACGACCTTTGTTTCCTTTAGCCCGATAAGTTCAAAATGGTGATGCAAAGGCGCCATTTTGAACACCCTTTTACCTGTTAGTTTATAGCCGGCAACCTGGATCAATACAGACAACGCTTCTGCAACATAAACAAAACCCGCTATAGGTAGAAACAGTTCCATATCCATTGTTGCTGCTATCGCGGCCAAGCCGCCTCCAAGTGCAAGGGACCCTGTATCGCCCATGAAAACTTTTGCCGGATGTCTGTTAAAAACCAGAAATCCCAGACACGCCCCAGCCATACAGGCGGCAAAGGATGCTTCCGTCAATAGGCCCAACATAACACCGGCTACAGCGAAAAATACGCCGGCTGCAGCTGTTACTCCGGCAGCCAGACCATCAAGCCCGTCAGTCAGGTTCACACTGTTTACTACAGCTACAATAACAAATACGGAAAAAGGAACATACAGACTCCCCAGATCCAAATATTGCCCCGTGAAAGGTAATCGAACATCTGTGCCCAGAGTCGGCGATCCGGCCACAAAGAGCGAAAGGGCAACAGCTATTCCGAACTGAAGTGCAAGTTTCTGCCAAGCCCGCAGTCCGAGATTGTTGCGCCGGATGATTTTGATGTAATCATCCGCAAATCCTATCAGTCCAAAGGCAACAAATGAGATGCCTATCAGTACTGTTTCCGGCGAAAATTGCCTTGCGGCAAAACAAGTGACAACGGTTGCAAGAATGATCGATATGCCTCCCATGCTTGGTGTTCCGGCCTTTTTTTGGTGGGATTCAGGCCCTTCCTCCCGAATGTTCTGCCCAGCACGTTTCCGCTGTAAAATCGGTATTTCCAGCGATGTGGCAATGGTGCTCAACATGAACGCCATGGCTAACAAGAGTGCAATTCGTAAAAAATCCATCTAATCTCCCTATTTAAGTATTTCTTTTGTAATCTCGTCCATCTTCATGGCTCTTGATCCTTTGACCAGGACAACATCCCCTACTCGAATGATGTCACGCATTTTATCAATAAATTCTTCCCTATTATTAAAATGAATGGTCTGTTCCGGGCTTAAAATCGTTTTTGCCCCTAACATTGTATTATATGACAAATCTCCAATAGTTACAACTAAATCAACACCGGCCTTTGCCGCATATTCCCCTATCTCCATATGGTATTCCGGACTGCTGCTGCCAAGCTCAAACATGTCTCCCAATATTGCGACTTTCCTAAGCCCTTTTCTTGATACAAGAACATCTATCGCCGCTCTCATGGAGTCGGGGCTGGCATTGTAAGAATCGTCAATCACCTTGATTCCATCTTTATTTATCGTGTTTAGTCTTTTTTCCGTAAGAACAATCTTCGATAATCCGTTAGCCGCTTCTTCCATAGTGATCCCCAATTCCATTCCGCAGGCCACCGCAAGCGCCGCGTTCAAGGCGTTATGCCTGCCCGGGACCGGAAGTTCTATTCTCTGACGCTTCTGTTTATACTCCAAATCGAAACTCAGGCCATTTTCACCATTGTCTTTAACATTGTAAACGATGTAGCTGCTTTTTCCATTCGCTCCGATGGTTATCAATTTATAAACCCCGGATACACGATTCTTTGTGAGGGTCTCACCATCATCGCAAATTATTAAAACATTATCGGAGTCAAAATAATTCACGATCTCCATTTTAGCTTTAAAGATGTTTTCCCTACTGCCGAGCCTTTCAACGTGTGATAACCCCACATTTGTGATGATGCCGATATCGGGCCTTACTATTTCCACCAGTTCATCGATTTCTCCGGGTTTATCCATACCCATCTCAAAAACCGCCACCTCCGTGCCCTCTTCGATGGATAGTATAGTGAGGGGAAGGCCAATATTATTATTGAAATTGCCCTGAGTTTTTGCTGTTTTAAATTTGACTGACATTACAGCATAGATCATATCCTTTGTCGTGGTTTTGCCAGTACTGCCAGTGATAGCAATCTTCTTTAAATCAAATAGTCCCAGATAATATTTTGCAAGTCTTTGAAGGGCCAATGTTGTATTTTCAACGATGATCGCATTTTGAAGATGGCAAGCAGCAGCCGGATCGCTTATCAGGCCTGCCCGACATCCGTTTTGCGCCGCCTGAGGTACGAACTTGTTGGCGTCATGTATTTCACCGATCAGCGCTACAAAGATATCCCCGCTGCTGGCCGTTCTTGAGTCTGTGGACACGCCTGAAACATAAAAATCGCCATCTCCCTTCAGGATCGTGCCGTTTACAGCCTCTGCAATTTCTTTCAAGGTAAGTTTTTTCATTTTTGTTTCACCTTTGATCCCCTTCTATTCCCAGTATAAAAAGACGCTCTCGCCTTTCTTAAGACTCTCTCCCGGTTTCGGATACTGGTCCACGACCATTACGTCCTCCACGGCTTCCAGGGTTGGAGACACATTGGCGCCCAGCGACAATCCCCCAAGAATTCCTATGGCATTGTCAATGCTATTGCCTTCTAAATTCGGCACTGTCACCGTATCGCTTTTCAGCGCTTTCAATTCCTCTTGCGTGAATTCGGGCTCTACATTTAAATAGCGTAGGGTTTGCGCTAGAATTTTCTGGGCTCCCGGGGCTGCTGTAACGCTGCCGTATTTAATGCCCTTCGGGTTGTCTACTACCAGCAGTATGGCCACTTTCGGGTCATTCATGGGAGCCATGCCGATAAAGGAAGAATAGGTCTCATCACTGTATCCGCCACCTTCAGCTTTCTGGGCCGTACCAGTTTTGCCGCCGACCCTGTAGCCATCGACTTTCGCTTTTCCGCCGCCGCCTTCAGAAACAACTGACTCCATGATATAGCACATTTCATCGGCTGTTTCCTTGGATATTACTTTTCTGACGATTTTCGGGTCGAAGGATTTCACAACGTCGCCCTGTGAATCGGTCAGGGCGCTGACGAGATGCGGCTGCATCAGCTGGCCCCCATTGCCAAAAGCGCATACTGCGGACAGTATCTGTATCGGTGTTACAGCAATACCCTGTCCATAAGCCATAGTCGCGAGACCAACAGGATTAACTCCATCCCGCGATTGTAAAATGGACGAGCTTTCACCAGGAAAATCTATGCCGGTTTTTTCAGAAAAACCGAAAAGATCAAGGTATTTGTAGTATTTTTCTTCTCCTATTCGTTGAGCGATTTGAACCAATACAGGGTTGCAGGAATTCCCTACCGCCTGGACCAAAGTCTGATGTCCATGTGGCTCCTTATATCTCCAGCATCTGAGCGTGGCGTCGAAAACCTCTATTGAGCCGGTGCATACAAAAGTATCATTCAATGAAGTCACACCCTCCTCCAGACCAACGGCCGTCGTGATCAGCTTGAAGGTGGATCCGGGCTCATACGTATCGCTGATCATGGAGTTTCGCCACATTTCATTCCAATAAGTCATCTTTTCTGCGGCGGAAAGGTTTTCGAGGCGGGTCGCTTCTGCCGGGTCAAGAGGAGTCCTGGGATCATTAGGGTCAAATTCCGGCGTGGCGGCCATGGCAAGGATGCCACCTGTTTTTGGATCCATCATAAGGCACCATACTCTATCCGCGCCCGTTGTCTCTTTCACTTCGGCGATGGATTTTTCGGCATAATACTGTATCACTGAATCAATGGTCAATACTAAATTGAGGCCGTTTTCTGCCCCAAAATATTTTTCGACACCATATGCAAGACCGTTTCCCTCAACATCCGCACTTTTTATCCATCGACCCGAAACACCGCTCAAAAAGCTGTCATATCGAAGTTCTAACCCCGAGAGACCTGTGTTATCATCAGTAACGCTCCCCAATAAATGACTGGCGAAAGCCCCCAGTGGATAATATCGCTTGACCTCTTCCGTGGTTTCAACTCCAGGTAAACCAAGACCCATAATAGAATCCGCGGTTTCCTTGGTTTGGTACTTTGCAATTTTAATGAGTTTTGAATCGGCAGAAGCCGCCTCATTAATTTCTTCCACACTCATACCAAGGAGTTCTGACAATGCGGTGAAGGTCTCTTTCGCATTCTGTTCTTTTTCACTGTCGTTATCGCCGTTCCAAATCTTTTCCGGGCGCACCCAGATGGAAAATGTGGCTGCACTGATTGCAAGTTCCTCGCCGTTACGGTCATAAATGGCGCCTCTTTTTGCTGCTATGGAAACATCTCTTGTCTGTTGGCCTGTAGCCATTTTTGCATATTCTACCCCTCTGACGATCTGCACCCATCCCACGCGAAAGGACAATATAGATATCATCAGGCATATAATCGCAAAGGCTGCAATCAGTCTCTTTTTAATTTTGTTTGGCGTTTTATCCATCGTATAACATGTTCTCCATAGTTCGAATTCTTAATATATTAACAAAAAACCAGCACACCTCAATCCGACTTAATTAAGTTGTCTGGTTTATCTCTTATGCAGTTTTAGCGATATCTAATTATAGGCGGCTTCTTTAATAATAGACGCGAAATTCTGCGGGGCCTGCACCTCATGGTCCAGGTATCTGAACTGCGTGACCTCCGGATATACCATGCCCAGTTCTGTGGTTGCCCGTTCCTCAATAGTCCCTATATTTACTGCGCTCTTTATTTTCACATTGAGGTTCTCTATTTCTCCCTGAATGACAGCGTTCTCTTTTATTATTGTATTTATATCATACTTTATGCTTGCTGAAAAGGCTGTAGAAATAATTAAACCTATACAGATGACACCTGTCAGGACAGTGAGAAGCATCAGCATCAGTCTGTCCTTCGGAGTTGTCAGGGATTTTTTCTTTTCTTTCCCAATCACTTTTTCCGGTGGCTTCATATCAAAACTGTATTTTTTATACTGTTTCTGATATTCATACCACTTTTCTGCAGCAATCATATGCGACCCCCTATTTTTTCTATTACTCTAAGTTTTGCACTTCTTGCCCTTGGATTTTCTTTTATCTCACTGTCAGAAGGGCAAATAGGCTTGCCAGTGATTTTTCTGATGTCCGGCGTCTTTCCGCAGACGCATACCGGAAACTCTTTCGGACAGGTGCACGGATGAAGTCTCTTGTTAAACGCCTCTTTCACGATTCTGTCTTCCAGAGAATGGAAAGTTATTATTGCCAGTCTCCCTCCGCTATTAAGCACGTCGCAAAACTCTCCGGCGGCTTTTTCCAGTTGTGCCAGTTCATCGTTGACTTCGATCCTTATCGCCTGGAAAGTTCTTTTGGCTGGATGCGGTCCCTCTCTCCTTGCAGCAGCAGGGATCGCCGCTTTAATAATATCAACGAGTTCCGTTGTGCTCTTTATAACTGATTTTTCTCTTGCTTTAGAAATAAACGCTGCGATCCTTGATGCCCAGCGTTCTTCACCGTAATCCTTGATAACTCTGGTCAACTGCTCCTGACTATATGAATTAACAACGTCATAAGCAGTTAACAGATCCTCACTATTCATTCTCATGTCCAAGGGGGCCTCGTTCATGTAGGAGAATCCACGGTGAGGTTTGTCCAGTTGAAAAGACGAAACTCCCAAATCCAGCAGTGCCCCGTCGATTTTTTCAATACCGATTTCTTTTAAGACACTTTTGATATCCGAATAATTGCTTTTAACATAAATTTTTCTGCATTTAAATTCTTTTAGTCTTTCCGAAGCCGCTTCAAGCGCATCGCTGTCCCTATCTATTCCGATCAGCAAACCTTCTCCAGCAAGCCTTTGGCAAATGCCTGCAGCATGGCCGCCTCCACCCAAAGTGCCGTCCACATATATACCTGCAGGGTTTATGTTCAGGCTTTCGATGGCTTCTTCATACAATACTGATGTGTGTTTAAATTCCATACTCGATCATCTTCTTTGCAAAGTCGCTTTGCTCCAGTTCGGTCCTATTCGTTGCGTCCTCCCAATTGTCTTTGCTCCATATTTCTATTTTGTCGAGGAGACCCACGGTGACCAGTTCCTTTTTGATCCCAGCCCAGTCACGCAGCTCCTGAGGTATCGTCATTCTGCCCTGTCTGTCAATATCGCATTCAACAGCATTGGCATAAAAATGCCTTACAAAAGCTCTGGCGTCCGGGTCGCTCATAGGCAGTCCGGACAGTTTGCCCATAAGTCCTTCCCACTCATCTGCCGGATATATATAAAGACAGTTATCGATCCCTCTGGTCAGCACGCAGGTGTATCCCAACTGATCCCTGAATTTTGAAGGGATGATCATTCTATATTTGGAGTCTATTGAGTTTTGATATTTACCCATCAACATCAGGTTTCCTCCAAAATATACATTGTTAGTGATACCACTTTACACCATTACGCTCCACTTTGCAACAATTTTACTCCAATTTATAACTTTTTTACTCCATTAGATGCTTTATTTTCCAACAGATATCAGGGTTTTGCTTTCATTTTACAAGATGTTGTATCATCGCCGGACCAGTAACTCTATATACAGGGTGCCTGATTACAAATTTGCTTTTTTGCATGTATTTATGTTATATATATAATAAATAGAATAAACGTAAAAAATAAATAAAATAACAGCCATGCATCATGGCAGGCCGCCAAGTTTTTTCGAAGTGTTTTATGCCATTAGGGAGGAAGAAATCATGAAAGCCGGCAAATTCAGGCGAGGAATGTTTTTTTTATTGATTGCACTAACTGTTTTATGTTTTTGGGGATGTAAGGACTCCGGTCTCGTCGGCAATACTTATATTGAGCCCGAAATCACAGTCGAGTATCTTACTTCGGAATTTTCTGAGCAGTTGGTCAGAGACGGGGCGGACAAACAATTTGGCCAAATCGAAAATATTGTCGATAATGGCAACGGCAGCTATATGATCACCATCGATGAAAAACAGTTTGTTTCGGATGCGGGTCAGCCCAACGGATTCTATATAGCCGACCGAAATCTTACCGAGGACCTTTACCTTGGAGAAAATGCAAGAGTCGTGTTCTTCCCTGGCGGTGATAGCAGTAAAGCCATGTGTTTCGAAAACGCTAAAGGATTCATAGACGCTCTCATGGAGGATAGGTCCGTTTACAGCCCAAACAATGCCGAATATGAAGATTATCAGTTGTTTTATTTTTATATCATGCATAATGAGGTCGTATTGATCATTCAGCAATATATACCTTAAAATCCGTAATTCCAGCCGGCATCTGTTATGACGATGCCGGCTTTTTTATTTTCATGACAGCGACACTGTGATTATTTTTTCACGAATGTGACGTTGTCACTTAAATATAGGAATATTTTGGGTATAATAAACCCATGTTATATCTTTATAAGACGGAGGTTAAATGAAATGGCCAAAAAAACTGTTATAATCGGCGGTGTTGCCGGGGGTGCTACCACCGCTGCAAGACTTCGTCGTCTTGATGAAAATATGGAAATCGTAGTGCTTGAAAAAGGGGATTATATTTCATATGCAAATTGTGGTCTACCTTACTATATCGGAGGAGTGATCCAAAGCAGGGATGCCCTGCTTCTTCAGACTCCGGAAGCCATGAAACAGAAATTTAATATCGATATTCGTACTGCAAATGAAGTGACCCAAATAGATCCGGAAGCAAAAACTGTAACCATAAAAGATTTGAAGATCGGCAATGAATACAAGGAAAGTTATGATACTCTCGTTATTGCAACGGGGTCTTCCCCTCTCAAACCGCCGATCCCCGGTATTGATGGACCAAATATATTTACTTTATGGACGATCCCGGATACCGACATGATCAAAGCATTTGTGCAGGAACGGCAGCCAAAACGAGCCGCGGTTATTGGTGGCGGATTTATCGGCCTGGAGATGGCAGAAAATCTTCACGAAGCGGGTGCTAAAGTAAGCGTTGTGGAGATGCTTAATCAGGTAATGGCTCCTCTGGACTTTGAAATGGCTCAGCTTATTCATGAAAACATGGATATGAACGGTGTCGATTTGATTTTGGGAGATGGCGTCGAATCCTTTGAAAATAGTAACGGGGCCACATTGATCAAGCTGAAAAGCGGCAAGATTCTTGAAACTGACCTTGTGATACTGTCCATTGGAGTAAAACCGAATAGCGTTCTCGCTAAGAACGCAGGTCTCGAGCTGAATGAAAAAGGCGGTATTAAAGTTGACGCCAACCTCAGAACTTCAAACCCTGATATTTTTGCCGTGGGCGATGCCATCCAGGTGGAAAATTTCGTGTTGAAGACACCGGCTATGATACCTTTGGCAGGGCCGGCCAACAAACAGGCCAGGATTTGTGCAAACAATATAGCCGGGGGAAATGAAACCTATAACGGTACGCAAGGCACCTCGATAGCAAAGGTATTCGATCTGGCTGCCGCAACCACAGGTGTAAACGAAAAGACCCTCCGCGCTGCCGGGAGAATAAAAGGCGCTGACTATTTCACCGCCATCATCAACCAGAAATCCCATGCAGGGTATTATCCTAACGCTACCCCTTTGACTCTGAAAATGATTTTTGACGGCGAAGGGCATATTCTTGGAGGCCAGGCGGTTGGCCAGGAAGGTGTCGATAAGAGGATCGATACCCTGGCTTCAACGATGAGGTTGGGGGGCACCATATACGATCTGGAAGAACTCGAGTTAGCTTATGCGCCACCTTTCTCGTCGGCAAAAGATCCGGTCAACATGCTGGGATTTGTTGCTGAAAATATATTGAACAAAATGGTCTCTTTTATAGAATGCGCTGAAATGGATGCCATTTCGGCTAATGTTGAAAAGGATCATATTATACTTGATGTTGGCGAAGATATGGAGCGATTGGTTTTCAGCATTCCGGGATCCTATCATATACCTTTGGGCCAGCTGAGAAAAAGAATGGACGAACTTGATAAAAATAAACTGATCATGGTTTATTGTGCTATCGGCGTAAGGTCCTACAATGCTGCAAGAATTCTTTCGCAGAACGGATTTAAAGATGTTAAGGTCCTGTCTGGCGGAACTACATTCTACAAATCCAATCATTATTTGGATTTAAAGAGTGATTCCGGGATGACCGTGACTCCGGCATTTACCGATACCGGCAATGAAGTTGAGGCCAAGTCAGAGGTCGTCGCCGAAATCAAGATATTAAACTGCAGCGGTCTTCAGTGTCCCGGGCCGATCATGAAAGTCAACGAGGTCATTAAATCGATGTTCGATGGCGAAGTGCTGCAGGTTTCTGCAACGGATATGGGATTCTCGAGAGATGTGGAAGCCTGGTGCAGAAGAACGGGCAATACGCTACTCAAAACAGAAAGAAAAGGCAAAGAAAATATCGTTTGGATCAAAAAAGGTTTGGTGGAAGGCGGCGCTTATCAGCCGGTGTCTTCATCAGCACATCAAAGCCCGACCCCGATTGCCGCTTTACCTCAGGGGAAAACGATCATCGTGTTCAGCGGGGATCTTGATAAAGTTCTTGCCTCCTTCATCATCGCAAACGGCGCGGCAGCAATGGGAAGACCGGTCACTATGTTCTTCACTTTCTGGGGGCTGAACGCTTTAAGAAGGTCAGAAAAAGTGAATATTAATAAATCACTGATAGAAAAAATGTTTGGAGCGATGATGCCGCAGGGCACATCCAAGCTTACCCTTTCAAACATGAACATGGGCGGTATGGGAACCACTATGATGAAGAAAGTCATGAAGGATAAAAATGTCAATTCCCTTGAAGAACTGATGCAAATTGCCATGGCCAATGGAGTAAAACTCATAGCCTGCACCATGTCCATGGATATCATGGGAATCACCAAAGAGGAGTTGATCGACGGTGTAGAACTTGGCGGAGTAGCATCATATCTCGGTGATGCTGAAGAATCAAATGTCAATTTGTTCATCTAACCAACTACATTACTAGCTGCAAAAGCTATACACATTAAAAAGGGCCCGTCTCCTTATTTATTCAATCATTTGAGGCTGGCCCTTTTGTATATCGATTATTAAATTAGCGGTGGTTAACTACTCGTTTACGCGCTTTATTCTCATCGAATAGAATGATCGATATACGAATACCAATCCAATGGCGAAGAACACGATCCCGATGATTGGAGCAATATTTCTGAACGCTTCCGTTATTGCGATTTCCATCGTCAGCATCCCAAACAGAGTGGTGAATTTGATGATCGGATTCAATGCAACAGATGATGTATCCTTAAACGGATCGCCTACGGTATCTCCGACGATGGTGGCATCGTGAAGGGCTGTTCCCTTTTGCTTCAAATCCACTTCAACTACCTTCTTTGCATTATCCCAGCATCCACCCGCATTGGCCATGAATATAGCCTGGAAAAGTCCGAATACGGCAATGGAGATCAAGTATGAAATGAAGAAGGAAACAGACTCCACGCCCGTTGCCGGTGCTGAGAAAAATGCGAAAGCCAGTGTGAAGCAGAACAGTGTGATGAAGATATTGAGCATCCCGCTCTGAGCGTACTGCGTGCAGATCTTGACTACTTCTTTTGATTTGGCTGTAGAAGCTTTCAAGTCCGCAGTCTCGTCAAGACGTATGTTTTCCTTGATATATTCAACGGCTTTATATGCGCCTGCTGTTACTGCCTGCAGGGAAGCTCCTGTGAACCAGTAGATGATCGCGCCGCCGCATATGAATCCAAGGATAGTATATGGATTTAAGAGGTTTAAGATTTCTTCCGGTTTGATCCCCAAAACCTTGTCAATAACCAGGATCAAGGAGAAGATCATGGTGGTCGCACCAACTACGGCAGTACCGATCAAAACCGGTTTTGCAGTAGCTTTGAATGTATTTCCAGCGCCGTCGTTAGCCTCTAAAAAGTGTTTTGCCACTTCGAAGTTTGGCTTGAATCCAAAATCCCTCTCGATTTCAGCTTCAACACCGTCGATGCTTTCGATCAGGGAAAGTTCGTAAATCGATTGGGCGTTATCTGTTACCGGGCCATAGCTGTCTACCGCGATCGTTACCGGTCCCATTCCCAGGAGTCCGAAAGCTACCAGGCCAAATGCAAAGATAGAAGGATACATCATAATATCGGAAAGTCCGTATCCGCTCACGAAGTTAGCGACAAACATCAGCAGCAGGAACACCATGCCCATCCAGAAGGAGCTGAAATTACCGGCTACCAATCCGGATAAGATGTTAAGCGAAGCGCCGCCCTCTTTGGAGGAATTGACGACTTCATTTACATGCTTTGATTTTGGACTTGTAAATATTTTGGTGAATTCAGGGATCAGTGCGCCGCCAACTGTTCCACAGCTGATAATCGTTGCAAGCACGGCCCAAAGGTTAGCACCCGTTTCGGCAAATGCCGTTCCCGGTCCCAAAAGGAAGAAACTTACAGCAAAAGTAGCGATGATAGATAAAATCGAAGTGATCCAGATCAATGTGGATAGCGGTTTTTCAAAGTCAAGATCCGTTGCGTTTTGATATTTCATGCTTGTATAGGCATTATTAATATAATATGCTCCGATGGATGTTATGATCATAAGAACACGCATGGTGAATATCCATACCAGAAGATCTGTCTGGAATTCTGCAACGGCACCCAGAACGATAAATGATACCAGGGCAACACCTGTTACACCATATGTTTCAAAACCGTCTGCTGTCGGTCCAACGCTGTCGCCTGCATTATCACCGGTACAGTCAGCAATAACACCCGGATTTCTAGGATCATCTTCATCGATCTGGAAGAAGATTTTCATCAGGTCAGAACCGATATCCGCGATTTTCGTAAATATGCCTCCTGCAATTCTTAAGGCAGAAGCGCCGAGGGATTCTCCTATGGCAAAGCCTATGAAGCTTGCGCCAGCAAGGTCTCTTGGAATGAATATCAAAATAGTGAGCATCATGAAAAGTTCGACGCAGACAAGCAGAACGCCGATGCTGATACCCGCATTAAGAGGAATGTTCAATAGTTTGATAGGTTTGCCTTCGAGGGATGCAAATGCCATACGGCTGTTTGCCATGGTATTCATCCTGATTCCATACCATGACACACCATAGGAACCCATAATGCCTATAACTGACCAGCACAATATCATGCCTACGCCGCCGACACCTTTGCCTTCCAGAAAACCAAAGTAAAACGCGATGCAAACACCGATAAATATAAATAAGATTGCGAGAAATTTTCCTTGCTGGATAAGATAGGTTTTGCACGTTTCGTAAATCGTGTTTGCAACATCAAGCATACTCTGGTGCGCTCTCAGTTTTTTGACCACGTTGAACTGGTAAAATCCAAAAAACATGCCCAAGATGCTGATACCGATCCCGATCATGATCAAAGTAGTTTGGAATGAGTCCAGTACAGGAATTGCAAGATCAGCTTCGCTGGCATACGAAGTGGCGGGTAAACATAAAACGAACAATGCCGCTAGTAAACCCTTCATTCTTTTTGACATTTGATACACCTCTTTCATTTTCTATATGATTGCTGGATTGTTGTTCCGTTGTTTCAATTGAAACAACAAAACTAATTTTTACACTAAATTAGTCTACTAAAATGACAAATAAAAGTCAATATACAATATAAGCTTTCGCTGAGCTTCGTTATTGTAATAAAGTTGTGCATCAAATAGATAAAAGCTTGAAATTCTAATGTTCATTAAAATTTCAAGCTTTTTTTATGTGAATAATATTTATCTATTTCTTTGCTAAGACTTTATACTTTTATTTGGTAAAATATTGCAATTCTTTTCTTTAATTATTTGGATCCCAAGAGAATTTTGATTTAATCGAAAAGTTACGTAACCGTAATAAAAATCGTATGCTCCCTATCAATCTATTTTTAAATATCCATCGCTGCAGTATAAAGCTGCGGCCGGATTATGTCCTAGTGCTCTGTCTTTTGTCACAACAACCGTGCACGGAGCTTCAGAATGCTTAAAAAACAAGCTATCGTGCCCGACACACAGGCCTACTACTAAATTGATATCGGTCATTCCCTTGTTAAGAAAAAACGCCTGTCCGATCGGATTACACATCACCTCTCGAGTGCCCGGCCTGAGTTTTTCATTTTCAGCAACTCCAAGTACCTCTTTTGGCAGACTGCTGAATTTGCAGTTTACTGAAATTACTTCAAATCCATGGTTTTTCATTAGCCGTTCCAATATTTCAGCTTCATTCTTCAAGCCAAGGCAAAAAGCTATCCCGATTCTGCGGTAATTCATCGCGCTGCAAAATCTGATTGTTTCCTCCACTCTTGTCCAACGACAATAGCCTTCGCTTTCAATTAAAGCGGCCCGCCGTGCAAATTCTTTGATTTCTCCATGATATTCTATCCGGCTCCTGTCGATAATTTCCTGATCGCTTAAAGGACAATTTTTAATATTGGCTACTGTGTTCGCTGCTCCGGAATAGCAGCCTCTTGCTTTGCATTCTGCACAATATAACATGGTTTCAGATACTCCTCTGGTTCATGAATTGATATAGTGGCATACCAGGTCTCCGTGATCGATCATTGAATCACGTCTCCGCATGGACAGCGGCATCCGCAGAAACCGCACATTTTTCTAACGATATTTAAATAAAGATTTCAGGCTCTCTTCGTTCGGCATATATTTCTTCCAGTTCTTTCTGATGTTTAATGTAATTGACATCATCGAAGTATTTTGCACCCACAGGGCATCCTTTTACACACGCGCAGCATTTAATGCATATTCCAGTCAAAACTGAAGTGTCATCGAATGAAATGGACCCCATCGGGCAAATTTCAGCGCATAGCTTGCAATCAATACAAGTCTCTTTATTGGTTTGAGGTGTGATCAATCTGAATTCGAAAGGATTTCCGTACCTGTCTTTCGGCTGATAATATTTCCTGTAAGGTTTTTCACCTGTAACCAATAAATCCGGGAAAACTTCATTATTAGCAATTTTATTGTAGATATCTCCGGCAAAGTCGGCCACTATCTTCATATCACTTTCGTCAGGACGGTTTTTCGCCAATATGTCTGAGAAAGAATGCTCACCGATAAAGGCTCCTGCTGCAACGACTTTAAATCCATCTTCCTTAAGAATATCCGCCAGTTCGATAAGACCGTCATCGTAATTACGGTTGCCGTATAAAACCACCGCAACTGCCAAGGCACCGTTGCCTTTCACTGAATTCAGATATTTCAACAACACATTCGGCACTCGACCGGCATAAACAGGCACACCAACAATAACAATATCATCCTCGTTGAAGCTCGGGGCTTCTTCCCTGCCTGCAGGCAATGAAAAATCCTTATGGCTAATAGCGATTGATTCTCCCATTTTCTTGCTCAGGTTTTCCGCTAAAGACAAAACAACCTTTTTTGTCGTTCCTGTTCCACTGAAATAAAGAGTACTGATGTTTTTAATCATGTGCTTTTCTCCTCCTGTTATTGATATATTAATATGATTTTGGGTCGCGCATTCAATTGTATAAATTTTTTTTAGATTTGGTTGTATTTATTTTGCTATAGGGTTCGTTATAAGGTTGCGCGGGTTCTTCCTGGTATTGTTGCCGAAAGATCCAGCCGGGTGCAATTATCGTTCACCTTGCAGGCTCATTGCCCTATATAATTATTTGACTTCCGGTTGCCAGATAGTTGATCCTGTCATGCAGTACTCTCTTCAATTCCTCATAGGCCTTCAGCCCTGTACAATGGCAGGTATAACACATGGCACCGGTCTTCAGCAGATAAACTCCGATTTGTTCCACTTTATCTGGGTCCTCATAAGAATCGGCTGCCCGGTTATAAAGGTGAAACCCGCCGATCACATGGCTGGGAAAACTGTTATAAAGCGATTTGTAACGTTCTAATATGTTAATAATCCCCATATGAGCGCAACCGGCAATCAAAACTGCATGATCCTTTTCTCGAATGATTAGACTCTGTTCGTGGGAGAAATCATCTTCAAGCATCAATTCATCACGCTTCATGAACAAATCAATATTGCCGGAAGGCATCATTCTGTCACCTTCGACCTCTGAAAAAAGCTCAAGTTCCTTGTCAATAACCAGTCTACTATCTGTTAGGAGAAAGCGGTCATTTGGTAATAATGTTTTATCCAAGCCAATATAATTCTCCCCTCCACCGGGTTTTCTCGAAAAAAAATCGCCAAAGGCGCTTTTCTCGACATAGACCGGAGCGATTCTATTTTTCTCCAGGAAAGCTTTGATGCCTCCCCCATGGTCGTAATGGCCATGTGAAATGACGGCAACATCTACTTGAGACAAGTCAACATTCATCTTCAGGGCATTTTTTATGAACAGATCGCTTGCGCCTGTGTCGAACAAGATGCTATGATTATGAGTTTCAATAAAAAGGCTAAGTCCATGTTCACACCTATAATCTTTTGAAAAGGAATGATTTTCCGCTAAAGTTTTTATAATCATCCATCTATCCTTAAGTATTCTCAACAGGATTTTCAATCCTGCTCAAAGATCTCTCGCACCGATTTCTGCGACATCTTTCACAGCCGTATTGCTGCTCGCTTTCATTGTACAGCTTATAATCGCCGCCCTCGATTTTCAGAACATCACCATTTACAATTGACTGTGCAATCTTATAACGCGCATCTTTGTATATAGTCTGCACTGTTGCCCGGGCCACCTGCATTCTTTCGGCACATTCCTCCTGAGTCAATCCTTCAAGGTCGATAAGCCTTATCGTTTCGTACTCTTCAACCGACATCATAACAAAGTCATTTCCCATATCCAATGCATCCAGAGGACCGTAAAGATTACTTTCCGGCAAACAACATACTTTCCTCCACTTTCTTGGTCTCGGCATAAACAATTCACCTCATTCCGAATCTAGTCAAACACGGGATATTTTAGGTTTATGGCATATGCCATTTATAATAAGATTATATCCTTCCCATTCCCCGTGTCAATATCTTTTTGAATAACAGACACCGCTGGCAACCCCTTTGCCAGTGTATTTTGAGCATCCTTGGTTTTATACATTTTATACATTGAATAAAAAGTGCACGATATCTCCATCCTTCATAACATATTCTTTGCCCTCGGATCGAACCAGACCTTTTTCCCTCGCATGAGCCAGGTTGCCTCCGCATTCAATCAATTTTTCATAAGCAATGGTTTCCGCCCGAATAAAGCCTTTTTCGAAATCCGAATGGATTTTGCCTGCAGCTTGA
Organism: uncultured Clostridia bacterium; assembly: GCA_937889655.1. Taxonomy (GTDB): domain Bacteria; phylum Bacillota; class Clostridia; order Peptostreptococcales; family Anaerovoracaceae; genus CALBZG01. The sequence goes on from CALBZG010000037.1 coordinate 17,455, forward strand.
GGCGCTTTTGTCCCCCTTTTGATCGTCCAGGCCCGCACTTCCGGTTCGCCGGCAGTTAAGAATGAAATCAAATCCAATAAGATATACGAAGCTTTGACCAGTTTATCAAGACCTGATTCTGAAATGCCCATCTCTTCCAAAAATATCTTTTTTTCCTCGTCATCCAATTCAGCCAGTTCTTCTTCTATTTTGGCACAAATCACCACAGCCTCAGAGCCTTCTGAAGCGGCGAACTTCTTCACAGCTTTTACTAAATCGTTATCAGGCGCCGCCACTTCTTTTTCCGAAACGTTTGCTGCATAAATGACAGGCTTATATGAAAGCAGCTCCAGAGATCTTACAAACTCATCTTCTTCCTTTGAAAATGTATTTGATAGGATTCTGGCGGATTTCCCTTCCGCCAGAACATCATATACCCGGCGTAAAAGTTCTAGTTCGGCGCCAAGGGTTTTATCTGATTTCACGTTTTTTTCGGTTTTTTGTATACGCCTTTCAAGGAGCTCCATATCAGATAATATCAATTCTGTATTGATAATTTCTATATCAGATAAAGGATCTATTTTCCCGTCAACATGAATGACATTCTCATCCTCGAAGCAACGAACCACATGAACGATAGCCGCGACTTCACGAATATGCCCAAGAAATTTATTCCCCAGTCCTTCGCCTTTTGATGCACCTTTTACAAGACCCGCAATGTCATAAAATTCGATGGCGGTATAAACGGTTTTCTTGGAGTTATACATTTTGTGAAGCACATCGATCCTTTCGTCCGGCACCGTTACGACGCCGACATTGGGCTCGATCGTACAAAATGGGTAATTAGCCGCTTCTGCTCCGGCTTTTGTAATCGCATTAAACAGCGTGCTCTTTCCAACATTTGGAAGTCCGACTATCCCTAATTTCATTCTCGCTTCTCCTCGTCTAAGTTTGGTTCATATGCTTTTGATCAGTTTGGCTAGTCGCCCGGGTTTGTTTTTTTTCCCTCAGATATAAATAGGTGGCCCCTGAAAGAAGAATTACTGCAAGGCTCATTACTTGAGCCTGTTTGAGCGGTCCCAGCATAAGGCTGTCGGTTCTCAATCCTTCCACAAAAAATCTTTCGATGGAATAAAGAAAGGCATATAGTAAAATAATCTGTCCGGTGAATTTTCTTCTGTTGTCAATATAAATCAGTAGTACAAATAGCATGGCGCACCACACCGATTCATACAGGAACGTGGGATGCACCATTTCTCCATCCACCCATATGCCCCATGGCAAATCTGTTGGCCCGCCGTGGGCCTCTGAGTTGAAATAATTGCCCCATCTGCCAATGGACTGTGCCAAAGCGATCCCGGGTGCTGCCAGATCTAAAACATTGAATGCGTTGTATTTATTATATATGCAAAGCAATATTACCGCAGTGAATCCAAGAATAAGGCCGCCATGAATGGCAAGTCCGCCAAGCCTCAAATTCACTATTTTACCCCAGTCAGGGCTGCCATTGCTATAGACATAATAGGACCAGTTGAATATTACATAGTATATTCTAGCCCCTATGACACCCGCCGGGATGCCTGCAATAATAAAATCCAGTACTTTTTCAGGTTCAACTGCATGTTTTTCTGCACGACGATACATGACCAGTGTGCCCAATACCATGCCGACCGCTATTAAAATGCCATACCATCGCACTTCCAATCCTAAGACTGTAAATGCTATCGGATTTGGAACAAACATTTCCTATTCCCCGCCTTTCGACTCAGCTTCTTTCATGATCAAAACCGATGCAGAAGCGCCCAGCCTGTCAGCGCCGGCTTCAATCATTTCTTTGGCAGTCTCATAATCCCGAATGCCGCCGGATGCTTTAACACCCATTCTGTCTCCGACGATCTTTTTCATCAGGGCAACATGTTTAACATTTGCGCCCCCGGTCGAAAACCCCGTAGATGTTTTAACAAAGTCAGCACCGGCTTCTTCAGCGATCCGGCAGCCTTGCATGATCTCCTCTTCCGTCAGTAGGCAGGTCTCAAGAATGACCTTGACTTTGGCATCATATTCTGATGCAAAGGCACAAACGGCAGAAATATCATCAGCAACATATGTGTAACGGCCTTCTTTCATTGCACCGATGTTGATCACCATATCGATCTCAGCTGCGCCCTGTTCACAAGCCCAGTCAGTTTCGTAAGCCTTTGCTTCGGTTGCCATGGCGCCGAGAGGGAATCCCACAACGGCCGCAACTTTGACATCTGTTCCGCTTAACTCGGAAACCGCAAGGGGCACATGGCAGGTGTTGATACATACCGAATAAAAATCATACGTTTTAGCTTCCAGACACAATTCTTTGATTTGAGTTGTCGTCGCATCTGCTTTCAGCAATGTATGATCAAAATATTTGTTGAGTGTTTTCATTGGCTTCTCCTAATGCAACTGAAAATACTTTTCAAGTATATCATAAAGCCCGCTTGTTTTCAGCGGGCTTTCTTGTGACAGACTTTTTTATTGATATGCTATACCAATATTTCGCAGACTGAATCCGGTCCGCATCCAGCAGCATTACCTTCATCCGTATCCAGGTGGCATTCGCGTTTGTGGCCTTCGCCGGATCTGATCAAAACGTTATCGAATACCAGCCCTCTTTCACCGCAGACTCTGATACTGACGCAATCCTTGTCCTTGACGCCCGCCTCGATGGCTTCACTCGGCGACAGGTGTACATGACGCATTGCTACGATCACCCCTTTGTCAATATCGACAGTGCCCATAGGCCCAACCAGAGTGCAGCCTGGAGTGCCATCCAGCTTCCCCGATTCTCTGATAGGCGCTTTGATGCCAATTGTTCTTGCGTCTGTCATGGAAAGCTCGACTTGAGTTTCCGGTCTTACTGGTCCCAGGACTCTGATCCCTTTCAATGTGCCCTTCGGCCCAACGATATCGACTTTCTCCTCCGCTGCATACTGTCCGGGCTGGACAAGATCCTTGGTTGGCGTAAGGTTGTATCCCTTGCCGAATAAAGTTTCAACATCAGCCGCAGAAAGGTGCAAATGTTTGTTTGATAAACCGATTTGAACTTTGTAACCCATATTCGTATCTCCTTTATGTATTGTGAATAATAACTTGATTGACAAAATTGGACTTTATCGCTTCTATTCTTCCAGAAAGCTTATATATGGAAGGTTTCTATATTTCTGATTATAATCAAGGCCATAGCCTATAATGAATTTATCATCTACCACAAATCCCACATAGTCCGCATTAATCTCAATTCGTCTCCCCGCCGGTTTGTCCAGTAGCGTACAGATTTTTAAACTCTTGGGATTTCTGCCACTCAGGTACCCTTTTAAATAATTTAGTGTAATGCCCGAATCTACAATATCCTCAACGATGATGACATTCTTGCCTTCAATACCGGAGTCAAGATCCTTGACTATTTTTACAACTCCAGAAGTCCTGGTTTCGGCCCCATAGCTCGATACCGCCATAAAATCAAGCTTTGTGTCCAGTGCCACATTCTTGACTACATCTGCAAGCCAAAGCACAGCGCCCTTCAATATGCCGACAAAAACAACTTCCTCTCCCTTATATTCCTCAGTGATCAGATGTCCGATCTCGCTGGCTCTATGCCTGATTTGTTCTTCCGTAATGAGTGTTGTTCCGATCTGATAATCGCTGTTCATTGGTTATCTACCCCTTAATTCTTCTTCGTATCATCATTGCTTTTGTCATCTTCCCTGACTTCGTATTCCACATCATCGATTATTGTTTTCCCACGATAATGCTTTGACAGATCCACTGTCTTTTCCCCCAGCCAATAGTTGTCAAGGGTTTCCCTCAAATACCATAAAATCCATAACCAAAGCACCGTGTCGTCCAATAAGCCCAAAGGGAAAATCGCGATAGGGATCAAATCTATGGGAAGTAACAAATAAACCAAACCCGCAACGATCAGTAGTTTTTTTCTCCTCTTTACCTTGGGGTCCTTCATCATGAATTTAATAGCTTTTATTCTTTTAATGATCACTTGAAAGCTGATATATGGCATCCATGACCTCCAACAAACGGTCTACTCCGGTCCGCTTCAGCACTGAAACCGGTATCACTATGTCCTCACTTGACAGATTCAGCGTTTTCCTTATCGTGCTGATGCATTTTTTGGCTTCGTTGTTTGAAACTTTATCGGATTTTGTTGCGACGATAATGCCATCAAAACCATAATGTCTCAAGTATTCATACATCTGTATGTCCTGGGCTGAAGGTGCATGCCTGATATCGACAAGTTGAATAACCTTTATAAGGCCTTTCCGCTCCTTTAAGTAAGCCTCTATCATTTCGCCCCAGGTTTCCGACAGAGATTTCGATACCTTCGCGTATCCATATCCCGGCAGATCAACAATTCTGAAACGCTCATTGATTTCATAAAAATTAATAGTTCTGGTTTTCCCGGGACTGCCGGACACCCTTGCCAAATTCCTGCGATTCGTCAACAGGTTCAGCAGGGATGATTTCCCGACGTTTGAGCGCCCTGCAAAAGCTATTTCAGTTATGTCGTCAGGCGGGTACTGCGCGGGTTTGACAGCAACAGCAACCAGTTCTGCTTTGTTTATTATCATTGTTTTTGGACCTTTTCAACACTGCTTTTACGAGGCTTTGCCTTCGGCTGTCTGACCAGGGCGTTCTCTAATGCATCATCAACAGTACGGATCAGGACAAAATCCATGACTCCTCTGACATTCACCGGAAGATCGTCCAGGTCTTTCTCATTTTCCACCGGCAACAGCACTTTTTTGATCCCAGCCCTATGGGCAGCAAGAACTTTTTCTCTGATTCCTCCCACCGGAAGCACCTTGCCCCGAAGAGTCACTTCGCCGGTCATAGCTACATCTTTTCTAACTGGGATCCCGGTTAGTGTGGATATCATGGCTGTGCACATCGTCACGCCTGCGCTTGGTCCGTCTTTTGGAACGGCCCCTTCAGGTATGTGTATATGCAGATCCAGATTCTTATAGAAATCCACGTCGATACCAAAAGTAGCTGCTTTATTTCTGATATAGCTGATGCCGGCTCTTGCGGATTCCTGCATTACATCCCCCATCTGGCCTGTCAATTCAAGCTTGCCGCTTCCCGGCACAGCAGAAGTCTCAATGAAAAGAGTATCTCCGCCAACGATGGTCCATGCAAGCCCTGTTACCACTCCTACTTCTTCTTCACCTTCAATAATGTCATATCTGTATTTCCGCTTTCCAAGATAGCTTTCCAGCATATCAGGATTAATTGCAAATTGGGCCTTTCCGTCTGTAACGATTTTCCTTGCGACTTTTCTGCAAAGATTAGCGATTTCCCTTTCAAGGTTTCGCACACCGGATTCCCTTGTGTAGTAATTGATAATGTCTCGGACGGTTTCTTCCGGTATGGTAATATCTTCATTATTTAGTCCATGCTCTGCTATTTTTTTTGGCAGGAGGAAGTTCATGGCGATTTTTACTTTTTCTTCCGAAGTGTATCCTGGGACCTCGAGGACTTCCATCCTGTCAAGCAAAGGCCTTGGGATCGTATCCGTAGTATTTGCGGTAGTTATAAACATGACTTTAGACAAGTCAAAAGCCACCTCAAGATAGTGGTCGGTGAAATCTTTATTCTGCTCCGGATCCAAAACTTCCAGCAGTGCCGAAGCCGGGTCCCCCTTAAAGTCCGCACCGATTTTGTCAACCTCATCTAAAAGAAATACCGGGTTATTCGTTCCAGCGTCTTTGATGCAGGAAATCACTCTCCCCGGAATGGCGCCGATATATGTTCTCCTGTGGCCTCTTATTTCCGCCTCATCTCGCATCCCACCCAAGGACATTCTGACAAATTCACGATCGATAGCTCTGGCTACAGACTTGGCAACGGAAGTCTTTCCTACTCCCGGAGGGCCCACAAGGCATAGTATCGGGCCTTTTAGCCCTTTTGAAAGCTGGACAACAGCAAGATATTCCAGAACTCTTTCTTTAACCTTTTCCAGGCCGAAATGATCGCTGTTGAGGATGTCCTCCGCCTTTTTCAAGTCAAGCTTGCCTTTGGAAGCTTTATTCCAAGGAAGCGCAAGTATCGTTTCAATATAGGTGCGGCTGACTGATGCTTCCGCTGACGAAGGCATCATCTTGCCGAAACGTTTGATTTCCTTTTCGATTTTATCATTGGTTTTTTCGGAAAGCTTCAGCTTTTTGAGCTGTTTGAACCAATCATCCATCTCGCTTTCCACATCTTCATCCATACCCAGTTCATCCTGGATCGCTCTCATTTGTTCGCGAAGGTAGTATTCGCGCTGATTCTTGTCTATTTGAGATTTTACTTTAAAATTAATATCCTGTTCTATATTCAGGATTTCGATTTCTCTTGCTAAAATGTCATTGATAAGCTCGAGACGCTTTTTAACGTCAAATGCTTCCAGGATCGCCTGCTTGTCCTCGATCTTGATTTCTATATGAGAGGCGATCATGTCCGCTAGCCTTCCCGGTTCTTTGATGCTCATGATCGTCGGCAGCAGGTCCCTTTGCCCATTTGGCTTCAACTCCATATATTCATCGAAGGAGTTGATGGCAAGTCGGATCAATGCCTGGATCGTTGGGTCATCAGCATCCGGTTCCACATCCGGGATGGTGTTGACTGCGCATCTGAAATAAGGCACTTCAAATATGATATCCTTGATTTCAGCTCTGGCTATTCCTTCCACCAGCACTCGGATATTATCTCCCGGCAGTTTGAGCATCTGCTTTATCTTTGCGACCGTACCGATGTGATAGAAATCTGTCGGTGTTGGCAGATCTGTATTTTCATCTTTTTGCGTCGCCAAAAAAATATGCTTATTCAGGATCATAGCTTTTTCCAGCGCATTGATGGATTTTTCCCTGCCTATGTCAAAATGAAGAACCATATTGGGGAATATAGCAAGACCTCTCAATGGGATCATCGGGAGGGTGGTAAGCTTGCTGTCTTCATCATCCATGATTTCTTCGATCAGTTCTTCTGTTTCCGCTTCTTTTTCTGTTTCTTTTTCTGATGCTTCGGTTTCTTCCAGGGATTCTTTTATTGTTTTGTCTTTATTATCCTTTTCTTTATCGCTCATAAATCTCCCCCCATTTTACGATGCCGACTCCTGCTTTTTCGTTATTCTGGCTTTCTTGGATACTGCCGCAGGTTTAGGTACGTTATCTGTAAGTGTCAGATTCGGTTTTTCATTATTCAATATGGTTCCTCTTGTAATGGTACACCTGACAACGTCATGTCTGGATGGTATTTCATACATGATGTCTGTCATCGTCTTTTCCAGGATGCTCCTAAGCCCCCTGGCACCGGTTTTCTTTTCGATCGCCTTTTCCGCTATCGCCAGCAAGGCATCTTCCTCGATTTCAAACTCTACGTTATCCATTTCTAAAAGCCTTTTATACTGTTTCAAAAGTGCGTTTTTCGGCTCAGTAATGATCTTTACGAGGGCTTCCTTTGACAACTCATCGAGGGTTACAATGGACGGAAGCCTGCCAATAAATTCAGGTATGAGGCCGAATTTCAGCAGATCTTCCGGTTGGACCATTTTAATAAGATTGTTTTCGTCTTCCGTTCCCTTTTTTAATTCGGAATTGAATCCGATGGTCTTTTCTCCAAGCCTTCTCTGGATGATCTTGTCCAGTCCGTCGAAAGCGCCGCCGCAAATGAACATGACATTCGTCGTGTCAAATTGAATAAACTCCTGTTGAGGGTGCTTACGGCCTCCCTGAGGCGGAACAGATGCGATCGTTCCTTCTATTATTTTAAGCAGGGCCTGTTGAACGCCTTCGCCGCTTACATCCCGTGTAATGGAAACATTCTCCGATTTACGCGCGATTTTATCGATCTCGTCAATATATATGATACCCTTCTCTGCCTTGGAAATATCATAATCCGCAGCCTGAATCAGTTTGAGAAGAATATTCTCTACATCCTCGCCAACATAACCTGCCTCTGTCAGCGCCGTGGCATCAGCAATGGCAAACGGGACCTGCAGAATTTTAGCCAGAGTCTGCGCGAGCAGAGTCTTTCCGCATCCGGTAGGCCCTATCATGACCACATTGCTCTTTTGTAGCTCCACATCGTCCTTGACCTTGAGATTGTTTATCCTCTTATAGTGATTGTAGACTGCAACTGCCAGAGCTTTCTTTGCTTCATCCTGGCCGATCACATATTCGGAAAGCTTCTCCAAAATGGCTTTAGGTTTCAAAAGGACCATTTCCGCATTTCTGTCCTTTTCGGCATCTTTGTAAGTTTCTTCCAGTTCTCCCTCAATAATATCCATGCAAAGCTCAATGCATTCATCACAAATGTATACATTGGGACCCGCAATAAGCCTTCTTACTTTGCTCTGCGGCTTTCCGCAGAAAGAGCAGCAAAGCTGTTTTTCATCATCATACTTAGACATTCCTGTTCCCCCGTTACCTTGACCTTATGACTTTATCAATGATGCCATAGACCCTGGCTTCCTCTGCACTCATAAAGTTATCTCTATCCGTATCCTTTTCAATGACGTCCATACTTTTCCCCGTGACGTCGGATAATATCTTATTCAACTTGCTTCTGGTTTTTAAAATGTGATCTGCGTGGATCCTAATATCCTCGGCCTGTCCGGTAATACCTCCCAACGGCTGGTGGATCATGATCTCGGCATTTGGGAGAGCGAGACGCTTGCCTTTCGCGCCGGCTCCCAGAAGGAAAGCTGCCATACTGGCCGCCATTCCAACACAGATCGTCGATACCTCAGGTCTGATGAATTGCATAGTGTCATATATGGCCATGCCCGCTGAAACGCTTCCGCCCGGACTATTGATGTAAATGCTGATATCTTTGTCCGGATCCTCCGCTTCAAGAAAGAGAAGCTGAGCAACTACGAGGCTTGCCAGATGTTCATCGATTTCTTCTCCTATGAAAATGATCCTGTCTTTAAGCAGCCTAGAATAGATGTCGTATGATCTCTCGCCTTTTGATGTTTGTTCTATTACATAAGGAATTAAAGCCATTAGTTAACCCTCCCTTTCCTGATCTCTATGTGTAAATATACTATGAACTAATTGATTTCTGCCTTTTCAAAGATGAGGTCCAATGCCTTCTTCATTTTGATGTCTTTTTCAAACAGGGCTTTGTTAGCTGTTCCAACAACTTCTCTCACCTTTTGGGCATCCATCTGGTATTGCATTCCGAGAAGTTCGAAATGTTTATCCAGTTCTTCTTCAGTAGCCTCAAGATTTTCGAGTTCGGCTATCTTCCCGACGATCATTCTTGTCTTGACTTTTCTGTAAGCGTCCTCGCGGACGTCTTCTCTGAATTCTTTCGGTTCTTTCTGCAGATACTCGAAGTATTTTTGCAGATCGAGGCCCTGATATCTGAGCTGCTGGTCAAACTCTGCCATCATATTGTCGATTTCCTCTTCAACCATTGCTTTTGGAATGTCAATATCGTTGGCTTCGTAAATTTTTTCCAGAACTGCATTTTTCATTTTATCTGTTGATCTGGCAATGGCGGATTTCTCCAAGGTGGCTCTGGTATCTTTCTTTAAATCTTCCAGAGTGTCCCATTCGCTAATATCTTTAGCAAATTCATCGTTCAGTTCAGGCATTTCTTCTTCTTTGATTTCGTGGACATGGCACTTGAACACCGCTTCCTGACCGGCAAGTTTTTCAGCATGATATTCTTCGGGGAATGTCACCTTGACTTGCATATCCGACCCAACGGTAGCGCCAATCAGCTGCTCTTCGAATCCCGGTATAAATGTATTGGAGCCAATTTTCAATGCATACCTCTCAGCGGTTCCACCCTCGAACTGCTCATCGCCAACAAATCCGGAATAATCTATCAGCACCGTGTCTCCATTTTGAGCCGGTCTGTCAACGTTGACCATTCTGGAATTTCTTTCCTGCAGCTTTTTCAATTCTGCGTCTACTTTTTCATCATCTATAGTCTCTTCGATTTTGTCGATCTTGACGCCGAAATAGTCTTTGATTTCAAACTCAGGATATGTTTCAACGCTGACTGTGGCGGTGAAACCCTTTCCTGCTTCAATTTCGCCCAGTTCCACTCTTGGCCTGTCAATAACATCCAGTTTCAATTCCTCGATTGCTTTGCCATATTCTTCTGAAAACAATTTGTCGATAGCATCATCATAAAAAATCTCAGCACCGTACCGCGCTTCTATTATTTTTCTTGGGGCCTTGCCCTTTCTGAAACCATCCACTGCAAACTTACCTTTGTTTTCCTGATACGCCTTGATGATGGCTTTTTCAAATTCTTCCGCAGTAAACTCCATAGAAAATTTAACGTCATTTTTCTCTTTTGCAATAAATGTAGCCTTCATTGTTGATTTATCCTCCATAATATTAATTATTCACGTTCATAATATGCGATTTCATCTGCTTCCATGAAATTTGGACACAGAACGCATATTATTATAACCTATATTTATATATAAGTAAATGAAAATGACAATGAAAAAGGGCTTTTCAGCCCTTTTGAGTTATCGTATACCTAGTATTCGCAAGCCCCGGACATACTTGCTTTCAGGACTTTCCAGCAAATTATACTGCGCAGACAATCTGTCCCCCAGTATAACCAGTTCCTCTTCGCTTCCTGAAAACAATTCCAGCTCCAATTCGCAGAATTGCTGGTTGCCTGCCTCAGTCATGATTTCCCCCACGTCCAGAGATACTTCGACGATGCTGCTTCCTGTGTCAACCTTAAAACGACTTCTCATGAAGACGATTTCCATGATCGAAATCAGAGGCTTTCCGTCTACGAGTCTTATGACTTCCTTGCCTATTTCACTTTCCTTAAAAATTCCTGGATCCGGCATCAAAAAACAGTCCGGATTATCTACAGGCACATTGATTTCCTCTCGCTTGTGCAAGGCTCCCTCACATTTGCCCCTCCATTTAAGCGATGCAACCAGTTTATCTCTTTCAAGACGAACGCGAAAGGCAATATCGTTAGCAGAAAGTATATGGTCATTGGTATCAAAATAAGCAGCCTTCATAAAGACCTTTTCACGGGTTCCGTCTTCTTCTATACTGAACAAATATGAATCCTCAAAAATGGCTTCACAAGTCTCTTTTGAATCAACTATATATTTTAACTCTATCTCCATTTACAATCCTTTCGATAAATAGACTGGCGATCAATATAAAGACTAATTTAATGAATTATCGCTTACGCCATTAATGATGTTTTCTCGTGTATGCAGCCAAAACAAGGGTGACAACAAACATATGGTTACATTATACTTTGATTTGTTGTTTTTGCAAGCAAAATAAAAGGCTGTATACAGAAAGCCCTGTGTACAGCCTTGCATTCGCTGATTGTTAGCAGCTCAGAATAGCCATCATGGATTAAGCTTGATCGCGCCTATTCAATAATAGAATCCGTTATCTAACTATTTCATGCATTTGATGATGGCAGCCTCGTAGATGGCAAGGCCGGCATCCAGCTGAGCGTCTGTCACGCAAAGCGGACAGAGGAAACGGATGACGTTGTTGTAGGTTCCGGCAGCTTCCAACATCAGTCCATTGTTGCAAGCCTCCAGCACGATAGCCGTTACCAAGTCAGCATTCGGTGTCTTGGATGTCTTATCCTTGACAAATTCAACGCCGATCATGGCGCCGATGCCACGAACGTCTCCGATGATCTCGTACTTTTCTTTCCATTCATTGAACTTCGCCATGCACTTCTCGCCGATAGCCCTTGCTTTTGCAGGATAGTCGTCTCTCAGCATGATGTCGATGAGCTTGCTTCCTGCTGCTGTTGCTACTGCATTTCCGCAGTAAGTTCCGCCGATGGTTCCGCCTGTTACGCCGTCCA
>CALBZG010000038.1 GCA_937889655.1 uncultured Clostridia bacterium
GTAGTGCCAGGTCCAACTTCAACAAGGACATCGGCTCCATCCGCTATCATATTTTCAATGGTCTCCTGCCAATACACCGGAGACCTGGCTTGTCTTGCCATGAGGTCTGCTATAAATTCAGATTCTTCCCCAACCGGACCTTTAAAATCTTCCATCATATCTTTTGCCGTAACATTGGAATATACTTTCACTCCAGGGCTTTTCAGGTCCGATTTCCTTAAAATATCCTTTAATGCTTCTGCGGCCGGTTCCATCATCGGACTGTGGAATGCTGTACTGACGCTTAATGGTCTGGCTTTGATTTTCTTTTGTCCCGCAATTTCTTTGAATCTGTCCAAAGCGGCAAAATCTCCTGCAACAACTGTTTGAACCGGCGAGTTAAAATTGACCGCTTCAAGAATTCCGTTTCCCCTTGCTAATTCAACACACTCAAGAATTTCTGTTCTTTCTCCAAAAGCCGCGGACATCCCTCCTTTAGGGTTTCCGTTTTCATCGATCCCTGCAAAGCTCATCAGATTTCCTCTTTTGATAACTATATCAATTCCCTTTTGCAGTTCGTCTATCGTGCCTGCAGCGGTCAGGGCTGCATACTCTCCAAGGCTGAACCCAGAGACTCCAACGATTTGAATATGACTCCAGAAATCTTTGTCGGCCTTTTCCATAGCCTCCAGAAAGGCTTCATAAGCGGCCATAGTGACAGTATAAACTGACGGCTGAGTAATATGGGTCTCTCTCAGCATTTCCTTTGTTCCTTCAAAACACCATTGCTTGATTTGATCTCCTGCCGCATCAAAAACCTTCTTAGCAGCATCCGAGTGGTCATACAAGCTCTTGCCCATTCCTGTGTACTGTGCTCCCTGTCCTGCAAATATCAAACCTATTTTCATATATTTTCTGTGCCTCCTCAAACATTTCACTAATAATATCTTTTGCCGGTTGTTCTTTCTTAACAAGTCCGGCTATTTGGCCTGACATAACCGATCCCATATCCATGTCGCCTTTTTTAACTGCATCCCATAATCTTCCTGTACAAAGGGCTGCTATTTCTTCCGGGTCAGCATTTGCTTTTTCTAAAGCTAATACTTTTTTAGCCAATTTATTTTTCAGGACTCTTACAGGATGGCCAGTGCTTCTGCCTGTGGCACATGTATCGTTGTCCTCGGCTTTTAATATTGCTTTCTTATAATTTTGTGATACTGTGCATTCATTTGCAACAAGAAATCTTGTTCCGACCTGAACTGCCGAGGCGCCAAGCATGAATGCCGCTGCGATCCCGCGCCCATCTCCGATTCCCCCAGCTGCGACCACCGGTATCGAAACAGCATCGACGACCATTGGAACCAAAGCCATGGTAGTCATTTCTCCTATATGACCTCCACCTTCAAGGCCTTCCGCTATTACTGCCGCAGCTCCTGCTTTCTCGACCCGGCGGGCCAAGGCTACAGACGCCACTACCGGGATCACTGTGATCCCATTTGCCGCAAATTTTTTCATGTACTTGCCCGGATTGCCAGCACCAGTTGTAACTGCTTTGATTTTTTCTTCACATACGATTTCTACCAGTTCGTCTATATTAGGAGAAAGCAGCATTAGATTGACTCCAAAAGGCTTATTCGTAAGCTCTCGTGTTTTTCTTATTTCTTCTCTAAGCCATTCTCCGGTTTCTCCCCCTGAAGCTATAATGCCAAATCCACCGCCATTGCTTACTGCAGAAGCCAAAGAACTATCAGCGATTCTTGCCATTCCACCCTGCAAAATCGGATATTCAATACCCAATATTTCGCATACTTTGTTCATGCTATTATATTCCTCCTTGTAAAAGTCCTGTATATTCTGTCTCACTTTTTTCAATATGGATCTATACTTCAAAAATTAATGCGCCTGCACTCAAGCCTCCACCAAATCCCATCAGCATGATTTTGTCTCCCTCTTTGACTTTGCCACTTGTCATAAGATCATGCAAAGCCATAGGAACACTGGCAGCAGAGACGTTGCCCGTTTGCCTGATGCTGATCTGGAATTTATCGATGGGTTGGCCTGTCTTGTTGGCAGCTGCGCTTATGATCCTCATATTTGCCTGATGAGGAACATAATAAGCTATATCCGAATGCGAAAGATTAGCAGCTTTCAAAACTTCATTCATTACATCCTCGATGGCATTAACAGCAAAACGAAAAACCTGAGTGCCATTCATTCTTATAAACATCTTGTTATCCGGATCCGTTTCACCGGACTCAGTGTCAAACGGCCGTTTGAGATATTCAAACCCGCAAACCAGGGACTTTTGAGTATCGTCATAGTTTTTTACAAAACTTGACAAAATGCCTTTCTTTTCCGGGTTATTTTCAAGGAGGGCGCAACCTGCGCCATCACCAAAAATTATGCAGGTATTGCGATCTTCCCAATTTGTTATTCTGCTCAGACATTCCGTTCCGATAACGAGAGCTTTTTTAAAATTATTTTTGATCATAAGAGCTTCCGCCACCCAAACGCCATACATGAATCCGCTGCATGCAGCGTTGACATCAAAAGCTGCTGCATTTTTTAGTCCAAGGCGCTCTTTGACCAGCGACCCCATGCAAGGAACTAATTTATCCGGTGAAACAGTGGCAATGATCAAGAGATCGATCGTATCACGATCTGTTTCTGTCAAGGCGATTTCAGCTGATGCAGATGCAAGGTCAACGCTGGTTTCCTTGATCGCGATATGTCGTTCTTCGATACCGGTCCTGTCGATGATCCATTGGTTGTCTGTATCAACCATTTTTTCCAAGTCTTTATTCGTCAGCACAAACTCCGGTAAAGTTTTGCCCGTTTTTGTAATTGTTATGCCCAACTTGCCCTCCTATATAACGATAAATATACTTTGATTATCTAACTATTTTATAATAGTATATTTTTTAAATAAAAAATTGTCAACAAGAATTTTATTCATCTTGTTGACAATTAATAATCATTCATGCTAAAAAATACGGCTTGCTTTTCGATCAAAAATCCATTTTCGATTCGATATAACTCTTTACTTCCGATATCGGCAATCTTATTTGCTCCATTGTGTCTCTGTCTCTTATGGTTACAGTGTGATCCTCAGGGGTTTGAAAGTCAACACATATACAGAAAGGCGTCCCTATTTCATCTTCTCTTCTGTATCGTTTGCCGATAGAACCAGATGTGTCGTAATCCACCATGAAATGTTTAGACAATTCTTCAAAAATCGGTTCTGCAACATCGCTGAGTTTTTTTGCAAGAGGGAGAACAGCTGCTTTAAATGGAGCAAGTGCAGGATGTAAACGCAGTACTACTCTCATATCCTCTTTGCCATCTTCGCTTGTCAATATTTCTTCATCATACGCATCGCAGAGAAAAGCCAAGGTGACCCGATCCGCTCCCACAGAACGTTCAATGCAATATGGAACATATATTTCGTTTGTTTCTGGATCAACATAATTTATCTCCTGACCAGAGTGCTGTATATGCTGTTTCAAGTCAAAATCAGTCCGGTCCG
>CALBZG010000039.1 GCA_937889655.1 uncultured Clostridia bacterium
AGGGCTTAAGTCGGGGATACCAGCCATTATTCTGGTGACTATGCTCGTATGGAACTTTGCGGCATTGCCGCTGATCACTTCACTATCCAATCAGGAATTTTTTGCCTATCACCTGAAAGATGTTGTAGATAACAGTTTTGGCACAGAAAAAAACGAAAACATGGCCGCTTATACCGACAGTTATCCATTGGAAAAAAACGGACCTTTATTCGGCGTTGCCGAGGGGAAAAATCTAATTGTGCTGCAGCTTGAATCAATGCAGGATTTTGTTATTGGGATGGAATACAATGGTCAGGAAATCACACCAAACCTAAATAAGATCATTGAATCAAATTCTATTTATTGCTCCGAGATTTATCAACAGATCGGCAGCGGCAACACCTCCGATGCGGAGTTTGCCGTTAATAACTCCCTCTATGGCACTTTAGCCAGCTACACATATAAGCTATATGATCAAAACTATTATCGAGGACTTCCGGTCCTTTTGAAAGAAAAAGGATATAGCACCGCTGTACTGCATGGATTTGAAAATCAAAACTTTTGGAATAGATCTAAGGCATACGAAGCCCTCGGGTTTGATACCTATTATGGTGGTTTGAACGACAATGGCAGAGATGGTTACTTTTCTCCAATGGAATGGATGGGATGGGGACTAACCGATTCCTGCTTTTATCCCCAGGCTGTAAAGTATATGGCGGAACTGGAAGCGCCTTTTTATAGTTTTGTGATCAGCCTCTCAAATCATCATCCGTTCGAGATGCTCCCGAAATACCAAACGATCGAGCTTCTGCCTGAAGATGAAGGAACAATAGTCGGAAACTATTTGAACAGCGTTGCTTATACCGATTATTCCATAGGTGTTTTTATTGAAGAATTGAAAGCGGAAGGGCTTTATGACAATTCAATATTTGTCATTTATGGCGACCATGTAGGTCTCACTCATACAGAAGAAATCGATGCATCGATGGAGCGTCTTCTAGGCCGAGAATATGGATTCCAAGACATGCTGAATATCCCGCTGATCATTCATATGCCTGCAGGCTCTGAAGAATTTAATGGAATCTGCGAAACAGCCGGCGGACAAACGGATATTTTGCCCACTATTGCATATCTATTTGGATTCGAATCATTAGACACCCTTTATACAGGCCATAATATCCTGACGATCGACGAGGGGTTCGTAGCTGAGCAGACATACATGACAAAAGGCTCTTTTTTCACAAATGACATTGGATACGAAATGTCAAGAGACGGTGTTTTCGAAAATGGTAGGGCATGGGATCTCAAAACCGGTGAAGATGTCGATATTGAAATGTGTTATGATGGTTATCTAAAAAGTATCGATGTTGTAAACACATCGGAGTATATATTAAAAAGTGATGCCATAAAGACAATATTTCTAGAGGGTAGAAGTGTGACGGAAGCGGCAAGCAAGGACGTATCGCGCACTTATCCGACGGAGATCGTACAGGCAGGATGGCCGGATGCAGAACTTGTGGGGACGAACTCGATAGAAGCATTAGATCACAGCTATCTGCAGGGCTTCAGAACACTTAGAATCGAAATCCTTTGGGATGCGGAAAGCAATGCGTATACTTTGAATAATAAAACAAAACAGCCTTCGATGACTTGGGATCAGATTGTATCGTGGCTTTCGGAGCATGGCAATGCCCAGCTCGTAGTGAGTGTTCCCAAAAGCGGCGATTACATGATGAATTTTACAGGTAAGAAAAATCGGGCCGCGGCGGAACGGATGATAGTAGAGGTTCCGGGTACAGATGAATATTCAGGAAGATATGAAGCCATATTGAACGTTTCTGACACCAAAATGCAGGTGGAAGATATTATGGAGTTTGTGGATGATCGCAACGTCTGGGCGATTTTAATGACTGAAGAGGCAGCACGGGACTCAATGGCGGAACTTCTCAAGGTTGGTAAAGCAGTGTATATTATCGAGGATAACAATGGAATCATTCAAAGAAAAAACTAGTTGCATAGCCAAAGAAATCGAAAAAACTGTTAAAAAATTAATGGCACAGCTTTTACCTTTCTTAAAGAAAGCTTCAGAAAATGCCATGGTTTTCGGGCAGCAAATATTTCGTGAAAAAATTACTGTTTTTGTGCAAATGATTCGTGAAAAAGTCATAGTTTTTGTTCAAATGCTTCGTGAAAACGCTATTCATTTTTGCAATGACATTCGTGGTCTTGTTCAAAAAAAAGCTGCTGAATTTTGGCCAAAGCTTTCAGGCTGGTTTTCAAAATTCAAGTCCTCAAGCCGCTTAAGACATATTACAATAACGATATTGATCATCG